>CAMAYU010000203.1 GCA_945862235.1 Schlesneria paludicola DSM 18645
TCTTTGCTTGGAAACACAACTCCGTTTACCGGCGGCTAGCGCCGTGCCGCTCAAAGTGAGTGCCATTGGGCGTAAGCCCCCGAACTCCTGTCGTGAAAAGTCCGGGGGCTTACGCCGCCCGGCTCACCATGACTCCAATTTCAGAAACGTCTCGTTCAAGACCTCATGCAGCACAAAGTAAGAGGTTTCCGAGCGGGGGGCTTCCGCCGCACCGCTCAGAGGTCTCATCACTGACGGCGCGAGAGATAAAGAGTCAGGCAATCTCGGCAAGCGAGTCCGCAGACTGCGACAGTTCTTCAGCGACTCCTCCCCGGTCGATGGAACCGCCCCAATACAAAGGCGCATCCTTGCTCACGCTGCGAGTTGGTGTCGGTTGGCATCAATGGTTGACGCTCCATTCCGCGCTCCCTACCGTGCGATGCGATGTTGAGGCTGGAACGAACGGACTGTTTGGAGAGGCTCATGTCGAACGATGCGGCTCGGGGTGGCGATGAGACCGGTTCCGGTTTGACGAGCGGTTCGCCCGAGAGCGATCCGAGGACGAGCGGGCTGAATGAGGCTCCGACGCGCGTGCGCTACGGTGTCGCTGGCGTGTTGATCGTGATGGCTTGCCTGCTCTATCTCGACCGGTTTGCGGTGGGGATCGCGTCCGAGTACATCCGCGAAGACCTGCGGATGACGCAGACGCAGATGAGTTGGTTCATCAGCGCGTTCTTCTGGTCGTATGCCCTCTCGCAAGTTCCTGCCGGTTGGTTGAGCGACCGCTTCGGCCGGCGATTGATGCTGACGATCTACATCCTCGCGTGGTCCACCTTCACGGGGTTGCTGGGACTGGCCGCCTCGGTCTGGCTCGTGTTGCACCTGCGTCTCTACATGGGAGCCGCTCAAGCCGGAGCCTTCCCCGTCTGCGGCGGTCTGATCCGCAACTGGTTCCCGATCTCGCAGCGCGGCACGGCCAGTTCGATCATCGCCCTCGGAGGCCGCGCGGGGGGTGTGCTGGCTCCGATCTTGACCGCATGGTGCATCGTGGCGTTTGCGAGGTCCGCCGGGGCTCCCGACTTCAGTGAGAATGATGTCATCGACCCAACGAAGCTGGTGAATCATTTGCGGTACGCAGAGGTGAGCGATGATCCCAAGGACGAGTTCCTCAAGGTGCAGTTCGCCAAGCTACCTGACTCGTTGAAACGCCATTTGGAGGACATGAGCTTTAGGTACACGATGGAACCTGCGCCGCGCGCACCTAGCCCGTTCTCATTCATTGAGGATTGGATTCCCGTTTCAAGTGCAGCACACGGTGCCCCAACTGATGAAGAGGCAATGACGGCATCCAAGCTGATTCTCGCGCAGCTCAATAACCTGCTCGATGATATCGAGTTGGTGACAGATCAAAACGTAGCTCCACTCCGACTTCCACCGAATGGAAAAAGCCTCTTGGAAAAACGAACGAGTGGTGTTTCGCTGACCTTCAGTGAAACAAAGCTGTTGAATCGCTTGGCCATTGAAGCGGCGTTGTCCAAAGAAATTAAAAAGCTCAACGGTCGAGGCTGGCGACCGACGTTGATCCTCTATGGGATCGTGGGCCTTGCTGTGGCGTTGGTGTTGGCGTGGGTTGGTCGCGACACGCCGAAGCAGCATCCGTGGTGCAATGACGCTGAGCGGCGGTTCATCGACGATGAGGCGAGCCTGGCGGCGAAGGCGGTCGAGCCGCGTGATGCTCCGTTTCCGTGTCGGGCGATCGTCACGAGCCTCAGTCTGTGGGGGAACAGCTTGATGCAGTTCTTCACCAACATTGGCTGGCTGTTCGCGGTGACGTGGTTGCCGAGGTATCTCGACAAGGTGCATGGCGTGCCGCTGGCCGAGCAGGCGTTGATGACGGCGGTGCCGACGGCGGCGGGGATCGTCGGGATGCTGTTCGGTGGTCGCTGGACAGACCTGACGGCCCGTAAGCTGGGCCTCAAATGGGGACGCCGCTTGCCGATCGCCTCGACACGCCTGCTGTCCGCGTTCGGTTACGGCATCTGCCTGACGTTGGGAATTCTCTGCACGCCCGATCCGACCACGCGTTGGTTGCCGTGGGCCATGATCGCGGGACTCAGCGTGATGGTGATGGGGGTCGATCTCGGCGTCCCCGCCACGTGGGCGTACGCTCAAGATGTGGGGGGCAAGTACACGGGAGCGATCCTCGGTTGGGCCAACATGTGGGGCAACATCGGCGCGGCGGTGGCTCCGCTGATCTACAACGCCGTCTTGGGTGAGACGCCGAGCCTGACCCAATGGAACACGATGTTCGCCGTCTGTGCGGTCGCGTTCGTGCTGTCGGGACTGTGTGGACTGGTCCTCGACGCGACCAAGCCGATCACGCAGGAAGCCCTATAAAGCGCAGGCAAGATCAGGACTCAGCCCCTCGAGGCCTCTCCTTCAAAAGTCGGAATTGGAGGGCTTAGGCGACCGGCAAGACTGGTCATACCCACACCAATCCGAAGTGTGAACGAAGTCGATCGACGTCTTCGTTCACACTTCGGATTGGTGTCTGCGGGTAAACCATTTGTTCCGGTCGCCTTATGCCCAAAGTGTCGCGGTTGGCGTGCTGCTCACGGAGACATCGTCAAGCGTGGCAATACGGTGCCGGATCAGGCAGCCCCGCTTCGGCAAAGCCCTTCAGCCGCAGATTGCAGGAGTCGCAATGGCCACAGGCTTGGCCTTGTTCGTTCGGGTCGTAGCAACTGTGTGTCAGACCGTAATCGACGCCGAGCACGAGGCCGCATCGAATGATCTGGGCTTTGGTAAGCGAGATCAGCGGAGCATGGACGTGCCACTCATCGCTCCCCTCGACACCAGACTTCGTGGCGAGATTGGCCAGTTGGCGAAAGGCCGCGATGAACTCGGGCCGACAGTCGGGGTAGCCACTGTAATCGACCGCGTTCACGCCGATGAAGAGGTCGCTCGCTCCGAGTACTTCTGCCCAACCCAAAGCGACCGACAAAAAAATCGTGTTGCGTGCGGGAACGTAGGTGACCGGAATACCATTCGTCAGATCATCTTCTGAGCGATCTTTGGGAACCGCGATGTCATCGGTCAGAGCCGATCCGCCAAATGCCCGCAGATCGAGCGACACAACGATGTGACGCTTCACCTCGGCGGCGGCGCAGACGCGAGTCGCCGCCGCCAACTCAAAGCGGTGCCTCTGCCCGTAATCGAACGACAGTGCATACGTCTCGAAACCTTCGGCCTTGGCGATCGCGAGGATCGTGGCCGAATCGAGTCCGCCACTGACGAGTACGACCGCACGACGAGATGTATTCGTACCCATGATGAATCTTTCCATTCCTGCTGGCACTCTTCGTGCCCCGCGAACTGATGCCGAAGCGGAAGCTTCCTTTGAAGGTCGAAGGTATCAGTCGTGAACAGAGAATGTCGAGCGTCAAGAAAGGCCGGAGTGCCTCCACTTGCCAGCGAAGATGCTGAGATGAATGGCGATTTTAGCGAGTCGAAAACGGGCTGACTGCCTTTGGTGGGGATCGGGGAATCGCCGTCCGCGTCGAGCATTATGCACTCCAGTTCACACCGAGCTTGGCGATGGTCGTGCGTGCCTAGCGTGACTCGTTGACAGCTCCAGACTCGGGCGTTAGCGTACCGCACCATGTCTTGGCAAGCGGGATTTGAGGTCTTGGCTGGTTAGCTCGCCGACGGGAATCGGGGTTGTCGCAACTAGATTCACCCGTGAAAGTCACGTCTCGCGCGACATCAACAATCTGTTTTCGAGTTTGATTGAACTCGCCGCTTCGGTGAGTTCTGTGGCGTCACTGACTTAGGGGAGTGCCTGGTTCATGCTACAGGCGGAACTCAAGATTCTGGGCGGAAAACATCAAGGGAAAGCCATTCCCCTCACGACCAAAAAGTTCTTGGTCGGGCGTGAGCAAGACTGTCATCTGCGGCCGAACAGCGACATGGTCAGCCGCCATCACTGCGTCTTTTCCATCGACGACTATGCCGTTCGCCTCCGAGATTTGGGTAGCACCAACGGAACCCGTGTGAACGGTGAAGCGTTGCGTGGCGAAGTGGTCCTCAAGCCGGGTGATCAGATTGGCATTGGCAAGATGGAACTCGAACTGGTGATCCGGCAGCCAGCGGCCGTTGTCGCCAAGGTTTCTTCGAAAACGGGTAGCTCTTCTGAGATCGAGTCTGTTCCTGGTGGTGTGACGGCGGAGATTCCTGCTTATCTTGGTGACTCCAATAGCGAGATCGCTAATGCCGAGTTGAACGAGACAACCTACGAGATTCCCGCAGTCGTCGGCCCCGCCGCTCAAGACACGGCAATTGCTGTTGCCAACGATACGGCAATCTTCGCGGGAACCGCAGCCGGTGGATATCCCGCTGGTTACGCCCAGATGCCTCCGCCCGGCTATCCCCAGATGATGCCTCCGGGTTATCCCCAGATGATGCCCGGTTACGGTCAACCTCCGATGGGTTACCCGCAACAGTATCCGCCCGGCTATGGTCAACCGGCCTATCCTCAGATGCAGGGTTATCCGATGGGGATGCCGATGGCTCCGAGTTATCCGATGCCCGTGCCTGCTGCTGCCGAGCCTGTGGGCGCTGCCGCAGCCGCAATTGCGGACGTGGCCATTCGATTGCCTCCCCCGGAATCGACGGGTTTCAAGGATGCCCCTCCGCCGGCTGCTCCTGCACCGGGCGGTGCGCCAGCGGCCCCGGTCGAAAAGCCTTCGACATCGGCTGCCGACATCATCAAAAACTACATGCAGAAACGGACTCGTTAGTCGGTCCCTTTTGTCGAAGGCCATTGGCCGAATGGATAGTTTCACCCCGCAAATGTTTTGTGTAACAGACTCTTCGAGTCGGGAGCCGCAACCATGTCGAACGCCGATCCCAACGTCGCCGAACAACAACGCCGTTACCGTGAGTTTCTCGATCTGATGCCACTCACAATCGCCTTCGCCGGGTTACCGACAAGCGACACCGGCAAGTATTACACGGAAGAGCAGATGGAGACGCGCGCGTTTGCAATGCGTCACGCCTACAAGATGGCGAGACAGTTTGCCCGTGAGCAGATCACTCGCTGAGACGCATTTAGCGGATGCCGTACATCGTCCGCCCTGCGACCTTTAGACTCGTCGGCCAGTTGTTTGGTGAGCCTCCTCGAATGTCGCGTGATCTGATCACGTGGATGAGGTTCACGGACAAACTGTTTCGGAGCGAATCGCGGCGGTTCGCCGCTGAACTCTGGCCGCCCTGAAACCCGCCTCTCTTTCGACGGGTATTCGTCACCGGAAAGGGAAGCCGCAAGGTGGATGACCGGGGACTCGTCATACGCTGCTTGGCCGGTGACCGAGACGGGTTGCTGGAGTTTGTCGAGCAGTTTCAGGGGCTGGTCTTCGCGATCTGCGTGCGTCAATTGAGGCATCGTCAGGACGCAGAGGATGTCGCTCAAGAGACGCTCGTTCGGGCGGTTCGTTATCTGAAACACTGGGATGGCGTGCGACCGCTCAAGCCGTGGGTGTTGGCTATCGCGGTCAATCGTTGTCGCACGCATCAATCGAAACTCAAGACTCGAACGCGAACCGTGGAGTCGGTGGTCGAACCTGCGGCACCGGTGGCAAGACTGAGTGGCTTCGACTTGGCGGAAGAACTTCAACTGGCGATCAGCCAATTGCGGGACGATTATCGAATCTGTTTTCTACTGTTCCATCAGCAAGGCCTCAGTATTCAAGAGGTGGCTCGAATCATGGAGGTACCGGAGGGGACGATCAAAACGTGGTTGCATCGGGCGCGACGTGAATTGGCCGGACTGCTGCGGGAACGTGGCGTGGTGACGGAGGATGGATATGAACTGTTCTGATTTTGAAGCGGTCTTGCATGAACAGGTTGAATCTCGTCGCAGTCCACTTTCCGACGAGGCCGTGGACCATCGGCAGTCGTGTCCGGCGTGTGAGTCGCTCTGGCGAGATCACTTCTTGCTGGAGTCCGCGATTTCCGCGTGGCGTCCGGTGGAAGTCCCTGCGTTACTGAGTGACCGAGTCCTGCGAAGTCTGGCTGGTCCCTTATCGCCGTTGTCTGACGAGATGCCCACGGTTTTGTTGGAGTCGCGTTCGCTCGAACCTGCTGTTCTCTCGCACAGGCCGTCGCGGCGGGCGAACTGGGTGGTCGCCGCGACGGTGGCGTGTGTCGCGATGACCTGTTGGATGGCCACTCGCCGCATCGACCCGCTTCGAGAAGGCGGGGCAGCCGTTGCTCGGACAACTCCGAATGACGGCCGTTCTTTAACCGGCGAACGGTCCTCTGTCGGCACGGGCACAGAAGGCTCGGAGGTCGGAGTTTCCGAATCGGTCGTAGCCGTCCTCAGCGACTTGAAGGCCGAGTATCAAGAGTTGGCAAACGAGACCACGGCCACCGCGCGTGACTTTGCCGCCGTGATGCCCCAATCGGTCGCGTGGCCTCGCGCTGTCTTGCCCGTGCGAGAGGGACTGCTTGCGAGCGACGGAACTGAAGCTGCGCCGCAACCCGGTGCCGAACTGAGTCGGTCGATCGGAGGCCAGATTGGCCAAGCGATCGGTTTTTTATGGGAGACCGTTCCCAACCGAGTCCCTTCGGGCTGACAGCGCATATCGAAAAAACTCATTGTTGAAGCCTGACGCGCAATCGAACACCGTCGCGAGTCGCTGCTTCGCTTGCGCGTCAGGCTTCGGTGTTTGTTGAACATGCCGACGACGGATGTCGCGGCGTGAGAATCGCTCGTACTGCTGATCCCTTCATCTCCCCCGCGTCCGCTTCATCCCACCACAAGGAATCCTCATGCCCACGTTCCGGCCACTGCGATGGATTTTGATGGTGCTCAGCTTCGTCGCGTTCCTCGGAGTGAAGGACGTGGGGGCAGTTGAGGTCTCGCCGCTGGACCTCGTGGCGGACACGGCGGCAGTCTGCCTAGAAGTTCCAAACTGGGACGCGAGTTGGCAGCGGATTGAACAATCGCGGCTGGCCGAACGGGTGCGGGCCTTCGCACCGTTTCAAAGGCTGTTGTTGGGAGCGGGCTTTCAGCAGTGGGCGGCGGTCGAGAACCATGTCACTCAAATGACTGGCCTGCCGTTGTCTGAACAACTGCGCGGACTGTGTGCGGAGTCGTTGGTCTTGGCCGTGTATCTGCCTGAAGGAGCGAAGCCGCAAGGGGTGATGATTGCCAGAGCACGCGACGCGGCGACGTTGTCGCGTTCCGTCGCGGCATTGAACAAGCTCGAACCTCAGCATGTCGATCAGTCGAAGCAGCATCTCGGGCAGACCTACATCAAGCGATTGAAGTCGCCGAAATCGAAGGAGGTGCTGTTCTACGTCCTCTTCGATCAAACGCTGGTGTTGTCGGACCACGAGCCACTTGTCCGACAGGCCATCGAGATGCAGCAGGCTGCGGTGGCACATGCCGAGTCGCAGAAGGCGATCGACGGAACCATCCGCACGCTGCGTGAGTCGCCAGCGTACCGAGCGGCTCGCGCGAGGCTACCCGAGAACGGTGTCGCGTTCGTGCATGTGAATAGTCGCGCGTGGGATAAGACACTTCGCGAGGGGGCGAAGAACGACAACGAAGCTGCGGTGGTTCTGGGAGTTTGGCGTTGTGTGTCGGCTCTCGCGGGTTCGCTTCGGCTCGAAGAAGGCTTGGCGCTGGATGTCGTGGCCGAGTTGGATCGCACTCAACTCCCCTCAGGTTGGACAGAGTTCGTTCGTTCGACGGAGGCACCCACCAAGCAAGCGTCGTCAGACTCGCGCTGGTCCGAGCGGATTCCTGCTGCGGCCTTGCTCGCAGTTTCAGGGGGAGTCGATGTTCGGCCGCTCATCAGGATGTGGCTCGCTGTGGATCCCGGAGTGAAATCGAATGACTTCGTGCGGACCCGACGTGTTCTGAGGAGTTTGCTTGGTGGACGAGATCTCATCGAGGAAGTCCTCCCTGCTCTGCTGTCTGACATCACTGTTCACGCTTCAGCGCCGGAGCAGGTTGCCGATCGGGCGGCTCCGTTCGAGGTGCTCGGTCAGTTTTCGTGGATGCCCAAGAACTTAGCGACCGCCTCCAACGACGACGAACCCCAATTGGCGGCCAGTCTCGATAACGCCCTCTCGTTCGGTCTGAACTTTTTGGGAGCGCATTTGTCCGGGGAGCACCCCGAGTCCCACATCGTCGTGAGATCGAAGGGTGATGGCACGACGACGCGACGATGGCTCGAAGGATTGCCGCTTGGAGAACCGGGCTACGGCATCGTTGCTGATCGTCTGTTCGTGTCGAGTTCCAAAGCCGAACTGTTGCGAGTCAGCTCGTCGTCAGACCCACTGTCGAAACAATCAGGCTCCACACGGCTGAGTGATGATGCGCGGCGGTTCTTCGGTACGGCGACGCAGTTGGTCTGGTTCGATTCGATTCAGACTCGTGCCGCGCTGACAAAGCATTCCGACTGGATTGCCACCACGCTGGCGGGCCGGTCGGAGAAGTCGAAGCCAAGCATCCAGACACGACTGTCGCGCTTCAGCGAAGTTCTGCAACTGTTCGATGCCGCCTTCATCGCCGGGAGTCTCCACGACGACCATCTGCGCGTGACGCTCGGTGTCGCTCTCGACTGACTCGTTGACTTCAAGGGGTCACGTTTGAGAAAGGCGAGAGGGTCGAACACATTTCACGACCTGCTTTTGCCTCGGAAAACTAGCCCGACGCGCAAGCGAGGGCTGAGCCTTCGATGATGGTGAAGCCCTCGCTTGCGCGTCGGGCTAGTTTTGAAATGCTCTCTTCGAGAGTGTTGTGTCGTCCGCGTTCGCCTGACGTACCGCCGTTACAACGTATCCCGTCGATTCAATCATCGAGTGATCCACCGCAGCGCATCTCACAATCGGCGCGACCTCGACAACCGCTACAACTGGCATCTCTACGCCATCGGCAGTGTTTCTTTAAGCGAACATTGCTTTGTAATCTTTACGATCCGTTCAGTGAGCAAAGTAGCGGCAATACTCTTTCTGACATGGAATGACTCCCCCAGTCCCGGCGAAGGATCGCTCCCCCAGGATTTATGCGACAGAAGGTGGTTGATATGGTCCACGGCACAAACAGGATCGAAGAGGTCGAACGGCGCATTCAGAACCAGCGAATCGGAGGCGATCGGAGAAATAAGCCGGATCGTCGCGTCGCCGAGGGTGAGGCCAAGTACGTCGGTGAAGAACGTCGAGCGGCCCCGCGCCGCGCCAAGGTTGAACGCCGCCGTCTGATCGACCCGACGACCTGCGAACGCGATTACTCGGGCGACGAGGTCGAGTTCATGAAGGCGATGGACGATTACAAACGCAAGAGTGGTCGCATGTTTCCGACATGGAGCGAGGTTCTCGAAGTCGTCCGTGGCCTCGGTTATGTCAAACCCGAACTCGCCGCTGCGAACTGACTCACAGCGCGATGCCCGTCGTGAATCTGATTGATTCCCACGCCCGATACTCTCACGAGTGTCGGGCTTTTGTTTTTTCGAGGTCAGAGTTTTAGTGATGGAACGGGCCAACGGGACCATGCAGAGGTGGTTCACTGCCGGAGTCCGTTTACGAGCGATGTCATGCCATCGTGGACGGTTGGCGGTGCAGTCTCTAGCTTACGCCTTTCGCGATTTCCCAATGGTGGCCTGCGAATTTCACCGCATCCGTGACAGGGAGAAACCGATTGAGCGAGCGAGCATTGCATCTCAGAAACCTCGTGCGTGAATGGATCGTTGCGCGAGTTGATTCCGTCGCGCTGGCGTGGCTCGATGAACGGGCCTCCATGATTCAAACCGGAGACAGGAAGACGCTGTTCCTCGGTTTCGGCATGGTTCCGCGCAAGGTCGGCAAGGCCGATGTGACGCTGTCCGACGCCGAGCTGGCTCAGGCCGAGGCGGCTCGGCTCGGTTGGAACCCGCGCGGGTGGAGCCTCGATCAACTCGCGCGGACGTTCCTCCTACTCAGCTTCCCGTCCGAGGACGCGGTGCTGTACGTCCAGACGCTCGACCAACTCTTCCAAGCGGGCGAGGTCGGTGAGCTGGTGGCGCTGTACCAGGCGTTGCCACTACTGCCGAACCCCGCGTCGCACGTGCTGCGGACGGCCGAGGGAATCCGGACCAACATCAAGTCGGTCTTCTGCGCGATCGCCCACCAGAATCCGTACCCCGCCGAGCAACTCAACGAGGAGCAGTGGAACCAACTCGTCTTGAAATGCCTGTTCATTGACGTGCCGCTTGATCAATTGATCGGTGTCGATCAGCGAGCCAACGCCAAACTCATGACGACGCTGATCGACTTTGCTCACGAACGCCGCGCCGCTCATCGCCCGATCCCGCCCGACCTCTGGCGCTGCGTCGGCCCCTTCGCGGACGAACGGGCGTTGGACGACTTGCGACTCGTGCTGACAACTGGTTCGCCTGAAGAACGACAAGCGGCGACAAACGCCTTGCTTCGCTGCCCCGATCCGCGAGCGAAACAGATCCTCAACTCGTAGGATGGGCACCCCTGCCCTTCCTCTTTGATGTCTGAACAAATTTGAAAGCCGGACGGGCAGGAGTGCCCATCCTACGAAAGAACATCATGCTGTACCTCGACCCGCACATTCACATGGTTTCGCGCACGACGGACGACTACGAGCAGATGGCGGCTGCCGGCGTGAAGGCGATCATTGAGCCGGCCTTCTGGCAGGGGCAGCCGCGGACGCAGATCGGGTCGTTCCAGGATTACTTTGCCTCGCTGGTCGGCTGGGAGCGGTTTCGAGCGGCTCAGTTTGGCATCCGGCATTACTGCACGATGGGCCTCAATTCCAAAGAGGCCAACAACGAGGCGCTCGCCGAACAGGTGATGGACCTCCTCCCGCTGTTCCTCACCAAGGAAGGTGTCGTCGCGGTCGGCGAGATCGGCTACGACGATCAAACACCCGTGGAAGAAAAATACTTCCGCAAGCAGCTCGAGTTGGCGAAGGAGGTCGGGCTGCCGGTCCTGATCCACACGCCTCACCGCAACAAGAAGCAGGGGACGTACCGCAGCATGGACGTGATCGAGGAGCACGGCATCGCCCCGCACATGGTCATCATCGACCACAACAACGAAGAGACGTACCGCGAGGTGCTCGACCGCGGCTACTGGTGCGCGTTCACGATCTATCCCGGCACGAAGATGGGGAACGAGCGGATGGTCGACATCTTGCAAGTCGCCGGAGCCGAGCGGGTCATCGTCGATAGCTCGGCCGACTGGGGCAAGTCGGATGTCCTCGCCGTCCCCAAGACCGCGAAGCTCGCCGAACAGCGCGGCATCCCGCGCGAGCAGATCGAACTGGCCACGTACAAGAACGCCCTCGCCGCCTACTCGCAAAGCGGTCAGATTCACGAGTCAGACTGGCTCAACCCCCAAGCCGTCGATCAGCGCACGCTCTTCGAGGGCAACAGCGTCCTGCGCGGAGG
>CAMAYU010000204.1 GCA_945862235.1 Schlesneria paludicola DSM 18645
GCAGGAGCCGCAGTCGATCAACCTCGACGAGATCAAGCCGGAACCGAAGGCTCAACGCAACTTCACCGACCCCGACTCGAAGATCGTGAAGGCGTCGAACAAGGGCTGGGACCCATGTGGCAATGCCCAGGTGCTGGTCGATGAATCGCAGCTCATCATTGCCGCCGATGTCACGCCGCAAGCCAACGATGTCCGACAAGTCGCCCCGCTGCTCGAGCAGATGGAAGCCAACGTCCAAGCCGCCGAGATCACTCAACGCCCAAAAGATTTCGTGGCCGACACGGGCTACTACAGCGACGACAACACGCAGTGCGTTCGCTCCCACGACATGGTTCCGTACATCCCGACGCAGCGACTGAAACACCACGAAGAACTGCCGCCGGTACCACGCGGTCGCATCCCGCGATCGCTCATCCCGAAGCAGCGTATGGCCCGTACGCTGCGAACCAAGAACGGGCGTGCGACCTACAAGAAACGAAAGGGACAAGTCGAGCCAGTGTTCGGTCAGATCAAGCAAACCGGCGGTTTCCGCCAATTCGCCCTGCGAGGCATCGCCAAGATGCAAGCCGAATGGCAACTCGTTTGCCTGACCCACAACCTGCTCAAGCTCTGGCGAGCCGCTCCGGCCTGACGGGCCACCGCCTCGCCCAAACGCCAATCAACACCCGCCCGCCTCAGTTACAACGACAGGCTCCTAGACCAGAGAACGACTTTTATTAGAGAGACTGGCGGTAGCGAGGCTTTGGCCGGAGGTACCAAGGCAATACCCGGCAAATGAGTTACCGGCCAGTTACCCATAGGATGGACGCCTCGTCCGTCCGAGGTTGCAGGCGCAGACGGACGAGGCGTTCATCCTGCGGGTCGATTTATTCAGAGGGAGTTGCCCAACTGTTCGATGACTGTCGCCGCAGCACTACGTGAGGTGGCGACCAGATGAATGGTGGCGCCTTGCCGAAGGCAGGCGTCGAGGACACTCATTGCCAGCCCGAAGGGCATTCCGAGGACGTATGCCGTCAGGAACTGCAGTCGTTGTGTGGGAGTAAAACGCGAGGGGACTCCTGGCGCAGTCTGATGCAGGAGTTCATACAAGCCGTTTCGGGGCAACCCTTCAAACTGATTGAGAACACTTTGCACCCAACCAAACGGGTTGTACCTCATTGAAAAATGGTGTTCGGAGTTCACATCAAACCCCGCGTCCGAGATCAGTCGTTTCAGCCCGACTGCGGGAAACTGGTAGAGATGTCTGGGCAGGTCGAGGTGAAACCAGCCGGTCCCGGTCCAACGCGCCTGAAAGCTGGAGTAATTGGGAACCGCGACAACCAACCGTCCCGACGGTCGCAAGATCCGATGCGCTTCGCGCAACGTGGCAACCGGATCGATGAGGTGCTCCAACACATGCCAGATGATGATGAGATCGAAGTGCGAGTCAGGGTAGGCGGCCGACGGTAGGTCGGTCGCGATTTTCAGTTGGACTCGTTCGTCGATTCCGCGCGTGGCGTGTTGAGAATGCTCCAGTCCGTGAACATCAAAACCTTGGTCGGCCAACCTCTTGAGTGTCAGTCCCCGGCCGCAGCCGACATCCAGGATGCGTGCCTGTTTCGGGAGGCCGCGCGTGAGAAACTTAATGCGGCGATTCGCCAACATGCCCACCAAGTACTCGATCGATGCCGTGAATTTCTGGCCGTCATTGCCGTAGTAGGTGTCAGGATAAAAACGACTGACCGCCTTTTCGTCGGGCATCGGATGCAGTCGTCCCAGTCCGCAGCTACGACACTCAACCAGCCACGAGTCCGTCTGCGGCGTTTGAGTAACAACGCGTGCCGTTTCCAAGTGGCAGATCGGACACGGTGACAAATCGAGTTCTGCGCCGGCTGGAATCTGTGGTTCTGGTGATCGTGTGAAAACTGATTTCATACTGGTACAACGCTTGCGAAGCGGTTTCACTTTCTGAAGTAGACATCAACGTGCGTGGCCAAGGGTGACCACTGTAATAACCGGTTGTGGTTGTCGCGAACGTTAATTTTAAAATCGAAAAACATTGAGCAACATCCGTGACAGCCAAGCGGCTAGACGGGCAACAGCATTGATTGGAAACAATGGGAATTGAGCTGTCAGACCAAGATCAGATCGACGGAGATTCCGTGACGATCACCGACGAAACGTCAACGGGGGTGGACAGCCATGCAGAATGTGAATCGTCACTGACCGAGCCGCCGCAGAATGCTTGGTGGAGCCAGCTGGCCGCGATCGGCTTGTTGACCTTGGTCCCTTGGCTGGTGTTCGGCCAGTTGCGCGGCAGCGATTTCATCAGTTACGACGATCACAAATACGTGGGGTCGGAACCGTTGGTGACCGGGGGATTGACGGCCACCGGAGCGTGGCTGGCCTTCACGACGTTTCGGTTCGCGAACTGGCATCCCGTGACATGGCTGTCGCTGATGCTGGATTACTCACTGCACGGCAATAGCCCCGGTTGGTTTCATCTCACCAACGTCTTTTTTCATATTGCTTCAGGATGGATGCTGTTCGCCTGGCTGCGGATGCTCAAGCTCAGCACGCTTCAGAGTCTGCTCGTGGCGATGTTGTTCTCAATTCATCCCTTGCACGTGGAACCGGTCGCGTGGGTGTCGTCTCGCAAGGATGTGTTGAGTACTTTTTTTCTGCTCTGTTCGTTGGTCTGTTATGTGCGATATGCGGCTCGCCCCAGCTCGCTTCGGTATGGTTTGGTGGTCGCGCTGTTGTCGCTGGGACTCATGTCCAAAGCGATGCTCATCACCGCACCAATGCTGCTCCTGATGCTGGATGTCTGCCTCCTGCAAAGATGGCGACCCCGTTTCGCATGGTGGCCTCAGAGCGACACCGATTCTCCCAGTATGCTGGCCGCATCCGGTGTCCTTCCCTGTCCAGTTCAACCCTTGTGGTTCCTCTTGATCGAGAAGGTCCCGCTGTTGGGCTTGTCTTTCGCAACCAGCGTGTTGAATTTTCTGGCCCAACGTGGCTATGGCACAATTGTCGATACGCGAGACTGCACCGTGGGAGAGCGGCTGTCGCACATTATTGTGTCCTATGGATTTTATGTGCGTAAGACGTTTATGCCTCTGAGTCTCACGCTGCATTATCCCTATGACCCGAATTATCTAACTTTGGAAAACACGTTCGTCGCAGCCGCGCTGCTCGTGCTGATGACGGTCTTAATGCTCCGACCGGGTACGACTCGACGTGTGCGGGTGTTCGGCTGGTCTTGGTATCTGATTAGCCTGCTACCGGTCTGCGGTCTCTTGCGCATGGGGGGGCTAGCCGCCGCAGACCGCTATTCGTATGTCCCTCTGATCGGACTGTTTCTCGCGTTGACTGCCGGGCTTCCGCTTCGTCCAGATGACCGCAAGCACTGGAAGTATCCTGTCGGCGGATTCGCGATCTTGATGTGCGGTGCCTTGGCCATTCTGTCACATCGCCAAACCGCCTACTGGCACTCTTCGGAGTCGGTGTTTCGTCACAACGTCCAAGTGGTGACGGCCAATAGCCGGAGTCATTTAAAATTGGGATTCGCCTTAGATACCACGGGGAAGCTGGGAGAGGCCGTCGTCCATTTCCGCAAGGCCATCCGGTTGGACCCGAGTCAAATCAGCGCTCGGGCCGGGTTGGTGCGGAGCCTGACGGGCCAGAATGACTCCGCCGGTGTGATCGCTGTCGCCACGGAGGCTGAAACGAAGTTTCCAGCGGACCTCGGTCGAATCCCAAGCTTGGCCGCTGCCCGGAAAAAAGACTGGGGCTTGATCTATTACTTTTGGGGACGAGCCTTATTGTCGCGGCACGAGTACGAGACCGCGATTACTAGATTTGAAGTGGCGAAATCGTTTGGCGAGTCCTCGGCACTGCTCCACTCCAATTTGGGTGACGCCTATCTGGGAATCGGTCGCATTTCGGAAGCGATTCAGGCTTATCGTCACTCGATTGAGCAAGAGCCACGACAGGGGCGCTGGAAGCAAAAGCTGGCACGTCTGTTGGCAACCTGTTCCGATGCCACTCTTCGGAATCCTGATGAGGCCGTGACACTGGCTAAAGCGGCGTGCGATTCGACAACACCAGCTCGCGCGGAATTCATCGACACGCTGGCGATCGCATATGCGGCTCAAGGAAATTTTGATGACGCGGTGAAGGCAATTCGGACCGTCACGAATACGGCCGGTCTCCGGCCACAGCTCTTGAAGGAGTTGCGAGTCCACTTGGCGTTATTCGAGCGACGTGAGGCGGTCGTCTTGCCCGACGCGGCAGTCCAGCGAACTGACGAATGATCGACACGCCCGAGTTGACTGCGCAATGTCCTGCATCAGGGTGTATCGGACGAATTGATTGCCGCGCCTGTTCGAGGGGCTTCGCGCACAGCGGCTCGTGAGCCGGGGGCGAGCGATTGTGAGAGGACTCCCCCGGCACGATTTTCCTTCGTGATGAAGTTCTTGATTTCGATCGCCGCAGGGCCGAGCAGCAGGATGTAGACCGGCGGAGTCAGGCAGAGGATCGTCGGGAACATCAGCTTGACGGACGACTTGTTGCCGCGTTCTTCGGCCAACTGGCGGCGTGTGCGGCGGATGCTGTCGGCGAAGTCTCGGAAAGCGTTCGAGATACTGCCGCCGAGTTGTTCGGCGTGGCGAACCATCGTCGCGAGCACGGTCACGTCCGGAACGTTGACGCGCGCCGCGAATTGCCGGAGGGCTTGGTCCATCGAACCGGTCTCGGCCTGATGGTCGATGATCGCCAGTTCGCACGACATGTCGGGGTGAGCACGTCGCAGTTCCTTTTGGACTCGCTGAATGGCCGATCGCAGTGGCAGGCCGCCCGTCACCATCATGTTGATCATGTCGAGCGAATCGGGAAGCGCGAACCGGATGCGGTTCCGGCGTGACTCGGACTGCGAACTGAGGACGATGCGCGGGATGGCGAGCAGACAACCGAAGACGATTCCCGCCCCCATCAAAATTTGTGGAGTGACGTTCTCGCGCGGATCGACCAACAGCACGACGGTACATCCCGTGAAAACCAGCCATGCCATTGCGGCCGCGTTGCGGAAGCCGAGATACTCTTCAATCGCCTTGCGATGGAAGTAGCCCGCCGCGACGAGGTCTTTGCGCAGCGAAGCTTGCTTGGCTTGGCTGACGGGCAAGACCCACGCGAAAGCATCGGTCAACGGCCCCAGCACGAGCGGACGACGGCTGCCCACTTGATCGGACTCGGGCAACCGGTTACGCCCCCAGCCAATCAAGATGCGCCCGACCAGCATGATCAGGAGTGAGATCGCCAAGAACGCCCCCATCACCAGCAGGCTGCCCTGTAACGGAGTCGTCTTCACAGGCAGGAGCGTGCGCCACGCATCTAGGCTCTGCACATACGGTTCAAGGCGTTGAAGCCCTGTTTGCCACCATGTCATGACTGAAGCTCCCCCAAGTATGCGATGTCTTCGCCTGCTCCCCCCTCTCAATCTTAATCCTAATCTTAATCCCGCTTCGTCTTCCTGCCTTGATCTCAGGCAAGAGGCAGCAAAGCCGAGAGGATTAGGATTAAGAGTAGGATTAAGATTAAGAGGGGAAGAAGAAGCGGAGCAGACTGTTCGTTGACAGCATTGGTTTAGAAATCGGACTTCAACAGTTTCAACACCCACACGATGCCGATCAGTTGCAGGACCACGGCGACGACCAGCATCCATTGGCCCGTCGGGTCGTCAACCAGCTTTCGGCCGTACTCGGGTTGAAACACGAACAGGTACGTGAACAGCACCGGCCCCAGCGCGGTGATGAGCATCGACGAGAGCCGTCCCGCGCCGGTGATGCTGCGCAACTGCCGGTGGTAGCTGTGACGATCGCGGATCACTTCCGCCAGCCGTTCCAGCGTGAGGGATAAGTTGCCCCCCGCATCGCGATGCACGGCGACGGCCGTTGTGAAGATGCGAACATCCATCAAGTTGATGCGTTGAGCCAGCCCCCTCATACACGTTTGCATGGCCAGCCCGAGTTCCAGTTGTTTCGCGCACCGCTTCAGTTCCGAGGCGACCGGTTCCTGCGAAGCCTCACCGACGAGCAACAAGCTTTGGTCGAAGCTCTCTCCCGCCCGCACGGCGCGCGCCAACAGGTCGAGCGCCATCGGAAACTGATGCTCGAACTGCTCCATCCGCCGCCGAGCCAAGATCACCAGTGTCGAGAAGACGACGAAAACCAAAATCGCGGCGACGAGCAACGTGAAGAGTTCGCTGAGCGTGGCGAGGAAGACTGCTCCCGCTCCTGCCAACGTGACCAGACAGACGAGCAGCCCCCCCTCGATCGGCGTCAGGTTTGTCCCCGACACATACAGCGTCCGCTCGAACCACGCATCGAACGACTCGATCGCCCCGGCTCCCACGGCATCTTCATCGCGCAGCCGAGGCAATCGCCGCAGCTCGCGCTTCACTGCCGCGTCCTTCCCGCCCCACGCAAACAACTCGCGCACGCCGAGAAACAACGCCCCACAGCCGGACGCGATGCTGGCAAACGAAATCAGTGAAACGAGATTGGCAGTGTCCATGAGTTCACTCTAAAAAAACGTCGTCGTCCGTCGTCGTCTACTTCTTAATCCTACTCTTAATCCTAATCCCTCTTCCGCCGCTTCCTCACACCGTCCTCGTCTCCGAATTCGCCCGAATCAACCCCACCAACATCGAAACAATCTCGACCAATTACTGCTTCCCCGACTCCACCACCGCACTCACCACCGGCCCCTTCGCGACCAACACATCTAAGCACGCCGCACACTCCAGGGCCGATCCTCGGGCAATATCGAAAAACCGGCAACGGTCAGCCAATGTGAACTTGCCGTTGCCCTCGGCGATGTTGAGCGGGATGGAGGCCGAAGCTCGGTCAAGTTGGTCGTACACGGCGAGGGACTTGGGGAGGCCGTTGAGCAAGTCTGAGGACCACGCGACGAACTGGATGGCCGATTGATAGACGATCAGTTTCTCGTGGTCGAACGGGCGCATCGGGGGGACTTGATGACGGCGGGGGAGGAGGCGGGATTAGGATTAAGAGTAGGATTAAGATTAAGCGGGGGAAGCGAAGAGGGCGTCAGACACGCTGATTCCCGCGTCGTCGAACCGGCTCACGCAGACGGGGCGATAGCCCGTTGCGTAGAACTCGCCCTTGGCACGGCCTTGTGCATCTATGCCCTGCTGGCGGAAGCCGAAGATGTCTTGCAGTTGGTACTCGCCGTTTTGGACCGACACGATCTCGGTGACGCGCATCACGCGCCGCACGCCTCCCTTCAACCGGGAGAGATGGACGAGTAGCTTGATCCCCGACGCGACGTACTCGCGCACAACCTTCACCGGCATCTCGAACCCCGACATGGCGACCATCATTTCGAGTCGCGAGAGCGCGTCGCGCGTGTCGTTGGCGTGGATCGTACTGAGCGAACCTTCGTGGCCGGTGTTCATCGCTTGCAGCATGTCGAGGGCTTCCGGCCCACGGACTTCGCCCACCAGAATGCGATCGGGGCGCATGCGGAGGCTGTTGCGCACGAGGTCGCGGGCCGAGACCTCGCCCGACCCTTCATTGTTCGCTTGGCGCGTCTCCATCTGCACGACGTGCGGATGTTGGAGCAGCAACTCGGCCGAGTCTTCGATCGTGATGATCCGCTCATCGAACGGGATCGCTCCCGAGAGGGCGTTCAGCAGCGTCGTCTTGCCCGCACCCGTTCCCCCAGCGATCAGGAAGCTGATCCGCGACGCGACGGCCGCTTGCAGGAACTCGGCCATCGGCTCCGAGATCGAGCCACCGAGCAGCATGTTCTCCAGCTTGAGATGCTCGGCACCGAAGCGGCGGATCGAGAGCTTTGGTCCATGGAGTGCCAGCGGCGGAACGACGGCATTCACGCGCGAGCCATCGGGCAGGCGGGCATCGACCATCGGGCTGACTTCGTCGATCCGGCGACCGACACGACTGACGATCCGCTGAATGATCCGCAGCAAGTGGGCATCATCGGCGAACTGAGTCGAGGTCAACTCCAGCCGACCGTGTCGTTCGATGAAGACCTCGCGGCAGTTGTTGACGAGGATGTCGCTGATCTCGGGATCAGACATCAGCGGATCGAGCGGCCCGAGACCGAAGACTTCCGAGTCGAGATCGGCCAGCATCCGCGAACGGACTTCCGGAGCGAGCTTCAGTTTGCGGAGTTTGAGAATCTGGTCCGAGAGTTCCTGGACCTCGCGCCGCATCCACGCGTCATCGACCTTGCCCACAGCGGCCAAGTCGAGTGACTCGACCAGCTCACTGTGGATGCTGGTCTTGAGAGTTTGGAACTCAACCTCACCGGTATCCGGTGGGCGAGGAATCATCTTGGGGAACAACATGTCTCAACCTGTTCTCGCGTGGAGTGAGGGGGTGCCCCGCGCGGCAATCTTCGGTCCATGGTCCGCGTTCCCTGCGAGCCGGTTTTTCAATTCGTAATGCACACCAAACCGCAGCGAACGCACACTAACCCGAAGCGTAAGCGAGGACGAAAACTCGGTCTGACGTAGGGTAAGCGTCTCGCTTGCCCTACGTCCGCGATGGTCGCGCGATCGGGGTCAGGTGGGTCAAAGTTAAATTTTCGCGGTGAGGTGATGCCCCTGATTGGATGTGACTCAGGCCGCGAAAAATGAACTTTGAACCACCTGACCCCTGTGTTGTTTGGTTGCGGCCAATGGCCGCGTCGTTCAACAGCCGGCAACTTGTGACGTTTCGCAATTTCAGCGTCTCAAAACACTCGTCCTTGCTCACGCTGCGGGTTGGTGTTGTCAGTCGTTGCCGCCACCGAACGTGGCGTTGCGAGGATTGAGGATGATGACGTTCGGAGCGTTGTGGGCCGTCTGTGGAACCGGCACGGTGGTTGGGATCGGATCGGAAGCAACCGGTCCGGGGTCCGTCGGAGTCAGACGTTCGTTGTTCTTGAACGAGGTCCGGCTGAGTTGGCGACCACGATAGATTTCCATCTTGTGTTTGTTGTTCGAGCGATCGAGCAACTCATCGAGCGTGCGGGGTGAGACTTCGGATGGTCCGGCATCGACATCGTCTTTGTGACGCAGGGCGAGCGACATCGTGCCTCGGCCACCGACGACGCGGAGCGAAGCGGCTTGGCGGGGCGTGACAGCCAGCGTCACCGAGGCATTGGCTGTCGGAGTCGGGGCCTTCGGATCGGACGTGCGCAAGACGTGCGCGGTGTCTTGGTTCAGAGCCAGCACTTCGGCCGCTTCGATCAGAGTTACGGTCGTTTCGGGAAGTTCATCCGCGTTCTTGTCTTTGCTCTCCATCCCCGAGTCCGCACGGAACAGGACATCGACGATCGAACCAGGAATCGCGAAGCCGGCGACGGCCGACTCTTGGTCAATCGTGACCGTGACGGCGCGATAGCCCTTCTTCAAACGTTCGGCCACGCTGGGGCCGGTCCCTTCGGGATAGAAGTCGATGGTGTCGAAGGGCTGTCCGTCTTTGATCTCGTGCTTCAGGACGCGACCGATGATTTGCTTGGTGTTCGACATAAAGGCTCCCGTGATTTTCTGAGCCTTCATCTGAGCCGGAGTCAGCTTGAGAATGGCGATGTCGCCGAACTCAATCTTCCGTCCCGGTTCGAGCGGGACACTCGCGACGGGGACGGTTTGAGTTGCCACTTTGTCTTTGTCGTTCGCGACGGCGACGAAATTCGGTTTGTGAAGCTCCTTCCGAACGACATAGGCTCCCATCAATCCGAACATCACCGCGAAGATACCCAACAGCAGTGAACCAGCACTGGCACGCATGACTTAATGCTCCACGTCTCACAGGAAGTGAGGATCCAATATGTCAGGGGAAACCCGTTCAGACCACGAGGATCGAAGTGCTGAGGTCGGAGTGGGATGGGCACTCCTGCCCGTCCGCTCTTCGCCTTCATCACCGGACGGGCATCAGGCCCATCTTAATTTCCATCCCATCCTCGTTCCCATGCCCCCGCATGAGCGTGCTGAACCATCCCGAAAAATGATCGTGCGAACGATCCCTCAGCCTAACTCGTCCCTCGGCCGGTAACCGCACTCGGCCGGTAACCGCACTCGCACCATCCTTGGCTCTCACGTTCCTGCAACGCTCCGCATTGCGGTTCTTGCGGAGGTCGAACCCCAAACCGCCTGTGGAATCACCTCCCCACCGGGCTTGTCCCGGTGGAACTAGGTCTTTGCACTACTCAATGACACTTGGATTCCGAAGTAGTGCAAAGGCCTGCGAGCCAACGGGGCAAGCCCGGTGGAGTTTTTCAACAGCCTGCTAAGTCCGGCCGGACCTAGGGGGCCAGCCCAAATTCTGGCGAGAAAGGTCGCACAGTCTGGCAACCGACCCGATCACACGCCACTGTAAAATTGGATTAACTTCAATCCGCAGATCACCCACACCGCGATCGCCACCGGAACGGCATACGGCACCTTGCGGCGGTTGCTCAGTTCTGTCGCGTGTTGTCGCTGCAACTCGTCCTCAAGCTCTGCATCGACAGGCTCGGAAGCCGCTCTGAGCGAATCTGATTCCCGTAGCCCAAGCGGCCCGCCTAGGCCTGCTTCTTTTTCTTTCCGACCGCGATTCGCTGCGGTCATGACCACCTGGCCGAAGGCCGCCAGAAAGCCACTCGCCACAAACACGATCAACGTCAGGTACGGTCCGAGCCACGCTCCCACCGCACCCATCAGTTTCACATCACCACCACCGCCACCACCAATGATCCATAGGATGAACAGGATTCCGAACCCCGTTCCAAACCCCGCCAGCGAGAACAGCAATCCATCCCACCCGCGATGGTACGTCTGAAACGCCAAGCCCAGGATCAGCCCCACCAAATTCAACCCATTCGGAATCCGCCGCGACTTCACATCCCACACCAAAGCCACGGCAGTGAAGATCATCACCGCAATCGCTTGGTCTGGAGACACGTGTCACTCCTGAACTTCAAATTTCAAATGTCAAATCTGACGTAACCGACAAAAGTCTCAGCTGAACTCGCAAGAGTTCAGACGCTCGTTCCAGGGAGTCTGAATTCTTGCGAATTCAGTTACGACCAGAGTGGGAATCGACTTCTGTCGGAAACGTCAAATCTCAAATTGCCTTCCAACTCAGCACTCCAGTGGCGAGCGGCACGAAGGCCGCCCGCCACCGGAATTGTCTGAGTCAGAGAATTGCATCAACACCACTGCCTGATGGCATCACGACCAACAGAATTGACTTCACGGAGCCAATAAAGGAACCGTGACAGTGTCCGCTTCGTCGACTTGGGTCAAGTTGCGCGCGATGCAACCCTCATCACCAGTAGCGACAGCGTCATCTGCCGCTGCATCGCAGTAGTCAAGACCGTCGATGTACTGGCTACCTGCAATCGAGGCACCGTGACCAACGATACCAGCGACCTGATAGCCCT
>CAMAYU010000205.1 GCA_945862235.1 Schlesneria paludicola DSM 18645
CTCGTCACGTCGTACTGGACGAGTTCCGGTTCTGAACCGTCCTTCGGCTTCTCAAGAACCAAATAGCCGGAACTGTCTCGCAGCCACTTTCCTGAAAATGTCGCGGGGGCAAACTCCCGCTGGTCATAGATCGACTTCAATCGAGTCTCGGCCTCGGCCAGGATTTTCGGATGCCCAGCCCGGTCGTCGGCAGCGACGAACGCGTTGGCGATCACCAGCCAGCAGGCCATGAACGCGGAGACTCGACTCATTGTTGTTTCCATCAATCGTGATTTCTTCAGGAGGACTGGCAGGAGAATGAAGGCAAAAGAATGAGACAAAGCGAATGGCCTCGAAACTCAGGCTCTCCACCATTTGTGTTGAGAGAATCTACCGATGGGAGGGCGAGGCTCCCGCCGAGCCGTAATTCGCAGCCTGCACGGCTCGGCAGGAGCCTCGCCCTCCCAAGAATCAACACGAACGGCGGAGAGCCGAAACTCGTCATTCTCTTGCCTTCATTCTTCTGCCAATCCCAACGTGGTGATTTCAAATCGCGAGTGGTTGAGGTTGATCTATCGTTTGCCGCTGACAACCGGACGTGCGGTCATCACGCGACCTCGACGACTCGTTTGCCGAGCACGTCCATCTTCGGCTCGATGCCGAGTCCCGGCTCGTTGCTTGCTTTCATGAATCCGTTCTCGCGCTGCGGCGCACCGGTCGCCATACTGACGGTCACATAGCTGTTGAAATCGGTGCTGGTGAAACGGAACTCTTCGGGCGTGCTGTGAGCGAGGTGCGCAATCGCCGCTGTCGTGATGTCGCCGCCCCAACTGTCTTCGAGCGTCATCGCAATTCCCATCGAGACGCACAGGTCGCGAGCCTGCTTCGTCTTCGTCAGCCCACCCAGTTTGCTGATCTTCAGATTCACAACGTCCATCGCCAAATCTGCTTTGCCACGTAGCAGCATGTCGAGGCCGTCGATGTTCTCGTCGAGCACAAACGGATGGCTCGTGTTGCGTCGGACCGCAAGGCACTCTTCATAAGTCAGGCACGGCTGTTCGATGTAAACGTCCACGTCTTGCACAGCACGGACAACTCGCATCGCCTCGTGCTGAGTCCAGCCGGTGTTGGCGTCGGCGACGAGCCGATCCGATGGCAGCAACATCGCTCGCACGGCGCGAATCCGTTCGATGTCGGTATCCGGATCGCCGCCGACTTTCAGTTGGAACCGCGTGTAGCCCTGCTCGCGATAGCGTTGCACATTCTTCGCCATCTCTTCGGGAGCCTGTTGCGAGATGGCTCGATACAGCCGCACGCTCTCACCAAAGCGGCCTCCCATCAGCACACACACCGGCAAGCCCGTCGCCTTGCCGAGGATGTCCCAGCACGCGATGTCGATTCCGGTCTTCACATAAGGATGCCCCTTCAAAGCGGCATCCATCCGATGGTTCAGCTTGGCAAGCTCACGCGGATCAAAGCCAATCAGATGCGGCCCGAGTTCGCGGAGTCCGGCTCGCACTCCCTCGGCGTAGGCTGGCAGATAGAACGGCCCCAGCGGACAAACCTCGCCGTAGCCGACGAGTCCACAGTCGGTCTCAACGCCGATGATCGTGCTGTCGAACACCGACACCGATTTCCCGCCGGACCACTTGTACGATCCTTCGACCAACGGCAGCTCAACTCGGTGAGCAAAGATGCGTGCGATTTTCATGAGCGGATTCCTTCTTACTTTGATCAGCCGGCTCGCGTGCGTTCATTTCCAGTTGAAAAACACAGGCGGGCCGCCCGTGCCACGGCTTTTCCAACAGGACGCTAGCGAGTTCCGGTTGATGACTGCGGTCCAACACGAATAGCCGTGTGCGGCGTTATGATAATTCTCGCCCTGCATCGGGTTCTTGGCTGACTTCATCACAGCGACATCAAAATGCGCACACCGCCGCCGTCCTCAAAGCCGCAGTCTGCGGACTCGTTCGCGTCTCTTCTGGCGGCGGTGGAGGTCTCCGTTCTGGAGCGTCTCTTCGACCAAGTACCGGACGTGGCGTTCTTCATCAAGGACCGCGATGGGCGCTACACTTCGGTCAATGCGTCGCTCGTGGAACGACATGGCCTGCAACACCAATCGCAGGTGCTCGGTCAGCGTCCGAGCGACATCTGCCCCGGTGACTTCGGTCGCATTCCCGCGCAGCAAGACGCCGCTGTGTTGCGCTCTGGCCGCCCGCTGCTCGATCACTTGGAGCTGCACTGGTACGCCCCGAACCAACCCTGTTGGTGCTTGACGACAAAGCTGCCGCTGCTCGCTACCGATGGTCAGATCATGGGCCTAATCGGCATCTCTCGCGACGTGCGGGCCCCGATCAAGACTCAGGAAATCCCCGCCGCCGTCGCCATCGCGCTGGATCACTTCGAGCACCACCTCGCCGACCCGATCACTCCGACTTCGCTCGCGAAGTCCGCTGGCATTTCGCCGTTGCGGTTCGCTCGTCTAATGAAGCGATTCTTCGGCCTCACACCGAGCCAATACATCGCCAAGAATCGGATCGCAGCCGCCTCGGTCCTGCTGCGCGAGACCGATCAACCCGTCACCGACATCGCCATGTCCTGCGGCTACTACGACCACAGCGCGTTCACGCGAGCGTTCCGCAAGATCGCCGGCGTCTCACCAACTCAGTTCCGCGAGCGGCAAGGCGCTAGCCGCCGGTGAGCTGGAACTACCGGCGGCTAGCGCCTTGCCGCTCACAGAAGTACTGCGTCACACCGGGAAGTTGTCGCGATCCCGTGTCTCTGGATCGGCGCAGAATTCATTGTCGTGGCCGACGCTGCCAGCGTCGGCTCGGATGCTGGCAGCATCCGCCACGAGGGGACAGTGATTGTTGCACCGATCTTTAGCGACTCGAATGTTCGAGGGTGCGCGGGCTTGGTTCTAATGTGGGCGCCGGTCGATGTCGCTCGATCATCGAACGGAAGTCGCCGAGGTTGTAGGGACCGAGATACGGCTGGCTTAGATCGACTTCAGCGACGACGACTGTGCTCCATTTCTCGGCTTGAGCGATCGGCTTGCCGGTCTGATCGAAGACCGCCGAAAGCATCCAGCCGTGTCGCGGCTCCATGAATGTGCTGCTGACGATGTAGACGTGGTTCTCGCACGCGCGCGCTTTCGCCAACTGCGGGTTGCAGCCCCAGACCGGCCACGCAATCACCTCGGCACCGCGGTTCGACAGCTCGCGAGCGACTTCGGGGAAGAAGCCGTCGTAGCAGACCATCATCCCGACCTTGCCGAACTTTGTGTCGAAAACCGGGTAGTCGTGGCCCGGCGCGATCCCCTTTTCGACCTCGCCATGAGGCAGGCAGACCTTGCGATACTTGCCAATCAATTTGCCATCCGGGCCGAGCAACACTGCCGAGTTGTAAACGAGATGCCGGTCCCGCTCGTACAGGCTCACGACGATGTGCAGGCCGTACTGCTTCGCAAGTTCACCGAAGTAGTCGGTCGAGGGACCGGGGATCGGTTCGGCGGTCTCGTGAATCTTCAGCGACTTCACGTTCGCTGAGGCCGTGGGGACTGTTTCACCGAGTACGACCAGATCCGCTTTCTGCTTCGCGGCCTCTGCAATGAGCGGCGCGAACTCTTCGCAATTCTCGCGCGGGGACGTGCCCGACGGCTTGTGATGAACCGTCGCCAATCTCACCTTGCGACTTTGCGGAGGCGTCGTCTTTGCGAACCCAATCTCACTCCATTCCACGCGGCCGTTGGGCGCCCATTGCAGATGCAGTTCGACCACGGCGCGGGTCGCCTTCGCTGGAACGCGATAGACACCGCTGACCGTCGTCCAACCCTTCGCATCCGTCGGACCATCAACCGGATGTTCGGGTTCGGCGGTCGGAGTGTGCCCCAGCTCGGCAACCTGCTGCTCCGGCACATTGGCCGAGACCATCTTTCCCGCGTCGTTCTGCCAAAGGACTCGCACCAGCGCGCTCCGTCTCGGCAAGGCCACATCGGTCAGCTTGCGAGCGGCTTGAAAGCGAACGAATTCGCCCCCGGTCACCGCGAACGAATTCTGCATCCAGCCGTCCAAGCCCTCGCGCTGATCGTGCCGAATGACAAAGCTGCCCGACTGCTTCGGTCCACCATTCGGCTCAAACGAGAACGCCGGGCGAATCTCGTCACGCGGCGATTTTGCGGTCCAGCCGGATGGAAATGGATCGCCCTGCGTCGGTGTCTCGTCCGCGAGGACCAAGCTGCTCGCGGCGATCAGAATGAACGCGGCGACAAACGACTTTCGGAATTCCTGTAGCATGACTCTGCCCTTGCACTGAATAGGTCGAGACTTCGCCGCGACGATTGTAGCCACGCTCGCCAAGAGCATGGCAGCGACTCAAACGCCAATCGGAACCACAATGAAACAACTGCTCGCCGACATCCGTGAGTGCCATTGGGCGTCCGCCACTCGGCACACCCAGACCGACGTTGGGCAGATGTCTCACTTCAGGCCGCGTGAGGTATATGTCCTCCAGGACGTGGGCAAACCGGTGGAAAACGGCCACGCTCTGAAGCTGTGATGAAAACGTAGAACAGGCGGCTCGCCTGTTTTCTTTCTCGAAGAAAAGGCAGGCGGGCCGCCTACCCTACGAAAGGTTCACAGTCGCTCTGGGTTTGATGATCGCCGTCTGCCAGATGCGGAACAGAGCCGAGGCTTCGTGGTTCCGCGTGAGTCATCCGTTGGCGTTCTCTTGCGGCATTCCATTGAGTTCGACGAGTGCCCGTACTGCGACCGAGCCGACTCTGGCTCCGGAATGCTTGGACGCGATCGAGATCGTTTCGTTGAGATCGCGGGCGAAGATCAGGTAGTAGCCGCCGAGGAACTCGCGGGTTTCGGCGAACGGGCCGTCGGTGACGAGGCGTCTCCCTTCGCGGATGCGGATGCTGGCGGCGGTCGAGACGGGATGCAGCGGAGACGCGCTGATGTATTGGCTGCGGGAGTTGAGTTGGTGTGTGAGTTCCGCCGCTTCTTGTTGAGCGGCTCGCAGGGCGGCGGGGCCGGCTTCGTTCCAGGCTTGCTCGTTGTCGTAGCAGAGGAGCATGTAGCGCGAAGCGGTTCGTTCCGCCTTGGGCGGCGCGGCCCGAAGTTGTCGGGAGGCAGGCCTCGAGATGGAAGCCGCGTCGGACTTCAACGGTCCCTTTCTTCGCGGCGGGGAGACGACTGGCAACGGCGATGGCCTCGTCGAGGTTCGGTACATCGATGAGGCCGACAGCTTGCTCCACAGAAAATCGACCTCGGCTTAATCTTCGCAATCGACCGTCAGCGAGACCGCTTCTGTGAACTTGAAGACCGGCCCGCCATTGAGCGCCACGAATTGCACTCCGGCCAGTGAAAACTCAACGAGCATCACCGTGCCCCCCGGTGCTGGACCGCCTTCGGGACAACGAGTGACGCGGTGAATGTGCGAGTCTTTGAACAGCGAGCATTAAAACTCGGCCGCTTGTTCGGCCGCGCTGTCGTACCAGAGGAATGTCTTGATCTTTTGAGGCGTCATGTGGCTATCTCATTTCGGTAACTCGGAAAGACTTCGCGCTCATGAATTGCGTCCATGAACCATCCGGGTTCTGAAGCCGCAACGACAACAGGTATTGGTCTTTGAAGCCATGCTGCTACATGAAGCCATGATCCTCCGGTTCATGTGTCTGTGAACCGCCTGCCGCGATGGCTTTGGCCATCAGGGCCTCCACTGCGGAACGACTCTCACACGAAAGGCTGATCAGCGTATGGCAAACTTTCGTCGGGTCAGCGATCTCCTTCGGAGTTAATTCTTTAAACGTGGCCTGTGTGCCCAACATCGAATAGATCGTGTCGCTGATGACGATGCTGGCCGCCGTTTCGCCGGTGAACTGAGGATTGGCCATTGAGGATCGAGTTTGTAGCCGAGCGATTCGTAGAACCGCATCGAGTTTTTCACGTCTTTGACGGGCGGGTTCACGAAGATACTGGTTGCCATATTGCATCCTGAGAGTCAGAAGTTTCGTTCGATTCAGCGGGCCATTCCCGCGTTTCATGAAGTAGTCGAGTGGCCGGTCGCGAAATCGACAAGTCGTCAAAAAGCAGTTTTTCTAGGAATGACTTGGTCCCGGCACCAGCACCATCCAGTCGATGCCGAATTTGTCCGTGACCATGCCGTAACTGGGCGAGAAGAATGTTGCCGTCAGCGGCAGCTCGACCTGGCCATCGGCAGCGAGGACGTTGCGAATTGACGTATGAAATCCCCTCGCTCACGCTCTTTGAAGTTGCGCTATTTGTGGTTTGCGATTGCTCCCCACCGCGCTTGTCTGGTGAGCGAGACGGCGAGCTAACGTTTGAACAACTCGAATGAAAGATGACCCCATCCGCCTCGTGCGGATGGGGTCTCAAGACCGCACCGGCAATCCAGTAGTGCCAGAAGATTGAAAGACGATCAGCACCAGAAAGTGAGAGCGGTCCGATCCCTTGGTTCTACTGTGAGCAGAGCAGCCTCATTAGAATCGCCGCCCGTCAGCGGGCGAGCCTTAAACAGTGCCGCCTCGAACTCCATGACTCCTCTTTGAACTTCGGAGCTTGATTGATGGATGACCTACCTTCCCCAGTCTCACGACGTGACTTCCTCGCCGGACTTGGCATGGGCTTTGGGTATTCGGTCTTGGTGGACGCGAGTGACTTCGCGTCCGCTCATGCTGCCGAGGCGACGCCCGAGCAGATTCGTGAGTCCTTCAAGTTGATTGCCCCCCCCTCGCCCGATGGCAAGCCGGTCGCGGGCTTCGGCGGACTCGAACACGAACCGAACATGACGGTCGTCGATTTGAAGTGCGATCTGTTTGTCGCAGGAGGGGGACCGGCGGGCGTCTGTGCGGCGCTGGCGGCGGCGCGACACGGCTCGAAGGTGATCCTCGTTCAGGATCGCTCGCGGCTCGGTGGAAATTCGTCGTCCGAAGTGAAGATGCACATCGTGGGAGCCAACAACCACACAGGGCGGCCCGGCTGGCGCGAGGGCGGGATTATCGAAGAGCTTCGTCTCGACGATGCCGCCAACAATCCGCACCGCTCGTGGGAGATGTGGGACCTGCTGCTATACGACAAGATCGTCAGCGAGCCGAACATCACGCTGCTGCTCGACACGTCGGTCTATCGCGCGACGAAGGATGCCACGGGCGAGATCGCTCAGGTCTTGGCTCGCTCGGACAAGACCGAGCACATCTACCGCATCACGTCGAAACTGTATGCCGACTGCACGGGGGACTCGAAGCTGGCGATTGAGGCCGGGGCGACGATCCGCTGGGGTCACGAAGCGCGCAGCGAATTCGATGAGCCGCTCGGGTGGGAGAAGCCGACGCGCGAGACGCTCGGTTCCAGCATCCTGTTCACCGCGCGCGACTACGGCAAACCGATCGGCTACACCGCACCGAAGTGGGCACGCAAGATCGAGAAGAAGCACCTCCAGTTCCGCCCGGTCGGTTCGTGGGAGTACGGCTACTGGTGGATCGAGTGGGGCGGCGCGATTGACACGATTCGCGACAACGAACGGATCCGCTTCGAGCTGCTCGCGATCGTCACCGGCGTGTGGGACTACATCAAGAACAGCGGCCAAGTAAAGGGGGCCGAGAACTGGGGCCTGGACTGGGTCGGCATGGTCCCCGGCAAACGGGAGAGCCGCCGCATCGAGGGGGATCACATCCTGACGCAGCAGGATGTGATGGGCCTCAACGGCGACTTCGACGACGCGGTCGCCATCGGCGGCTGGGGCCTCGACGAACATCCGCCGGGCGGCTTCGATTCCCCCGAGTTGCGGCCGTTCACGTCGATCAAGCTCCCCGAGGTCTACAACATTCCGTTCCGTTCGCTCTACAGCAAGGATGTCCCGAACCTGTTGATGGCCGGACGAAACGCCTCATGCAGCCATGTCGCGTTCACCTCGACCCGCGTCATGGCGACCTGTGCCGTGATGGGCCAAGGGATGGGCACCGCCGCCGCCTTGTGCCTAAAGAAGGGAGTGAAACCGCGCGAGTTCGCCGCATCGAAGAACAACCTCAACGAGCTGACTCAAACGCTGCTCCGCGACGACCAGACGATCAAGCACCGCAAGAACGAAGACTCGCTCGATGTCGCTCGAAACGCAAAAGCCACGTCGTCCGAGTGCTATCAAGACTCGAAGGCCGAGAACGCGCTGAACGGCTTCGTCCGCAACATGTCGGGCGAACTGACCAACCGCTGGCTCGGAGTCATGTCCACAGACGGCGCGTGGCTCGAACTGACGTGGGACAAACCGCAGTCGATCAGCCACGTCCAACTGACGTTCGACACCGGCTTCCAGCGCGAGCTGACTCTGACCAGCGCCGACAACCACAACAAGCCGATGATCCGCGCCCCTCAACCCGAAACCATTCGCGACTACGAACTGATCGGCACCACGCCCGACGGCAAGTCCGTCACGCTGGCCACGATCAAATCGAACCACCAACGGCTGCTAAGGCACGACTTCCCGAAGACCAAACTCACGACGCTCCGCCTCAAGATCCACGCCACCAACGGCAGCGAACAAGCTCGCGTGTACGAGGTCCGCTGCTACGACGAACAACCGATGTAAAGGGGTTGGAGGAGGGCCTCAGGGCCATCGGCTTTTTCAAAGCAGGGTGGGACCAGCTCGCTTCGAGCGCCGGCCCACCATTGAGATATCGTCGAGAAATCATGGTGGGCCGCCGCGACGAAGCGTCGCTGGTCTCACCCGACAGGATACACAGACCCCACAAGGCGATGGCCTTGGGAGGGCCTCGCACTCGTCGAACTCGGCGGCTAATCTTGCCGCGTCGGATACTTCTTCAGTGTTTCTCGCATCGCGGATTGAAAGGAGTCTGGTCTCATGATCGCTCGTGGATTGTGCTTGGTCTGTTTATTGGGTTTGAGTGTGGCGGTCGCTACGGCGGATGAGGCGGCGAAGCCGAAGAAGGTTGGCAGCGTTGAAGGCTTCACTGAGTACCGACTGGCGAATGGATTGAAGGTCGTGCTGTTCCCCGAGCCTTCGCAACCGAAGGTCACGGTCAACATGACGATCCTCGTCGGATCGAAGCACGAGGGCTACGGCGAGACCGGGATGGCGCACCTGCTCGAACACATGCTGTTCAAGCCGACCGAGAAGCATCCGCACTCCGACCGCGACTTGCAGGAACGCGGGGCCGATTACAACGGCTCGACCTGGACCGACCGCACGAATTACTACGAGACGCTCCCCGCCAGCGACGACAATCTCGAATACGCCATCGGACTGGAAGCCGACCGTCTGGTGAACTGCCCGATCAAGCCCGAGGACTTGTCGAGTGAGATGACCGTCGTTCGGAATGAGTTCGAGATGGGCGAGAACAACGCCAAAATGATCCTCGAACAGCGAATGATGGCGACGGCGTTCGAGTGGCATAACTACGGCAAATCGACGATCGGAAACCGAGCCGACATCGAGCGGGTCCCCGTCGAAAATCTGCGAGTCTTCTACAAGCGCTACTACCGTCCCGACAACGTGGTCCTGTTTATCGGCGGCCGGTTCGACGAAGCCAAAGCGTTGGAGCTGGTGGTCAAACATTTCGCTCCGATCGCGTGTCCGACCGAACCGATTCGCAACACGTACACGGACGAACCGGCTCAGGACGGCGAGCGTCATGTCACGCTGCGTCGCGTCGGGAAAGTCCCTGTCGTCGCGGCGATGTATCACGTCCCGGCGGCGACCGATCCTGACTTCGCCGCCGTCGCGGTGCTGGAAGGTGTTATCTCGGGCGACAAATCGGGACGGCTCTACAAAGCCCTGATCGAACGTCGCCGCGCGGCGAAGATCGAGGGATCGGTCTATGCGTGGCACGATCCGAGCGCGATGAACTTCACGGCAGAAGTCGCTCCGGGAAATGAACCGGCGGCGGTCCTCGACGGGATGATTGACACCATCGACACGCTGGCCAAGGACGGCGCGACGGATGCCGAAGTGGCGCGTATCAAACAGACGCTGCTCAAGATTTGGGACCAGTCCTCGAACAACACTCCGAAGCTCACCGCCGAGATGTCCGAGTGGGCGGGAGCCGGTGACTGGCGGCTGTTCTTCCTCTACCGAGACAACCTTCAACAGGTGACGACCGCCGACGTGAACCGCGTCGCGAAGAAGTACCTGGAAGTGAGCAACCGCACCGTTGGGATGTACCTTCCGACGACGGAGCCGCAACGAACTCCAATCGCCGCGCCGCCGGAAGTGGCCACGTTGGTGAAGGACTACAAGGGGCGAGCCGACTTCTCAGTCGGCGAGGTCTTTGATGCGTCGCCCGCTGCGATTGAGAAGCGTGTGCAGCGTGGCACGATCGACGGGATTCAGACCGCGTTCCTGACGAAAAAGAATCGCGGCGGCAATGTCGTCGTGACGCTGCGACTGCGCTACGGAAAGGCCGAGTCGCTGTTTGGCCTCGGCCCGGCGTGCGAATTTCTGCCCGAGTTGATGACGCGCGGCACCAAGCAACTCAACGCGACCGAGTTGCAAGACAAGCTCGACGCACTCAACACGAGTTGGCGCGGAACCGGTTCGGCGGGGGCCGCCGAGTTCACGATCACCACGAAGCGTGCTCACTTGAAAGAGGTCATCGAACTCTTGCGACAAGTCCTGCGTGAACCGGCGCTACCCACCGCCGAGTTCTCGATCCTGCAACAGCAGCGACTGAGTACGCTCTCCGAGCAAGCGGCCGAGCCGCAGGCGATCGCGCCGCGCGTCGTCAACCAGCAACTCAACCCCTACCCGGCTGGTGATGTCCGCCACTTCCCGAGCATGACCGACGAACTGAAGCTGATTGAGAAGCTGACCGTCGGTGATGTGAAACGCGTGTACGACGAATTCCTGTCGGCTCAAGCGGGTGAAGTGGTCATCGTCGGTGACTTCGATGAAGCGGTCGCCAAAGAGGCCCTGACCGCCGCGCTGAGCGGCTGGAAAACGAAGCAGCCTTACGAGCGGATCCGTCGAAGTTCGGAAGGGGCCGCGAAGGGAAGCACGATCAAAGTGCTGACGCCCGACAAAGCGAACGCGATGTTTTTCGCGGGCCTGATCCTGCCGTTGTCCGATGCCGACGCGGACTATCCCGCGCTGATCGTGGCCAATGAAACGTTCGGCGGGAGCGGCTTCGCCTCACGCCTGATGGGCCGCATCCGTGAGAAGGAAGGACTGTCATATGGCGTCGGCTCCGCATTCCGCGCCGCGTCGCTCGATCCCCGCGCCACGCTGTCGCTGTACGGCATCGCCAATCCGCAGAACATCGAGAAGGTCGTCACGTTGGCGCACGAAGAACTCGCGCTGTTGCTCAAGGACGGGATCACCGATCAGGAGTTGACCGAGTCTCAACAAGGCTGGCTCCAAGGTGAACAACAGAAGCGCGG
>CAMAYU010000206.1 GCA_945862235.1 Schlesneria paludicola DSM 18645
CCATGAACGCGGTGCTGAGCGAAGCGAATGCGGTTTTTTCTTCTACCCTCAACTCCCAACCTTCAACCCTAAACCGCCTCAGCGATTACATCTATCCGACGCCCTCGTGGTCGGATGAGGCTCGCGTTGAGAGAGACTCTGAACTGCGAGCGACTCAGATCGCTCAGCCTGCGATTGGGGCGGTCAGTCTCGGGGCGCTGGCGGTGCTCGAACAGTTCGGCGTGCGTGCGGAAGCGGCGGCGGGACATAGCTACGGAGAACTGACGGCACTGTGTGCCTCGAGACGATTCGCACCGGCGGCCCTCTATCGGTTGTCGATGCTGCGTGGGCGATTGATGGCGGAAGCGCAAGAGGTTGATGGTGGGATGTTGGCGATCGGCGCACCGCTCACGCAGGTTGAGGCGGCGATCAAAGAGCTGGCCGTCGATTTGGTCGTGGCCAACTACAACAGTCCGAACCAGGTGGTCTTGTCAGGTCGCTTGCCCGAGATCGACCGGGCGACGGCATTGTTTACTCAACGCAACATGCGAGGAAAGAAGTTACAGGTGGCAGCGGCCTTCCATAGCCCGCTCGTCGCCAGCGCGAGCCGCGCGTTTCGGCCGGAGCTAGACGGCGTGGAGTTCGCGGCGTCGCAGATGCCGGTCTACGCGAATACGACCGCAGCGCAGTACCCGACCGACGCGCGAGACGCCCGCGATTTGCTGGCGGCGCAGTTGGCTCGACCCGTCAATTTCGTGCGAGAAGTCGAACAGATGTATGCCGACGGCGTGCGGACATTCGTCGAAGTCGGACCCGGCGGCGTGTTGACCGGGTTGGTCGGTTCGATCCTGTCGGGCCGAGATTTCCGCGCGGTGGCGGTCGATTCGTCGAGTGGCAAGCGCGGCGGACTGTTTGATCTTGCGAGCGCTCTGGCGCAGGTGTCAGCATCCGGGCACTCAATCGACTGGACCCAATGGGATCCGCACGGCAGTGGTCCCGCCGACACCGGCAGTCCCCACCGGCTGCGCATTCCAATTAGTGGAGCTAACTACGTGAAGCCTCGCGCCCCCATCCCGCCTCGTCCCCCGATGACCCCCTCGTTCGGAATGACTTCTACTTTTGAGCCGGGGACGGAGGCGAACCCGAGTTCCTATGTCTCATCGCTTGGCGCTCCGTCCGTTGCATTCGCATCCCTCAATCGAGGTCACGTCGTGCCCCCGAAGAGTCGCGTCCTCGAAGTCGATCCTTACAACATGCTGAATCTCAACGAACCGACGCACAACGAGAGTCCAGAACCTCGGAACGAGTCACTCCGCGCCGCATGGGCCTCCCCGCGCGAGACCGATGGCTTGGCATTGATCCAAGAAAATCTGCGAGCACTCCAGCGGATGCAGGAAGAAACCGCGCGACTTCATCAGCGGTTCCTCGAAGGCCAGGAAGCGGCGCTGCGGACGTTCGAGTCGCTGGCGCAACGGCATCTGGAGTTGGCACAGGAGTCTCGCGGAATCGCCGCGCCGCCGGAGTTGCCAGCGGTGGCCGTTGCCCAGGTCGTACCTGTGATTGAGAAGCCGTGGGCGTGGAAAGAGAGTGACGCGGCAGTGGGCAGTGGACAGTGGGCAGTGGAGAGCAAGGCGAAAGCCGAGATTGTGCCTGTTCCGATCGTCGCTCCCGTTCCGTCGCTCGTTCCTCAGCCCGTGCCCCTCAGACCTGCTCCCAGTTCCGCGTTGACCTCGACCGTGCTGGCTGTTGTCTCAGAGAAGACCGGCTATCCGACAGAGATGCTCAACCTCGGCATGAGTCTCGATCATGATCTCGGGATCGACTCGATCAAGCGGGTGGAGATTCTGTCGGCGCTGCAAGAGCGCGTGCCGAACTTGCCTGCGTTCAAGCCGGAAGAGTTGGGTGCGTTGCACACGTTGCAGGACGTGGTCGCGTTGGCCGATGCGAGGATGAGTGGTGTTGGGGGAGTGGAGAGCAAGCCGAAATCGGAGGCACATACTGCTCCCGTTGTAGCGCCTGCTCCCGTCATCTCCCACACACCGATTGTTGCTCCCGCTGCCATCGTCGCTCCCCTCCCAACTCTCAACCCTCAACCCAAGACCATCAACTCTCCCGCGCTCACTTCAACGGTACTGACGGTCGTCTCGGAGAAGACGGGCTATCCGGTTGAGATGCTGAACCTTGGCATGAGTCTCGATCATGATTTGGGGATCGACTCGATCAAGCGGGTCGAGATTCTGTCGGCGCTGCAAGAACGCGTGCCGAACTTGCCCGCGTTCAAGCCGGAAGAGTTAGGTGCGCTGCACACGTTGCAGGACGTGGTCGGGTTGGCCGAGGCGCGGATGAGTGGTGTTGGGGGAGTGGAGAGCAAGCCGAAATCGGAGGCACACACTGCTCTTGTTGTAGCGCCTGCTCCCGTCATCTCCCACACACCGATTGTTGCTCCCGCTGCCATCGTCGCTCCCCTCCCAACTCTCAACCCTCAACCCAAGACCATCAACTCTCCCGCGCTCACTTCAACGGTACTGGCGGTCGTCTCGGAGAAGACAGGCTATCCGGTTGAGATGCTGAACCTTGGCATGAGTCTCGATCATGACCTCGGGATCGACTCGATCAAGCGGGTCGAGATTCTGTCGGCGCTGCAAGAGCGCGTGCCGAACTTGCCCGCGTTCAAGTCGGAAGAGTTAGGTGCGCTGCACACGTTGCAGGACGTGGTCGGCTTGGCCGAGGCGCGGATGAGTGGTGTTGCGGCAGTGGGGAGTGGGGAGTGGGCAATGGGCAGCAATGGGGACAGTCAGCCCCAAGCCCTTTCCCTACCAAGCCGGAGCGAGGGGGCAAGGCCAGCGGCGATTGCGGCCGTGTCCGTTCCGTCCACACCTGCTCCGACCCTCAATCCTCAACCCAAGACCCTCAACTCTCCCGCGTTGACCTCAACCGTACTCGCGGTCGTCTCCGAGAAGACGGGTTACCCCGTCGAGATGCTGAACCTTGGCATGAGTCTCGATCACGATCTCGGGATCGACTCGATCAAGCGGGTGGAGATTCTGTCGGCGCTGCAAGAGCGCGTGCCGAACTTGCCCGCGTTCAAGCCGGAAGAGTTGGGTGCGCTGCACACGTTGCAGGATGTCGTCGCGTTGGCCGAGGCGCGGATGGGCGGAAACAGGCGTCAGGAGTCGGAAGACAGGGGTCAAGCAGAACCCCTCACCCTCTTCCCGCCAGCATTCGATTCCCTGAAGACAGGGCAGGGCGAGGGGGCCGGAGCAGAAACGCGAATCGCCACGCCTGCTCCCACTCTGACTCTCAACCCTCAGCCCTCAACCTTCAACCCGCCCCGCCCTTCGCTCCGTAATTCGCTGTCGCTCGACATGCTGGTTCGCAGTGTCGTACGACCCGTGGAACTGCCTGCGGCAGAAACACGGGCGTTGTTGCCATTGGCTCGCGGGGCGGAGATTTGGATCACGGAAGACGGTTTGGAATTGTCGCTGCGGATCGCCGCCGAGTTGTCGGATCGAGGCTTCAAACCGCGAGTGGTCAATCTGGATGAACCGTTCCTGCCTGCGGTCCCCGAACGTGTCGGCGGCTTGATCGTCGTCGCCCCGGCCGACGGGATCAGTGATCGCCAGTTGTGGCGTGCAATGGAGTGGTTGCAGAAGGCGGGGCCGGGACTGCGCCGGGCAGCTACGGCGAGTGCGGCGGTGTTCGCGACGGTCTCGCGGTTGGACGGTCGGTTCGGGTTTGAAGCGACACGTCCGCTGACCGATCCCGTCTCGGGCGGGCTTGCGGGACTGACGAAGTCGGCGGCGCGCGAGTGGCCCGAGTTGACCTGCAAAGCGTTCGATCTCGCGGACGGATGGGCGTCACCGAGCGAAGCGGCGCGTGTGTTGGTCGAGGAGTTGTTGCGAGTCGGACCAATCGAAATCGGTCTGTCGCCGAAGCACGCTTGTACGCCGACCGTGTTTGAAGAGCGACTGCCCGATGCTTTCAGTGGCTCGGCTCCCGTGCGGCCGGGTGAGTTGATCATCGTCAGTGGCGGAGCACGCGGCGTGACGGCGGCGGCGGCGCTGGCAATCGCTCACGCCTGGCAACCGCGTCTGGCCATCATCGGTCGCAGCCCGGAACCGGATCTCGAACCCGACTGGCTGACAGGGCTGACCACGGAAGCGGAGATCAAGCAGGCGCTGATCGCCCGCGCTCCGGTTGGAACAGTGCCGCGCGCGATCGACTCCAAGTTCAAACAAGTGTTGGCTCAACGTGAAGTGGCAGTGGCCTTGGCTCAACTTCGCGCAACGGGCGTGCCGCTCACGTATCACGCGGTAGACGTGCGCGATCAGGCGACGCTCCGACCGTTGATCTCGCAGATGCACCGCGAATGGGGACCGACGCGCGGCGTGATTCACGGCGCGGGCGTTCTGGCCGACGGACGGATTGAAGACAAGACGCGCGAGCAATTCGAGCGGGTGTTCGAGACGAAAGTCTCGGGACTGCGGCATCTGCTCGGAGCGATCTCACCGAACGACCTGCGCGTGCTGGGACTGTTCTCATCGTACACGGCGCGCTTCGGTCGAGTCGGTCAGTCAGACTATGCGATCGCCAACGAAGTGCTGAACAAGCTGGCGCGACAGTTCGCGATCGAACGGCCTCAAACGCGCGTCGTCTCGTTCAACTGGGGTCCGTGGGACGGAGGCATGGTGACGGGTGGCCTCAAACACCTGTTCGCTTCCGAGGGTGTCGGCCTGATCCCGTTGGCAGAAGGGGCAGAGCTGGTCGTGCGCGAGTTGTCTCAAACGGAAGGACGTCCCGTCGAAGTGCTGGTGATCGGCGAGACCGATGCCGCGCGAAAGTCGCGCGAACAGCGAGTTCAAGAAACCAGCGCAGTCGTACAACAAGTCGCTCCCAGCGCGCCGACATTGGGTTCCTCGTCGATCTACGGGTCGAGTTCCAACATCAACGTGGCGGGAGTGCCGGCATCGAAGCCGGCCTATCAGGTGGAGTCCTCCAACATTCTATTGGCGGGTCCGTCGCCAGCCCGTCCATTCGGCAAAACGCCGACGCCCGGGACCAGTTCCTCGTGGGTCTTCGGTGAAATCGGTCAGGTTAAAACGCCCGAGCCGGATGAGATCAAGCCGTCGTTCGAGCGGTTGCTGGATGTGGTGCAACACCCGTTCTTGGAATCGCACGTCATCGGCGGCAAAGCCGTGTTGCCGGTCGCGATGGTCGTGGAATGGCTGGCTCACGGCGCGATCCATCGCAACCCCGGACTCGAACTGCATGGCTTCGACGATCTGCGAATCTTCCAGGGCGTCCGCATCGACCGGCAGACCACTTCGATGTTGCGAGTCCTCTCGGCCAAGCCGTCTCGCAGCGACGGGCAGTTCCAAGCGAAGGTCCAACTGATCGGAATGACTCAACACCGCGAAGCCGTTCACGCGGGCGGGCATGCCGTGTTGTCAGCCGGTTATCCCGCCGCCCCGTCACCCGCGTTGCATGTCACGCCGCGCGGCTACCCGCTCGACGTGGCCACGGCCTACGCCACGCGGCTGTTCCATGGGACGCAACTGCAAGGGATCGCCGCCATCGAAGCGTGTTCGGAAGACGGGATCGTTGTCTATTCCCGCACGGCCTCCGCGCCGTGGGCGTGGATGAAAGAACCGCTCCGCAGCACTTGGATCGCCGATCCGCTGGCTCTCGATGCGGCGCTGCAAGCAATCATCCTGTGGTCGCAAGAGCTGCGGGGCGAACCGTGCTTGCCCTGTTCGATCGCGCGGTATCGCCAGTACCGGCGGACGTTCCCGCGTGAAGGCGTGCGGATCGTGGTCCAAGTCGTCCAGGCGACCGATCACGCGATCCGTTGCGACGTGGAGTTCCTCGACTCCGCCCATCAAGTCGTCGCCCGGATGGAAGGCTGTGAGAGCGTCGCCGATCCATCGCTCGCCGCCGCGTTCCAACGCAACCGGTTGGAATGAGCGATCTCCTCGATTGACGAACCACCGTAGGACGGGCACTCTTGCCCGTCCTATTTTGTTATTCACAGCCGGACGGGCGGAAGTGTCCGTCCTCCCACTGAAAGGGTTCCTTCTCTCATGCGCCTCCCGGTTGTTTGCTTTGTCGCCACGGTCGCGTTCCTTGCGCCGTCTTACTGGTCGGTGGCTCAAGACTTGAAGAAGGGCGTGACTGACCTCGCTCACGTCGATGCCGACTTTCACATTCAGGGCGAGTACTCGGGCAACGTGACGCATCCCGACGGTTGGTGTCGTGCGGTGGGGTTGCAGGTCGTGGCGTTGGGCGATGGAAAGTTCGACGCGCTGTGGTACCGAGGCGGCTTGCCGGGGAACGGCGATGACGGTTCGACGCGCATCAAGCTGAGTGGCCAGCGGGCGGGAGACAAAACGGTTCTCGCAGGCGAAGGGCAGACGGTCGAGTTGCAGCCGGGATATGCCGCGTCGGTGAAGAACTCGGGTGGAGCGATCGTCGGCCACCTGTCGCCGCTGCACCGCTACAGTCACACCGCCGGAGCCGTTCCTCCCGCGAATGCCATCGTGCTGTTCGACGGGAAGAACACCGATCGGCTGAAGAACGCGAAGGTCACGGCGGACGGGTTGCTGGAGATCGGGTGCGAGACCAAAGAGCCGGTCCAAAATTTCACCCTGCATGCCGAGTTCCGGACGCCTTACATGCCTTACGCGCGCGGACAGGCACGCGGGAACAGCGGCTTCTATTTGCAGAAGCGGTACGAGGTCCAAGTCCTCGACTCGTTCGGACTAGAACTGCAATTCAACGACTGCGCGTCGCTCTACCGGTTCAAAACACCCGACCTGAACATGAGCTTCCCGCCGCTCAGTTGGCAGACGTATGACATCGACTTCACCGCCCCCAAGTTCGACGCCGACGGCAAGCGAATCGCCAAGGGCCGGATCACCGTTCGCCACAACGGCATCGTCGTTCACAACAACTTGGAGTTGGAAAACAAGACGGGAGGTGGCTCGGTCGAGGGACCGAATCCGCTGCCGATCCTCGTTCAAAATCACAGCAATCCGGTCCACTTCCGCAACGTCTGGCTGATCGATCACGACGCGACAACCGCGAACATCGCGCCGCCCTGCGCTGCGACCTCAACCTGCGCCGTCGGTTGTGGGGGGACAACGGTGCCCGCGTGCTGCGTCCCCGAGTTGAAGTGTCGCAGCGTGCGCATCAGACGGTGTCGCTGATCGCACGTGGTGAGTGATCAGACATCTGAGCGGGGTGGCGTAAGCCCCCCGGTTCTTTCCAAACGGGCTGATGCCAAAAGAGCGGGGCCGCAATCACTTGTCGATCTGCAACGGCCCTGCTCCCTCCCCTCGGTGGGGAGGGAACAAGCAGCGAACTCGGGCATTAATTGCGCTCCCGTTCCTAAGAGCGATTGGGCTTACGCCACCCCGCTCGGAAATGTCTCACTTTGTGCCGCTTGAGGTAGAAATCATCGGTAGCTGAAAGGTCATTCTGTGCTACACGATTCGCCGCGCCGGTGGACTCTCATGGAAACGGTTGCACTGACCGTCGCCTTCGCCGTTTGCTGCGGTGGCGCGATGGCGGAGGATTCAGTCCTCTCGGGTGATGCCGTTATCCGGTCGAAGGCCGGTGGCTCGGAGATCGTCATCACGACGACAGCGCGTCTGGCGGGAGCGATCCATTCGCTCACTTGGAACGGACGAGAGTTCGTCAACAGCGACGATCACGGACGACAGATTCAGTCGGCCTCGAACTTCGATGCGGGTTCGCCCTTTACGCCCGAGACGTTCAATCCGACAGAGGCCGGTTCGGTCCATGATGGAGCCGGGGCGAAGTCTTCCAGCCGGCTGCTGCATCTGATCGCGAAGGGTCACGAACTCCAGACGACAAATCAGATGGCCTTCTGGTTGGCACCCGATGGCCAGTCGCAGGGACATCCCGCGAAGAACACGACCGTGTTGTCCGACCATTTGCTGACCAAGCGCGTGCACATCGGCTATCGCCACCTGCCTCAGGTCATTCAGTACGACGTGACCTTCGGCGTGCCGGTCGGTGAGAAACACAGCTACGCCCAATTTGAAGCGGTCACCGGGTACATGCCGATCGAGTTCGAGACGTTCTGGAAACTCAACCCGCAGTCGGGTGAACTCGAATCGCTCGACGACGGCCCTGGTGAGCAACAGCAGCCGGTGGTCTTGGCCACGCCCGACGGCCTGCACGCGATGGGTGTCTTCTCACCCGATCAACCGTCGCGTGGGTTTGAAAAAGCGGGCTATGGACGCTTTCGGTTTCCGGGGGCGAAGGTCGTGAAATGGAACTGCGTCTTCCGGGTGCGAGACGCGATGAATGGCATCGCGCCGAAAGACTATTCGTTCCGCAACTTCATCGCGGTCGGAGACCTCGCCACGGTGAAGTCCTCCCTCATCGAACTGCATCGCGAGTTCGCGCGCGATGAGCCTGCGAAGCCATGAATGACGTGACCGACAGCAATGGTAAGCCAAGTGGCGTAAGCCTTAGGACTCTTGCAAACGGAGCTAAGAATCCGGGGGCTGACGCCCAATGGCACTCACTTTGTCATTCCGTGAGCGGCACGGCGCTAGCCGCCGGTGTATTTCCACGTGAGAGACCGGCGGCTAGCGCCGTGCCGCTCAGGACTTTGTCCCCAAGTGAGTGCCATTGGGCTTACGCCGCCCGGCTCAACTAGGTTCGTGTTTTGTCGGCACGTCATGAATGCCTCAGGGCTTCGACTGTGATCTCGCCAAGACGCGGTGCGAACCGAGCAGTTCGCCCTCGCACAACAGTTCCAGCACGAAGACTCCTTCATGCGGGATCGGCAGCGGCGGCAAGGGGACCGTGATTTGAATCGTCTCCAACGGGTCGCGACACGAGACCTCGAAGCCCGTGCCGAACAGGACGTTGTTCTCGGCGAGATCAACATAACGCAGCTCGAACTTGCGCGACCCCTGCAACTCGGTTAGGCTGACGTAAGCGAATGGCGAACCGGCTCGCACCAGCCGCGCGATTGGTACGGGAGACGGAACCGGAGGAGACGCCTCATCACCCGCGCCCGTTTCATCTTCGCAGTCACTTTCCGCAGCGCGCCCGCTCGATCCCGTCGCGCGGTCCTTGCCCGCCGCGTCGTCTCGCGGCGTGAAATGGATCGCGCTGAAGATGCCACAGATCACGTACTTGCCCGTACTTCGGTCCTGATAAACCTGATCGGCGAGCAGCATTGCTTGCAAGACGGGAGCGGCCATGTGAGTTCCTTGAAAGCAACTTGTGAGCCGAGGCTTCGGCTGAGTGATGCGTGGGCGGGTGCAGCATACCAGTCCTTTGGAAAAACCGGGACCGGGAGGATAGAACCGGAAGTTGCCGCGTAGGATGGACGCCTCGTCCGTCCGAGTTGCCAGCCTCAACTTGGACGGACGAGGCGTCCATCCTACGTCCGCTTTGAAACACCTTCCCGAGACGTTCAACCTCATGCCACGTCCGTTGCGAGTCTTGTTTGTGATCGGCACTCTCGGGGGAGGCGGGGCCGAGCGGCAGGTCGTTGAGATTCTCAAACAACTCGACCGATCCCGGTTCGAGCCGGTGCTGTCTCTCGGCAGTCGCAGCGGTGAGCTGCTGAGTGAAGTTCCCGCCGATGTCCCGATCCACTCGTTCTGGGAGGACTTTCTCAAGACGTGGGCGTTCCCGTTTCATCGTCTCACGCGCACGGTGCCGATCGCACGTTGGAGGCATCTCGCGCGGCTGCTGGAGTCGGAACGGATCGATATCGTTTACGACCGCACGTTCCTAGCAACGCTCGACGCGGCCGCCGCCTGCTGGTTTCGACCGACGCCGCGCATCGCCTGCTGCGTCGCCGATCCCGCGTGGGAATTGAATGTTTACGCGCGGCGGATGCCGCTGTTTGCGAGACGCTTCGCACGCTGGGCGTACTCGTCCGCGTCGGTCGTGCTGGCCAATTCGGACGGGCTGAGAGAACGCTTAGTCCGCTTCTTCGATCTCCCCGACGAGCACGTTCGCACACTACGCAACCTCGTCGATTTTGATCGCATCGAACGGCTAGCCTCCGAGTCCACACCAAGCATTCCGCGCGATCCCTTCTTGATCGTCTCAGGCGGGCGATTGCACGTGCAGAAGGGCCAGCAATACCTGCTCGAAGCGATCCGCATCCTCGTTCAAGAGCGAGGTCGTTCGCTTCACTTCGTCTCGCTGGGACAGGGCGAGCAGGAACGTGAGCTGCGTGAGTTCATCGCGACTCATCAATTGGAAGCTCACGTCACACTGCCCGGTTTCGTGGCGAACCCGCTGCCGTGGTATCGTCACGCGCGGCTGTTCGTGCTGCCGTCGTTGAACGAAGGTTTCCCGAACGCACTCCTCGAAGCGGTCGCCTGCGGCACGCCGGTCCTCGCGTCCGATTGCCCCTGCGGCCCGCGTGAGACTTTGGACGGAGGCCGCTGCGGCCACTTAGTCCCTCCCGCCGATGCGACCGCCCTCGCGAATGCCATCGCCGACTGCATGGATCACGAAGCCGACTGGCAGTCGCTGACGAACGCCGCCCGAGATCGCGTCCGCCAACTGTGTGACCCGCGTGAGGGCCTGAACCAATTGGAAGCACTCTTGGAACAAACCGCCGTCCGCGATCAGCACCCGCCGCTATGAGCGACTCCCACCGGTTCATCTTCCCGACAGTACGCGGCTATACTCCGCCCCGCGCGGAACACGGAAAAATGCCGGATTCGCGATCAAGTCCTCAGCCACAACACGGGGTGAAGTCGGACAAACGACCACTCCACAAATGACATTCCTGCGAGCTTCAAGACCACACTCTCATCATGTTCGACCTGCCCAAACAGATTTTGAAACGTCTCGCGTGGTCGTGTGGCTATCGCATCACGCAGATCGACAACATCCACTTCTTTGACTTTGAAGCGCTGCTCTACTTTCAACTTGCGAGGTCTCCGGAATTTCGATTCATTCAAATCGGTGCCTGTGACGGAGTCAGCTTCGATCCGATCTATCCGTTCGTCACTCGAAACCACGCACGCATTCAAGGACTCGTCGTCGAGCCGCTGCCGGATTTGTTCGGGCAACTCCAGCACAATTATCGCAAGTTCCCGAGCATCGTTCCCGTCAACTGTGCCATTCATAACACCGAGAAGGAGATGATCCTTTACCGTGTCGATCCTGCCCGCACCGACGGCCTGCCGGAATGGTCGAAGGGGCTGGCGTCATTCAACAATCAACATCACGAACTGACGGGCATCCCGCGCGATGTGATCGTGAGTGAACGGGTGGCCT
>CAMAYU010000207.1 GCA_945862235.1 Schlesneria paludicola DSM 18645
CGTTTCATCAGCATCTCGTCGAGATTCAAGAGAACATTGCCGACCAGTGTCCACGCGGCGAGTTCTGAAATGTCGGCGTCTTTGGGGGCGGGGCCGAGGGGGTCGGTGGCGAGTTTCAGGGCGTGATCGGGTTGTTTTTGGAGTTGCTCGCGCGAGGCGGTGAAGAGTTTTTCGAGGCGGTTCAGTTCGTCGTCGGTGGGGTTGCGCGCGGTGACTTGGCGGAAGGCGAAGAGAGTTTTGTCGCGCGGTGTCGCGCCGCTCGTTGCGATGCGGCGGGCGAGAGCTTGCGCGGCCTCGACGTAGACGGGGTCGTTCAGGGTGACGAGGGCTTGCAGTGGCGTGTTGGTTCGCGAGCGGCGGACGGTGCAGACTTCGCGGTTCGGCGCATCGAAGGTGGACATCGACGGGTACGGGTTCGAGCGACGCCATTCGGTGTAGAGGCCGCGTCGGAATTTGTCCTCGCCCGCGCTGGTCATCCAGTCGGTGCTGCTGCCGAACGCGGCGGAGAGGCCGCTCGTCGGTTGAGGCGGTTTCGCAGACGGGCCGTACATCTTCGGGCTGAGCAACCCGGAGATCGCCAACGCCTGATCGCGGATCATTTCGGCGGAGAGACGGAAGCGGGGGCCTCGGGCCAGCAGGCGGTTGTCGGGATCGCGCTCGAAGAGTTCCGGCGTGACCTTGGATGATTGGCGGTAGGCGTTCGACATGACGAGGAGTTTGACGAAGCGCTTCATGTCCCAGCCGCCATCGACCAATTCAACGGCGAGCCAATCGAGCAACTCGGGATGGAACGGCTGGTCGCCCTGTGCGCCGAAGTCTTCGCTGGTCGAGACGAGGCCGATGCCGAAGACTTGTTCCCAGAATCGGTTCGCGATGACTCGGGAGGTCAGCGGGTTGTTCGCGTCAATGAGCCACTTCGCCAGCGTGAGCCGGTTCGGCGGGGCGTCTTTTGGCAGAGGAGGAAACGCAGCGGGCGTACCTTCCGTCACCTCTTGGCCGAGGTCTTCGAAGTTGCCTCGGTATTGGAGCTTGGTGTTGCGACGCATGTTCGTGGCGAGTTCCTTCATGATCGGCACGGTCATCGCCGGCTTGAGGTCGGTCAGCTGCTTCATGACCGCCGCGAGCTTGTCCCGGTCGGCCTTCAACTCCGGCGCGATTGAGACGTAGTGCTTGGCAAGCTCCTGCTTCTGCGAGTCGGTTCGTTTGTCCGACGCGATGTTGAGGATTGCCAAGATCGCGGGGGGAGTCTTCGCGAATTCGGCGACGCGCGTGTCGTTGGTCCAACTCAATCGGAACTTGCCGAGGACGTGAGACTCAAACGTGGACGATTGGTCGAGCGTGACGACGAGCTTTGATCCGGCTGGGGCTTCGACCGGCGCGGCGGCGATCGCGGTGAGGACGTGCGGTTGGCCGGTCTCTCCTCCGATGGCCCAACCCGAGTTGGCTTTGCCGTCGATGGCGTTCTTGGCCTCGAACATCGGTTGCTCGTGATCGGCGAAGGCGGCGACGAACTTCACGTCGCGCACACCACTCAGCGACAGCTCGCGCGACGGCTTGATGAGGTCGGTGCTCTTGAACTCCCACACGACATCGCGGTTCGCGCTGAGAACTGATACGCGCCAGTTGGTCAGTCGTGCGTCGGTGCCAGCGTCGGTGCGGTTCCAGACGACGATGCGGTCGAGCGGCTGATCGGCCTTGAGGTCCACTTCCCACCATGCGTTGTCGGCCGCCGCTGTGTGTGTGACCGATTTGTTCGCGTACTCACCGCTCGTATTGCCGTCGATGGCGAGCTGTGGAGGCCCGTCATAATCGGTACTGATTTGCTTGGCCTCACCCATGCGAGCGACGTTGTCGGCCCCACTGAAGACCTGCACTTCGGCGAGATGGAGGAAGCCCCCCTTCGCGAGATTCTCCACGCGCACGATGCGGCCCGTCAGACGAGCCCCCTCCGGCGGCTGAACGAACGCCGACAGCTTGGACAGCACAAAGTTGCCGCCTCCGAAACCGGGCCCCTGGCCCGGAAGAGCGTCGTCGGGAATCGCTTCGAGTCGCAGCGCGTTGACGTTCGTCTTGTCGGTGGCACTGAGTGGGACGTCGATCGTGTACTTCGCCATCTTCGATCCGGTCGCCGCTTTGATGCTGGCATCGTCGGCGATGACGAGTTCACTCCCGCCCGAGGACGATGCGGCGGCGGGCTTCGTCGCGGTCCACTTCAAGTCGAGCGGGAACGACTGCTCCCACTTCACTTGGCCTGCCGCGAGTTCGGGCGTCGAATTCTGGAGCTTCATTTCGATCGCGGCTTGCTCGTTTTGAAGTTGCGACTGCTGTTGAAGCTGGCTCTCGGTGAAGCGACTGAGCAACGGAGACTCATCGCGCCGGTCGGCGTCGTCCGTGTTGTTGAAGAACGCGAAGACCCGGAAGTATTCCTCTTGAGTGATGGGGTCGAACTTGTGCGTGTGGCATTGAGCACACGCCATCGTCGTTCCCATCCAGACGGCCATCGTCGTGTTGACGCGATCAACGACCGCGACGTTGCGGAACTCCTCGTCGTTCGTCCCCCCTTCGCTGTTTGTCAGCGTGTTGCGATGAAAGGCGGTCGCAATGATCTGGTCGTCGGTCGCGTCGGGGAGCAGGTCACCCGCGATCTGTTCGATAGTGAATTGATCGAACGGCTTGTTCGCGTTGAGCGCCTTGATGACGTAATCGCGGAAGGCCCAGATCGTGCGCGACGGGTCGTCGGCGTAGCCCGCCGAGTCGGCATACCGCGCCAGATCGAGCCACATGTGCCCGAAGTGTTCTCCATACGCGGGCGACTTGAGCAACCGATCAACCACCTTCTCGAAGGCGTTGGCGTCCTTGTCGTTGACGAACGCTTCGACATCGGTCCATGTCGGCGGCAGTCCAGTCAGATCGAGCGACACACGACGAATGAGCGAATGCCGGTCGGCTTCGGCGAGCGGCTTCAGTCCCTCTTTTTCTAAGCGTGACAGGATGAACCGATCGATCTCGCTCTTCGCCCACGCGGCATCCTTCACAGCAGGGACCGTCGGACGAACGGGCTTCGCGTACGACCAATGCGCCGCGTAGTTGCCCCCTTGTTTGATCCACTCCTTCAACAGCGAGACCTCACGCTCGGACAACCGCTTGCCGGTCGCCTTGGGCGGCATTTGCACATCGGGATCGGTCGAGGAAACCCTGCGCACCAGTTCGCTCTTGTCCGGCTGGCCCTTCACGATGGCAGACGCCCCGCCCTGATCGGCGACAGCCCCCGCTTCGGTATCGAGCCGCAAGCCGTCTTTGCCTCCCTTCCGCTCGGCCGGATCCGGGCCATGACAGAAGAAGCAGTTGTTCGACAGGATCGGTTTGATGTCGCGACTGAAGTCGATGGCCGGGCTGCTCGCCGGGGCAGTGGCTTGTGCGAAAGCAGACTCAGACGAGATCGCTTCCAACCCGAGAACCATCAAACCGAGTAACAGCAACGAACGAGGAACGCTGGTCATGGCGGCGGGACTCACACGAGAAGGAATCTGGCAGGCGGGCATCAACGGCGGGGAACAGCGATGGCAGTGAGAATCAGCCAACTCTGATCGGCCGCATTAGAACGGATCCCCCCCGCGACGAACAAGGCGGATGAGATCACTGATCTTTTCCGACAAAAGTCGAAATCAGGTGAGCCGGACGGCGTAAGCCCCGGACTCTTGTGACTGCAACTAAGAATCCGGGGGGCTTACGCCCAATGGCACTCACTTTGAGCGGCAAGGCGCTAGCCGCCGGTAAACGGAGTTGTGTTTCCAAGCAAAGAACCGGCGGCTAGCGCCGTACCGCTCACGGAGTGAATGACAAAGTGAGTGCCATTGGGCTTACGCCGCCCGGCTCACCACTTTCAGCTGGAAACGTCATCACGGAGTGAATGGCAAGGCCAGGGCACGGATAGAAGACGGGATGAATGGCACCGAAGCGTCACGGCGCGAGTGGTGCTTCTACGGAGACCGCATCGGTGGCGGGGATGCCGACGACGGGGAGCGGGGTGCGGGGTGAGCGTTCACTGTCATCGGGAGCGATTTGATCGAACGGCCTCTGATCGACGGTGGCTCGCAGGAGCAAGTAGATGATCGTGACATTCGTCCAGAAGAGGCTGATCTCAAACGTGCCGAGTAGAGCGTTTGCCACCGAATGGCACGCGCGAGTGATCGCGGCCAGATGATCCACGTCGCTGGTCGCGAGGACCGCTCCGAAGTAGACCAGCGCGATCGCGGCGTCGAAGAAAATGGCGGCGACCGTGAGGATGAACGCTTCGATCAGAGCGGCCACGAACGCGAAGCCGATCGCGTGGAAGGGCCGTCCCGTCCAGAAACTGTAGGAGCGGCTGAGTGTTCCGAAACTGTCACAGTCATCCACGGCGATGGCGGCGACCATCAGCGGCCAACCGAGTACCGCCGCCAACAACAACACGACCACCACGCAGCCTCCCGCGAGTAACGCGGGAGACGCGAGGTACAGCCAAACTTGGCCGATCCACGGAAGATGGCTGGGGATGACAAGTGTCCAGACTCCCAGCATCACCATGATCGCCGCCGCCAACGGGACCAGTGGTGCTGAGACCGATTGCCGCCAGCGCGTGACGGCCCACTGAGTCGCCTGTCGAAACGAACCGACTTCGTCACGAGCGAACTGAATCGCGGCGAGCCGACACAAGGCGACTCCAAACATGGACCAAATGGCGAGAGCGATCGCGAATCGCATGTGGGCCATCAATCGCTGAGTCGAGGTCGATCCGGGACGAAATGCGCCGCTCGTTGATGCCAGTAGGTCGTGCCAAGGGCGTGCGACCTCAGCCATCGTGGCTCGCTTCAATGCGGGGTGCAGCCGCTCCGCATCGGGCAGAGCTGTGATCCAGCTTTCGACATTGAAGGGAACGTCGGCCTGAACCTGCTCGCCAACGGGGATCGTGTCGATGAGTCGTGTCGCAAGTGAGAGTGTCACCAGTGCGAGTCCGCTCAGCAGAAGTTGCCTGAGGGCAAGCGAGATTCCGAATGCTCGAAACAGATGCAGCCACGGGAAGAGTCGTCGATAGCGAAAAGGTTCCGCAGGGGTCATGCAGGGATCTCGTGTTCGTTGTGGCAACGGGTGGCTGGCGGTGGAGTGTGTGTCGTAGTGAAGCCGTTTGGACGGCGATTCGCCAGCGTGACGGGCGATTGTTCGCGACGCGGATGTCTCGTGAGTTTTCAACGTCGATTGGCTTCAGAGATTCGTTGAAGGATGGGGAGCAGTTCGGCGAGAGTCCGGTCAGGGCTTCGGGCGTACAAGGGCTGCATGGAAGGTCGCGATTGGGGGCAAGGGGACTCGTCGAGTCGCGACAGATCAAACAAGGCTCCGTCGGCGTAACGACTCGCGACGAACTTCATCACCTTGAGCTGAATGTGTCGCCGCCAGGCGTCGGACTGGTCTGGGTGTTCGCGCAACGACGCTTCGAGCAGGTTGAGGCGTTTGAGGTACACTCCCAATGAAAGTCCACCGGCATTGTGCGAAGGAGAAGTTGTCATGACTCATGCCTCCCAAGAATGACGCGCGGGGAACGATCGGGATGATATCTCCCTTTGATTTCGGACAGCAGCCCGTCCCCAACGCGCTGCTTGATTTCGTTGGGTGAGGCGATTTGGTAAGAACTCGCCCCGCTCACGCCAAGTGTTTAGTGTAAGTTGGGAGATGTGCCGCAGAGTGGCATCTTCGCTCACGCTTCGGGTTGGTGTCGCCTTCGTGCCGTGTTGGAATCGTTTCACTCCGGAAGAAAGAGGACTCGTCGATGGACTTGCTCAGTACGTTGTCTGGCTCGCTGATGGAAGGCTTTTTTCCCGCCGGTTGGGATTTGAACAAGATCGATGCGTGCGTCGATCCCGACCCGGCGAACATCGGGGTGCGTCAGAAGTGGTGGCACAAGCAGTTCCAATTGATGCCGTGCGGCAGCCTCGCCGATTTCGACATGATGCTCGGGCATGAGATCGCGCTGACGATCAAGCTGAGTCGCGATGCGGGCGAACAGCTCGCGCTGATCCTGCCCGTCGGGCCGATGGGGATGTATCGCTGGGCGGTTTACTTCCTGTCCGAGTGGGGCGTCTCGTGCGAACACGTCCATGGCTTCAACATGGACGAGTGGAGTGACGCGGCCGGGAACACGCTCCCGCCGACGAACACGGGTGCGTTTCAGTATGCGATGGAGCAGGCGTTCTACGGGCCGCTCGGCAAGCTGACGGTCCCGAAGAAACAGCGGAACTTCGCGACCAAGAAATTGCTGCCGGGCTACTCGGACAAGATCGGCGAACTGCGGAGCAAAGGGGCCAAGCTGGGCGTGATCTTCGGCATCGGTCGCGTCTGTCACATCGCGTTTTGGGAACCACACTTCGCCGGTGAGTTTTCATCCGTCAACGAATGGAAGCAGCAGACGCATCGACTCGGTGCCAAGCTCCATCCGCTCACCGTCGAACAGAACGCTTTGACGAGCTTCAAGAGCCGGACGACTCTCGTCCCGGCGTTTGCCAACACAATCGGCCCCGGCCTGTTCCTCGGCTGCGACAAGATCATTGGCGGCGCAGACGGCACATTCGGACGCGGCATGATGTGGCAGGGCCTGTCGCTCTGGATGACCCTCCGCCACGAGCCGACACCGTGGATTCCGTCAACGTTCATGCCGACACAGCCGGGCCGTTTATTCTTCCTGAGTGAACTCGCCGGGCCACTGGCAGCCGAGTGCAATTGAGTAACCGGTACGAAACAACTCCTCGCGTTCTTCGCCTTTCCTCCCTCCCCTCGGAGGGGAGGGAGGAAGGCTCGTAATCGTGGCTGCGGATTTGAGCGAGGAAGAAGCTTCATTGGTGGTCGCTTCCACTCTCAAATCAGACCGAAAACAGTCGTATCGCATGGCTTGCGTGGTCATGAATCGGCCGTTATCTTCCCTCCTCCTTGAACAGCCCGCCCGAGACGCCTCGGAGTCATCGGGCCTGTCTTGACTGAGATTGAGGATCGCACGACATGGTTTTACGTCCACGCACAAAGCTGAAATTGGCCCGCAAGGCAAAGCGCTGTCCCAAGTGCGACAAGTTGGTGGGGATGCGAGTCCGCTGCAAAACCTGTCACAAAAAACTGAGGTAACTCCGGCTTCAGACCCGTTCTGCGGGTCGTAAATGAGTCGCGTTCGTCCCCTCACCACAAGTTTGATTTCGACCGTTGGCCTAGTTTGGTTGCGGTTTTTGCCAATTCACATTGCCGCCTAGAAGAGTTTTCAATCATGCCGCGTACCGAACGAGATCGCGAAAAAGAACGTCGCCGCAAACACGCCGTCCAGCTCAAAAAGTTTGAGGCTCGATTCCGTGTCGCAACGAACCAAGCAGACAAATTGGCCATCGCCGCCAAGGTTCGTCGTTTCAGCCCGCGAATCAATCTCGAAGAGCGTGCGGCGGCGGCGGCAGCGACTGCGAAGTCCGTTGCTCAAGCTGGCAAAAAGTAGTCATTGCGAGTTGCTTGCTCGGTACTCGTGATTCATTCGATACAACGAAACAGCACGACGGGTCTTCCTGTCGTGCTGTTTCGTTTTCAAGGGCTGCATTGTGGTCACGCATCTTGCCCGAGAGTCCGTTTGAATTGCAAGAACTCTGGTCAGAGCGCGACGACACAACCTGTAAATGGGGTTCGTGCCACATTTTCAATGTGGGGGCAACGTAGGGCGTGGCCTGTCTCAAAAGTGGAACCGGGTTCTCTCACGGTCTCACCGGCCTAGATTCTTTGGTGAGGCCATTTAGAATGACCTTCCTTGTCGCACGGATGCGGTTCCCATACTGGGTTGAATCGTTCGCAGGAGTGACCGCATGATTCCGCGCGTGCTGACGGCGTTACCCGTTTACAACGAAGAACGCCATCTGTCGGAAGTCTTGGCCGAAGTGAGAAAACACACTCGCGAGATTCTCGTCATCGATGATGGGTCGCAGGACCGCACACAAGAGTTGTTGGCACGCGAGCGAGACATCTACGTCTTGCGTCACACGCAAAATCAGGGCTATGGCGCGGCGCTTCGGTCGGCGTTCCAATACGCTCTTGCCGGTCAGTACGATGTCCTCGTGACCATCGACTGTGATGGCCAGCACGAACCGAAGCTCATTCCGGAACTTGCAACAGCCGTCTATGCCTCACCGGATCAGCCCGCAGACATTGTGTCGGGCAGCCGCTACCTCAAGCCGTTTCCCGGTGCGAGTGTGCCGCCGATTGAGCGACGCCGGATCAACATGCAAATCACCGAGTGGTTGAACGAACGGTTTGGTCTCGACCTCACAGATTCGTTTTGCGGCTTCAAGGCGTACCGGGTGGATGCTTTGGCCAGCCTTCGAATCAGCGAACAGGGCTACGCGATGCCGTTGCAGCTTTGGGTGCAAGCCGCCGCGTTGAAGTTGAAGGTCGTGGAGTTTCCCGTGCCGCTGGTCTATCTCGACGAAGACCGCTCCTTCGGCGGCTCGCTCGACATCGCCGATCGTCGGCTGGCTTACTACCGCGAGGTTCTCGACCGCGAAATCTCCGCGATGCAACTGGGTTGCGATGCGGCTCCGAGCCCCGCAGTCGGTCGCCCGGCTCTGTGTGGCTCCGCTCCGTAAGGCGAGCGACATGGTGAATCGAATGACCTCACCCGCGTCGGGCACATGGCCACGGTTGCGTCTACCGCGTGAACACGGGGCGGTTTTGTGTTCGCCCGAACTGGCTACCGCTTCGGAATGGATCGACCTGAATCACGCGATGCTCAGCGCTGGGCCGTGCGATGTGCAGGGGATGCCGTTGTCGCGGTTGCGGGATTGGACCCGAGTCGCACTGCGGGATGAGGCCGTTCGTTTCACGAGTTCCCTTTGCGGCGATGACGCTGCACTCGGTGTGTCGCGTGATCCGGCGGCGGCGTTTGTCGTGACCGGTCATCAGCCGGAGTTGTTTCACGCGGGAGTCTGGGCCAAGAACTTTGCCGCAGCGGGACTGGCTCGTCGCCACGACGGTGTCGCCATCAATCTGATCGTCGATAACGACTCTCTCGACAGCGTGCGGTTGCGAGTGCCGGTGGGGCCGCGATCAGCACCGCATATCGAGCGCATCGCGTTTGACTCGGATCGCCCTCCGCAGCCGTGGGAAGAGGCTGCGATTGTTGATCCCGCCACGTTTCGGGCATTCGGCGCGCGAGTCGGCACGATCCTGCGCGAGAACTGGTCGTTTGAACCGTGGATGGATTCTTGTTGGTCCGCCGCAGTCCGGCAGTCCGAAACGTCGGTCCGTTTGTGTGATTGTCTGACGGCGGTGCGTGTGTCGGCCGAACGTGAATTCGGCTGCAAGAACCTCGAACTGCCGATGTCGCGCGTTTGCGATTCCGCGCCGTTTCGCCAATTCGCCGCGCATCTGCTCGCACATCTGCCGCGTGTGCATTCGCTCTACAACTCCGCAGTGCGTGAGTACCGGCTCGAACATCGGCTGCGCAGCACTTCTCACCCGGTTCCCGAATTGGCCTCGCGCGACGATTGGCTCGAAGCGCCGTTTTGGATTTGGCGGGCGGGCGATCTTCAACGGGACCGTCCGTTCGTGCGGCGCGTCGGCTCACAGCTGGAGTTGCGTGACAGTCGTGACGTGTTAGCCCGCTGGACTCAGACGGAGGATGGTTCGGCCGAGGCGACCATCGCGACGCTGGCACACTTCGCACAACTGGGCCTGCGGTTTAGGACACGGGCACTGACGACGACGCTCTTCACGCGACTGTGCCTCGCCGATCTGTTCATCCACGGCATTGGCGGAGCGAAGTACGACGCGATGACCGACCGGTTGTGTGAGCAGCTTTTCGGAGTGACGGCACCGCGCTTCGCGACCGTCTCCGCCACGTTTCACCTTCCTTTGGGAACGTCATCACACGCGGAGGGTCTCACCGAACAACAGCTTGGGTATCAGCTCCGTGACCTCCGGTTCAACCCGGATCGCCACATCACGGCCGCGTCCGGATCGCCTGAGGCCGCATGGGTCGAGGAGAAACACCGCCTGATCGCAGCACTCGCCTCGCGCCGCCCGACGGCTCTTGAAACCCGCCGCATTGAACAGCTCAACGCCCTGCTCGCGCCAGGCACGCGCGAGCAGTCTGAGTCGTGGCAGACTGACCGCGAGACACTGCGCCAGCGCCACGCCATCGAGTCAATCCAGCACAACCGCGAGTTTTCGTGGTGCTTGCACTCGCCAGACGAACTTCCCGAGAAGCTCCTCACCGCGTTCGGTGTTCAGGCCCCCACAAGTGGCTCGTTGCCCACGGAGTGAACCGATGGCCCTGCTCTTCCGCAGGCCCCGTAGGGTGCCGTCGAGTCTTCGAGACGCACCAACACAAAGCACGGGTGCCGAAACCGTGCCACTACTTTGGAGTCCCCGGAGAAGCAGTGTTCTTCGCGAGGTCGTTCCCTACCGGCACTGCTTCTCCGAAGACTCCGAAGCAGTGCCACGTCCAACGTTGTTTCACCGTTCGACAGAACAGGGCCACTCTGCCGTAGGGTGCCGTCGAGTCTTCGAGACGCACCAACACAAAGCACGGAGACGCACCAACACAAAGACGGAGACGCACCAACACAAAGACGGAATGGTGCGTCTCGAAGACTCGACGGCACCCTACAACTTGCCTCGCTCCAACAAGTCGATGGCCCTGCTCTTCCGGTAGGGCCATTCCCTTTTAAAATCTGGGAGTTGGAGTGCCACGGTCACGGAGCTGCGACGTGGTCGTGTTGTGGAGGTCAAAACTGTTTCCCAATCACACGGCCACGTCGCAGCTCCGTGACCGTGGCACCCCAACTTAAAAAGACGATGGCCCTGCCGGGCCCCCCCCGCCATGAGATGAGGATCGTCTCAACGAAAACGCCCCGGTGAGGTCACCGGGGCGTCGGGAATTTGAGATGGGGTCTGTCGGGCAGAAGCCGGTCGAACTGGCTCAGCCCGGCTCCAACGGCGTGTTCCGAACGACATCACCGACCGAACATCTCAACAGCAACACCTGAAACTAAGGGGCTGTGCATTTACTACTTCCGAGAGTTCATGGGGGTGATGGAGTAGTTCCACTGGGGGCAAATGTTGTGTCGTTGGAGCTGGATGCTTTTGAATTCGGCGTTGGGGACTTTGACTTTCTTGGGGTAGTCGCGGGGGTCGAGA
>CAMAYU010000208.1 GCA_945862235.1 Schlesneria paludicola DSM 18645
GGCGGAACGGGGGGGCTGATCTCGGTCGATGGCTCGGTGCTGAATGCGACGCTGACGGCCGGAGCCGGGAACATCACGCTCGATGGCGGTGCGCTCGATCTCATTATCAACGTCGATCAGACGACGAATACGACGCTCACGTATACCGCCGACCGCGACATCATCATTCGTTCGACGATCACCGTGAACGGAGCGACCAGCGATCTGATCCTGACTGCCGATAACGATGGCGATGGGATCGGCGGCTTCTGGCTCGATGAAGCAGGCTCGGCTCAGGACGCTCGGCTGACGGCGGGACGCGATGTGACGATCACCGGTTCAGACATCTACGCGACGACGTTTCTCTCACTGCCGATTGGCTCGCTGACGGAATTCGACAGCATTCGAATCGACATCGACGGGATCTTCACACAGGTTCAGGCGGGGGGCAGCATCACACTGACCGGCAATGTCATCGGCGTGGGACCGGGCCTCACACCGACCACGAACGCCGACATCGTGATCGATGGTGTGATGGTGGCCACCTCGGGAACGATCGATGTCGATGCGAACGATCTGATCTTCGTCTGCTCGAACCAGTTCGCCGGAACGGACATCCTGTTCCGCGATGATGTCCGGTTGACGGACGATGTCACGATCACGGCCGGAAGCGATGTCACGTTCTTCGAGGCGATCGACGACGATGGTGTCGTCCTGACAACCTTGAACCTGACCGTCAACGCCGCCGGTACGACCCGCTTCAATGGTGAGGTCGGGGGATCAAGTCCCATCGAAGGCATCACGACAGACGCCGCCGGTACGACCGAAGTGGAAACCGACATCACAACCTCCACGGGAGGAGTCACGTTCCATGATGCCGTACTGCTCACCGGAAATGTCACGATCATCGACGCGGGCACCGTCGGAATCACGTTCAATAACACGCTCGACAGCCAGGCCAGCGAACACAACGACCTGATCCTGACGACGGCCACCGGACACGTTGGCTTCGATGGCAACATCGGTAACGGAAGCCCCGGCGATCAGACTCTGGGATCCCTGGTCGTCACCAGCGCCCTATCGGTCACGTTCGGTAACAACGACGGAGTCCAAGAGGTTCACACAGACGGCCTGATTGATCTCGGGCGAGACAACGTCATCACCGGCGGCATCATCCTCAACGGCGGCAACGCCAACCTGCTCGCGATCCAGACCACCGGCGACAGCCTCCGCTTCAACGGAGCCGTCACCCTCGCCACCGACGTCGCGATCGACACCGACTCGACCGAAGCCGAGGGCGGCAACGTCACCTTCACCAACGACAGCCCGATTGACAGTGCCGCCGGCGAGAACAACGACCTCAAGATCGACGCCGGCAACGCCAGCGTGTTCTTCAACGAGAACCTCGGCGAGACCCGCGCCCTCGGCGCCCTGACCGTCACCGAGGCCGACGGCGGCGTCACCTTCGGTCAGGCCAACACCGAGACCGTCGGGGCCGGAACCACCGGACCCGTCAACCTCATCAACACCAACGAGGCGATCGACATCGGGGTCGGCAACAACGTCATCACCGGCACCGGCATCACCCTCAATGGCGGATCTGATAATGACAACGTTGGTACGGATTCACGGCTGACAATTACCACGACAGACGACAGCCTCCGCTTCAACGGGGCGACTCGATTGAACAGTGATGTCTTGATCACGACGGGATTGAGTGGCGGGGGTGACATTACGTTCACGGTGAATGCCACGATTGACAGTCAAATGGGCGAACGGAATGACCTCACACTTGAGACTGGCACTGGCGATATCCGACTTTCCGCCGCAGTCGGCAGTAGCGATCGTTTGAACGATGTGCTGATCACGCAGGCTCGGAATGTGGATCTCGATGCAACAGGCAGCTTGAATGCCTGGACCGTGACTCAGAACAATGGCACGGGAACGACCACACTCAACGGTGCTGTCCTCGTTGATTCGACGAACACTCTGGCAAATGGAATTCGGTTAAGAAACGACTCCATTGTTGTGAACAGTGCCGTCAGCACCGCAGGAACGCGGATCACGCTGACCGCAGACACGATGGAGATTAATCCAACAACGGGGTCACTCGACAACACCACCGGTGGCTTGATTCAGTTGTGGAACAAGACTGCTGGAAAGACGATCAGCCTGGGAGTGGAGACCGCCGGCTCACTGAGCTTGAAGGATGCAGAGCTTGACAACATTCATACCGGAACACTGTTGATTGGAAGGTTGGCGACCGATACGGATGGCATCTCGGGCAATACGAGTGTTGCTTCGGGGACCATCACCGTAAAGGACACAATTTCTCTGGATCCGATGACCGCAACCACCACACTGCACCTGCGGTCGGCAGGGAACCTGATTGCCGATGCCAACGGGCTGCTGGTCGTCACAAACCTTGGAATTGAGACCATTGGTAACGTATCGCTGACCAACTCAAACGATGTTGAAGTCCTGACCGCTCAAGTTATCGGGGCTGGTAGTACGTTTGATTTTACAGACTCAAATGATCTTCAAATTGGCCGAATCGATCCTTTCATTGGAACTACCACTGGCCTGATTGGCTTGAAGACGAACAATGGCGACATCAAGCTGACGGTTGGAGATGAACTGCACATCGATGACGACGTCGCCGCAGGTACTGCCGACGTCACATTGACTGTCGGTACCATCGGGACTCAATCGTTGGGCAACGACATTACCGCCCACGGCCTGCAGCTTCTGGGCAAGGGTTCTTTTGAGTTGCAGAACGCGACGAACAACGTCAGCACAATCGCCGGTCAGACAGATGGTCAGATCCGTTACACAGATGCCGACAACCTTGCGATTGGAATTGTCTCATCGAGTCTGAATGCCTCTTCCAGCGGCATCGTGGCCACTGGCCAACTGGTCTCACTGACCAGTGTTGCCGGGGGTTTGATCGACGGGAACGGTGCAATCACCAACATCACCTCCGGCAGCACGGCCTTGCGGGCGGCCACGGGAATCGGCAGTGGCGATGCGTTGGAGACGAGTGTCTCGCTGTTGTCTGCCAGAAATACCGGCTCGGGCAGTATCCAAATCGATAACGTTTCCGGTCAGCTCTTGACGATTTCGACAGTTGATCGGCTCAGTGGCGTCGTCAACAACGGCGCTTCGCAGGGTAACATTGTTGTCACAAACAATGCGTCGATTCTGGTGTCTGAGGTGTTGGCTTCGCCGACGAATGCGCCGATTACGAATTCAACCGGTGGCAATATCAGCCTGCTAACTAACGGTGGTGCGTTCGACATCACGGTTAACTCACCGCTGACAGCGACAGGTGGCAACGGCACCATCACGCTGAATGCTGGCCGAGACATTGTGGTCAATGATACAGGTGTTGCCTCAGACGTGTCCGCCGTGGGTACGGGCCAGATTCTGCTGACTGCTGCGAACAACATTGTGTTGGGCAGCCAGGATCCAAACACCACGCCAGCGACCATTCAGCACACCGTTGCGAACGATGTTGTGATCCAGACGGCAAGTGGGGCGATCACCAACACCACGCCTCTGCTGTTCAACGTCGTCACTCCGCAGATCAGCGCTTTGGGAGAGGCCACCGTCAGCGGTGATTTTGGTCGTCCAGGCGAGCAAAACATCACCATTACTGTCTATTGGGGTGATGGAACTTCGACAACACAAACGTTCCCGATTGCCGGCCACTTCGAGTTCCATCACACCTACCTTGGCAACCCCAATGCCGGTGATCCCTCTGCCCCCATCCTGATCAATGCTCAGGTGGAACACGATCCAAACGTGCTAATGATGGCAGCCAATGTCAATACGAGCCTGCTGGCGAGTGACGTCAATTCCAGCATGGCGACTCAGGGCCAGCTGTCGGGGCCGAACTTCATCTTCCTCGACCAAACCTCCTATGCGGCACGCCTGACAACGCCGGGCGACGGTCTGGCCTCGTTTGTCTTCGACGTGACACCTCCCGTTGTTCTCCTCACCCTTCCGGAAGCGGCGAAGTTCCTCGACGTATTGCAACAATCGGGCGTGCAGTTGGCCGAAGGCTCGTCGATTCGGATTGAGGCGAGCGGACTCGAAGCGGGAGTCACCTCGGAACGCATGGTGAACTTGGAAATTCTGTCGCCGGACGGCAGCGTCCGTCAGCGTGTCGCGCTGTCGGAGTCGGTCCTCGACGACATGCTCGATGTCATCGGCAAGCTGCCCGATGGTAAGTATCGGTTCCAATTGCAGGAGCCAGGCGAAGAGCGTCAGCGGACGTTGCTTGAGTTTGAAGTCCGTCAGGGCAAGATCGCCGACGCGCAGGACGCCGGTGATCGTCCCCCCACGTCCACAAAGACACAGGTGATTGATGATGCTCCGGCCGACGCTGAGAACGTCATCAATCAGAGCGATGGCGATGGTGCCGCGCAACTCGTGGTGCCTCCGGTCGAGAAGTTGAATACGACAGATCGCGATGAAGTTGGCGGGCAGAAGACTCAGTTGAGCCAAGTAGAGGCAGAGTCGCGTTCACTGTGGAACGGCTGGTCGTCGGTGGCGGCACGACGGGCGTGGACACGGGGTGGGCGTGTCGCCGAGGACTTGTCGGGATCGAACTCGCCGCTCGCGAGCGACATGGTCGAGGCGGAGGAGACGGTTGTTCGTGGCGAGTCGAGTGGTGAGACGGTCGTCTCGGCCGCTGGTGGCGAAGGTCACTCGGTGGCGGGTGGCTCGATCCTCATGGTGGGTGCGGCGATGGCCCTTGTCGGTGCAACCGCAGCGGCCACCAATGTCCGCCACACGGTGCAGCAAGTGTCGGCTCGGTTGAGCCGGGCGGCTCGGTTGTTCCGCAAATACAGTGACAGTGAGAAATGAGAGCGAAGTAGAACCGCAGAGACAATTGCGCAGGTGAGCCGGGTGGCGTAAGCCCCCGGACTCTTTGAATGAAAAGTCCGAGGGCTTACGCCACCCGGCTCACCTGCTGAGATTCCTGAGCGGTTCTACTTAGGGCGAAGCGAATGACCGGTTCGATTGATCGCGAGGATTAAACGCGAGTTCCGAGAGTGTGGAGAGCGCGGGCCGACAGGGGATGTGTCGGGACCGTACAGGGAAGAGCAGCCATGTTGAAATGTCGGGCGTGTAACAAGCGAGTGTTGGGGCAAGATCTGGTCACGGGTGTTTGCTCGCATTGCGGCAAGAACCTCGGTGGCAGCGACGATTCGTCGATGACGTTCGAGCGTCGCTCGGGCGATCCGACATCCGACACGATTGATCCGTTCACTGTCAGTGGCGCGGGGCAATCGGCCAGCGGGTTGCAGATTGGTTCGTCTCAGGACTCACACCAAGTCGCGGCTGCGAAAGCGTCTCCGAACTCCGAGCACGCCGATTCCTCACAGACGTTTCTCTCGGAGGAAGTCCCCGAAGACGTGCGCGCTTCGCTGCAGAACGCGGCCCGAGATCGTCTGCGCGAGCAAGGTGCGGCGTCCGGGTCCGAGCAAACGTTTCTGTCGGACGTTGAGCTGGAAGATTCCGGGTCCGATGCTCAACCGACGGGTAGACCGGGAACAGCATCCGGCTCGGAGCAGACGTTTCTTTCGGATGACTTCGTCGATTCGTCGGTGGAGTCGCCCTTCGCGACGGCTGCCGCATCGCACAGAACCCAAGGCCGCGATACCGGCAATGACAGTGGTGACGACGGCGGTGGTAGCGCTCAGACATTCGTGTCGGATGACTTCAGCGAAGACATCGCCGCGACGATGGCATCGGACAGTGGCGACGATCCGTCGGAGAACGACTCCGACAAGACGGTGGCCTCCGACACGTTTCCGCATGTCAGTGAATTTGGTTCCGATAAGACGTTCGTGTCCGACGAATTCGTTTCGGACGACGAAGCGGCCGGAAACATGCAGACGTATGTCGGCGACACGGGAGCGGGCGCGGAAGACTACGGTTCGGACAAGACATTCGTGTCGGATGACTCTCCCGAATCGTTGCTGAAGACGATCGAATCGGTTTGGGGAAACGAGAGTGAACAAGAGGGTGCCCGCCCCGAAATGACGCTCAAGGCGAAGGAGGTTCGCCAGCAGGGTTCTCCCAAACAAACGCTCGTCATCAAAACGAAGTCGCTGGTCGAATCGAAGGACATGGCCGCCGTCGCCTTTCGCGGCGACGATGTCGAGTACGAGTTGATCAAAGTGCTGGGCGAAGGCGGGATGGGGATCGTGTACGACGCCCGCCAAACGTCGATCGATCGCAACGTGGCCCTCAAGATGATCAAAGGGGAGGCGGCGACGAACGACAAGCAGAAGGCGAAGTTTCTCGCGGAAGCGGTCGTCACCGGCGATCTCGATCACCCGAACATCGTCCCGATCTACGATGTGGGAGCGAACGCACAGGGGAACCTGTTCTATTCGATGAAGAAAGTCGGCGGGACGCCGTGGCTGAAGGTCGTGCAGAAGAAGTCGCTCGCCGAGAACATCGACATCCTGATGCGGACGGCCGATGCGATCGGGTTCGCTCACGCGCGCGGCATCGTGCATCGCGATCTCAAACCCGAAAACATCATGTTGGGCGAGTTTGGTGAAGTCCTCGTGATGGACTGGGGACTGGCTCATCCGCTGAAGGGCTTTCGCAAGTCACGCAGCATCACCGATGCGGCTTCGATGGGTGGGACGCCGGCCTACATGGCTCCGGAAATGGCGACTGGCCCGATTGGCAAGATCAGTCCCGCGAGCGACATCTATTTGCTCGGCGCGATCCTGTACGAGTTCATCACGGGCAGCCCGCCGCATCTCGCGAAGAACGCGATGAAGTGTCTGATGGCAGCGGCGCGGAACGAGATCGCACCGACCGACAAGAAGGGGGAACTGGTCGATATCGCAATGAAGGCGATGGCCACCGAACCGAAAGACCGCTACCACGACGTGAAAGAGTTCCAAGCGGCGATCCGCGACTACCAATCGCACTTGGAGAGCATCCTGCTCTCGACGCGTGCCGAAGACGATCTGAAGGAAGCCCGGCAAACCGACGACTACCAACACTACTCGCGTGCCCTGTTCGGCTTCCAAGAGGCTCACGATCTGTGGCAGGGCAACAAGCGCGCGGTGGCCGGAATCTCGGAAGCCAAGCTGGCGTATGCGAGGAGCGCTAAGACGAAGGGCGACTTCGATCTCGGCCTGTCCCTACTCGATGCCGCCGATGCCAATCACACGCCGCTGCGGCGCGAGTTGATCGAGGCTCAAGAAGATCGCTTCGCCCGCCAAAAGCGGCTGGTGTTTCTCAAACGCGCGGCGCTGGGCATGGCTGCGGCGGTGTTTTTCATCGTGGCGGGAGCTTCGGTCTGGATTCGCGCCGAACAGCAGAAGGCGTTGGCGGAAGCGATTCGCGCGACGAAAGCCGAAGGGGATGCGATCGTTCAACGCGACATCGCCGCCGGCGAACGGGATAAGGCGACCGAGGCCGCCAAGAAAGAAGAGCTGGCCAAGAACGAAGCCATTCAGGCGCAACAGGTCGCCGAAAGCGAACGCAAGAAGGCGGACGAACAGCGGATGGTGGCTGTTGCCGAACGCATGAAGGCCGAAGCGGCGAAGACGAAAGAAGAGAAGGCCAAGCTGGCGGCCATCGAGTCGCAGAAGGAAGAAGAGAAGGCAAAGGTCGCCGCCATCGAGGCCGAGAAGGCGGCTCTGGCCGCCGAGAAAGTCGCCGTCGCGGAACGGAAGAAAGCCGAAGAGGCCAAGGTCAAAGAGGAGTACGAAGCGTACATCTCGAAGATCGGACTGGCTGCTTCGCAGATCGACAAGAACGCGTTCGATGCGGCTCGCGAAGTTCTCGGCACCTGCAAACCCGAACTGCGGAACTGGGAATGGGGGCGACTCATGCACCTCTGTTCTCAAAGTACGCGGTCGTTCGATGCGAAGGCACCGCTGGACGGACTGGCTGTGGATCAGACCGGCCAACGATTTGCCACGGGTGGCTGGGACGGGACGGCTCGGGTGTGGAATCGGGAGTCGGGACAAGTCCTCGCGACGATGAAGCACGGCGGCGATTACGTGTATTGCGTGGCGTTCTCTCCCGACGCCAAGTTTCTCGCCACGGGGAGCAACGACACGGCGGGCTTTCTCCAAGTGTGGGATGTGGCGAGTGGGAAGCGTTTGAAAACGATCAAGGGACACGAAGATGCGATCCTCAGCATCGCGTTCTCCAAGGATGGCTTGCGACTGCTGACTAGTTCGTATGACAAAACCGCCCGATTGTGGGACGCGACGAGTGGCAAGGAACTTCGCAAATTTTCCGGTCACACGTGGTGGGTCAATTCGGCGGCGTTCTCGGCGGACGAGGCGCGCGTCGTGACGGCCGGACAGGACGGAACGGCCATCGTGTGGGAGGTCGCTTCCGACAAGCGATCGCCCGCGTTCACGGGACATCGCGGCCCGGTCAACTCGGCCGCGTTCTCACCCGATGGCAAGCAGGTTGTGACGGCCGGTTATGATCGGCGCGTGCTGGCTTGGAACCCCGAGGAAGTGAAGCCGTTCGATTTCAAAAATGTCGCCGAAGGGGCAGTCGTTCCCCCGGCGAACTTCCGCGCGTTTGAGGGTCATATCGATTCCGTTCGCGCCGTGAGTTTCTCGCTCGATGGTTCGTTGTTACTCAGCACCAGCCAAGACAACACGGTACGCGTCTGGGACTTCGCGGCGGCTCAGGCCCTCAAAACGTTTCGCGGTCACGGGGGGCGAGTTCAAGCGGCCACGTTCTTGGCGGACGGCCGTCGCATCCTGTCGGCCGCGCACGACAACACAGTGCGTGAGTGGAGCATCGCCGGTTACGAAGAGATTCGGACGCTGCAAGGCCGCGTGTTGAATGGCCATTCGGATGCGGTCCTCGCGGCGGCGTACTCGAACGATCAGCGGCAGGTTGTCACCGCGAGTCGCGATCGGACGGCACGCACTTGGAATGCTCAGACGGGTGAAGCGGAACTGACGCTCGCCGAAGGTCATGCGTACCTCGCTTCGACCGCAACGTTCTTCCCCGACGGTCACAAATTGCTGACGGCGGCCGTCGATAACACGGCGCGCATCTGGGATGTCGGCACGGGCGGACAACTGCTGCGGCTGGATCGAAGCGGTCGCGCGGCGGCGGCGGCTCTGTCGCACCATGCCAAGTGGATCGCGACCGGCAGTGACGACAAGTCGGCTCAGTTGTGGGATGCCTCGACCGGCAAGCGGCTAAAGAAACTGGAGGCTCACACGGCGGAAGTGACGGCTGTTGTCTTCTCACCCGATGACCGGTTGCTCGCGACGGGTGATGCGAAGGGGCACGTGAAGCTGTGGAACGTCGAGGAAGGTCGCGTCGTGCTGAAGCTCGACGGGCACTCGCGCCGCATCGCGTCGATCACGTTTACGGCCGATGGTTCCCGCGTACTGACAGCTAGCGGTGACAACACCGTCGGTCAGTGGGATGTCGCGTCGGGGCAAGAACTGCCCAAGCTGATCCTCAAACATCCCGATAGCATTCTCACGATGCAGACGATTTCCGGTAGCAACTCGATCGTGACGAGCTGCGCCGATCGCAAGCTGCGTGTATGGAACACCACCGACGCGACTGTCACGCAGACGCTCGGGCCATTTGAGGGGGATGTCTTCTCGTTGAATGTCTCGACCGACGGCAAGCGACTCATTGCCGCGAACTCGCAAGAGAAGACCGTCCGGCTGTGGGACTTGGAGTCGGGACGCGAAGTCCAGTCGCCTCAACCCGGTGGCAAGTTGGGGCCGCTCGTTGACCTGAATCTGCACGGTGGGTTGCTCTGGTCGGCGGCGTTCCTACCCGGCACCGACGATGTCCTGACGGTCGGTGGCAGCGACGCGCGGCTGTGGGATGCGAAGACCGGTCGCGAGAGGATGAGCTTCAGTCGGCACGATGCCGTCGCGTCGGCTCACTTCTCGCCGAAGGGCGATCTGATCGTGACGGGAAGCTGGGACGGCTCGGCCAAAATTTGGAACGCCACGACCGGGAAGGTCGTTCGCAAACTGGAAGGGGGCCACACGAGCTTCGTCAACACCGCCGTCTTCTCGCCCGATGGTCAGTTCATTCTGACCGCGAGCGACGACAGCACGGCCAAGCTGTGGAATGTGGCGACGGGCGAAGTCACGCTGACTTTGGAAGGTCACAAGGACCGTGTCCGCTCGGCAACGTTCTCAACCGACGGCCGGTTCATCGTCACGACTTCGAGTGACGAAACGGCTCGACTGTGGGACGCGGACTCGGGCAAGTATGTTCGCGAGTTCAAAGGCCACAAGTACGCGGTTCTCTGTGCCGAGTTCTCGAAGGATGGCCAGTGGCTCGTGACGGGAGGCGAAGACAACTCGGCTCGCGTCTGGAACGTTGAGACCGCTGCCAGTTTGCTGACACTGTCCGGTCACACGGCCAGCGTCACGTCGGTCGCGTTCTCACCGGACTTGGCTCGCGTCATCAGTGGTAGCCAGGATCAGGTGGCCAAGCTGTGGGACTCGAAGACGGGCAAAGAGATTCTCACGCTGAGCCGTCATACCGAAGACGTGACGAGCGTGACGTTCTCACCAGACGGTCGTCAGGTCTTGACCGGCAGCCGCGATGGCACGGCCGTGATCTGGCTGTCGCAAGATTGGGCCGACAAGAAAGTTTTGGCGGCAGAACGCGATGTGCCGGTGTCGAAGAAGCCGCTCGCCCAGTGAAACGAATCTTGTGAAGCGTCTTCGGCATACCTCTTGCGGCCCAAGACAAGAGTTTGGCGAGCCGCGTGCCGTGAGGCCGCGGGTTCTTGATTTCGACGAAAAAACCCGTGGCCTTACGGCACACGGCTCGCCTCGAATCTCGCTCGCCTTACCGAGCCGCCAAGACCTCGAACAGATGGCGAATCTCATCGTCGATCTCGTCGGGCGGGGCGACAGTGTGGGCGATCTCATCTCGCAACAGTTGGCGGTAACGTTTGCGGAGGCGATGTGCGGCGACTCGCAGGGCGGCTTCGGTCGTGTTCAGTTGGCGAGCGGCATCCGCATAGTTGGCTGAGTCTCGATCGAGCGAGAGAAACGGTTGCAGCGTTTCAAACTGCGCGAGATTTCCCGCCGCTTGGTGTTCGTCGCGCAGGCGGTTCAGAACCCGTTCGAGCAGCGCGAGCGCCCACTGCGTTTCA
>CAMAYU010000209.1 GCA_945862235.1 Schlesneria paludicola DSM 18645
GAAGAACTGTTGATCGAGATGTTGAGCCGCTCGCGCGACTCGCGGACGTTTCTAATCGCGAACACGAAGACCGGGGCAACGACGAAGGCGTACGAGGAATCGGATCCTGCGTGGGTCGATGCGAGTTATTCGGCCAACGCGGGCCTCGAGTGGATTCAAGAAGGCAAGGCGTTTGTGCTGCTCAGCGAGCGAGATGGCTGGCGACACGCGTATGTGATTTCGCGCGATGGAAAGAATCGGACGCTGCTCACGAAGCACGCCAGCGACATCATCGCTCGTGGGCCAGTCGATGAGCGGGGAGGCGGGTTCTACTTCCACTCGTCGCCGGACAACGCGACGCAACGCTACCTCTATCGCATGCGGCTCGATGGAGCGGGCGATGCCGAACGAGTCACACCGAAAGACCAGCCGGGAACTCACCGCTACGAATTCTCGCCCGATCGCAAGTGGGCGTTCCATACGCGTTCGACGTTCGACTCGCCGCCGGTGACCGACTTGGTGGAACTTCCCGAGCATCGCTCGGTGCGCGTGTTGGAAGACAATGCCGAGTGTCGCCGTCGAGTCAGTCCGCTGATCACTCAGCCCACTGAGTTCCTGAAGCTCGACATTGGAGAGGGCGTCGTGATGGATGCGTGGATGATCAAGCCGCGCGACTTCGACTCGAAGAAGAAGTACCCCGTCTTCGTCTTTATCTACGGCGAGCCACACGGCCAGACGGTCTTGGACGATTGGACTGGCGGCCAGAATCACTCAATGTTTCATCGGATGATTGCGGACTTCGGATATCTCGTGGTCTCGATGGATGGCCGCGGGACACCCGCTCCGAAAGGAGCCGCCTGGCGACGTGCGGTCTTCGGAAGTCTCGGCCCGCTCTCGACGGAGGAGCAGGCCGCTGGTGTGCAGGAGCTGGGCCGCACGCGCTCCTTCGTGGATGCGTCTCGCGTGGGAATTTGGGGCTGGAGCGGCGGCGGCTCGAACACCTTGAACGCGATGTTTCGCAAGCCCGATGTCTATCACGTCGGCATTGCCGTCGCCCCGAAGCCGCAGCCTGAGCTCTACAACGCGTGGTTCCAAGAGATCTTCATGCGCACTCGCGAAGCGAACCCCGAAGGCTATCGCACGGCAGCGGCGATCAATTACGCCGAAGGCTTACGAGGAGACTTGCTGATCGTCCACGGCACCGGAGAAACCAACACGCACCTTCAAATCACCGAAGGTCTCGTCGATCGACTCATCGAACTGGGCAAACGCTTCGACTACATGGCTTACCCCAATCGCGATCACGGCTTGAGAGAAGGAAAGGGGACCGCAGTCCATCTGCGCATGCTCATGACTCGTTATTTGATCGAGCACCTTCCACCTGGCCCTCGATAAACCCGCTGAAGAAATCAGGTAGCCACGCTCGCCAAGAGCGCGAGCTTTCCGCAAATTTCCCCACGTTTTGGCGAACGTGGCTACGACCCGAAAACCCTTTGGAGAGGAAACACGATGAACTCAAACATTTTCCAAGGCTGTGTTCCAGCGCTAATGACTCCGTGTCTCGCTGATCGCACGCCGAATTATGCAGCCCTCGTAAAGAAGGGGCAGGCGCTGATGGCGGCGGGCATGAATGGAGTCGTGTACTGCGGCTCGATGGGAGACTGGCCGCTGCTGACGGATGAGCAACGACAAGAAGGTGTTCGTCGGCTAACCGAAGCCGGAGTCCCCGTCATTGTCGGCACGGGTGCTCAGAATCCCGCGCGAGCCGCCGCACATGCCGCTCACGCGCAAAACGTCGGGGCGAAGGGCTTGATGGTCATTCCCCGGCTCATGTCACGCGGCACGTCTCCGGCGGCTCAGCGAGCCCACTTCGCGGGCGTACTCGGTGCGGCACCCCATCTACCCGCCGTGATCTACAACAGTCCGTACTACGGCTTCGAGACGAAAGCCGACCTGTTCTTCGATCTGCGGCGCGAGTTCCCAAATCTCGTCGGCTTCAAAGAATTCGGCGGTGCGGATTCATTGACCTACGCCGCCGAGCACATCACTCATGCCGACAGCAACGTCCTGCTGATGGTGGGCGTGGACACCCAAGTGTGTCACGGTTTCATTCGCTGCGGCGCGGTCGGTGCGATCACCGGAATCGGGAATTGTCTGCCACATGAAGTGCTGCACTTGGTCGCGCTTTGCAAACGAGCAGCAGCCGGTGATGTCGAAGCCCGGCGATGGGCGAGAGAGCTGGAAGATGCCCTCGCCGAGCTGTCTCGCTTCGACGAGGGGCCTGACTTGGTGCTGTACTACAAGCATCTGCTCGTGCTGCTCGGTGATGCTGATTATGAATTGCATTTCAATGAATCCGATCGGCTCTCACCCAGTCAAAAACACTTTGCGGAAGCGCAACTCAAACTCTTCCAGCAATGGTGGAACAACTGGCCGGGAAAGTGCGCAGCGTCCGAGATGGCAGAAGAATGAAGGCAAGAGAATGCTGAGTTACGGCTCGATTGCTTTGAACCATTCTCCTGCCGTCATTCTCCTGCCAGTTATTCCGACACGAACACAAATTCGTTTTAAAGATCACACGATGACAAACCGTTCCCTGATGCTTCGACTGGCGTGCCTCGTATTTCTTGGCGTTGCGGCACCGTTGCAGGCGCAGGTTGATTATCACGGCAACGACAGCCCGTGGGGGCAGCGAGCGAATTCGGGGCCGGACGCGGAAGTACCCGGTTGGTTCTACAACCTGGGTCTCACGGGTTTGCGAGCACAGTTGGTAGCCGATCAACCGAAGACGCTGCTCATCAAGTATGTCTTTCCGAAATCACCGGCCAGTGGGCAGGTTGAGGTTGGTGACCTCGTCGTCGGTGCGGGCGGGCGAAAGTTTCAAGAACCGCACCGTGATGGATACGGTGAGAAAGTCTTCGGTGCGGATGGTCCCGTTTTTGAACTGGCTCAAGTGCTCGAAGCGTGTCAGAGCGGCGACGGGAAGGGCAAGCTCTCGCTGACACTGCAACGCAGCGGTGAGACGAAAGAAGTTGTGCTCGATGTCGGCGAGAAGTACGGCAGCTTGGCTGCGACCTATCCGGGAACGTGTGCTAAGTCGGACAAGATTCTGGTCGAACTGCTCGAGTACGTCGCCAAGCATCAACAGGACGATGGCTCGTTCGGCGATCCGGTTCACAACACGTTCGCGCCGCTGGCGCTGCTGGCGAGCGGCAACGACAAATATCTGTCGGCCGTCGAGCGCAACGTGCGCTGGCACTGTCGTGAGACTCGTCCGAACGACAAGCGATACGGCGATTTGATGAACTGGACCTACATGAGTGCCGCGGTTGTCCTCTGCGAATACCACCTGGCCACCGGCGAGAAATGGGTGCTGCCGGAGCTGCAAGAGGTCCACGATCATCTGGCGAAGGCTCAGTACCTCCACATGTCGCAGATCAATCCGAAGGCGAAGAAATCGCATCCTGATTCCTTTCCGAAAGGCCCGAAGGACTCGCACGGCGGTTGGGGACACAACCCCGGCTTCGAGGGCTACGGTCCCATCGCGATGCTCACCGGCCAGGGAGCTTTGGCGTATTCGTTGATGGACCGTTGCGGGATCAAGATCGATCGCGAGACGCACGATGCGGCCTTCGCATTTCTCAAGCAGGGGACCGGACGAAACGGTTACGTTTGGTATGGCGACCAAGTCGGCGGGCCTCCCGATGGCTGGGCCGACATGGGCCGAACCGGTGCCACGGGCATCGCCAACTTCCTCAGTCCGTATGCCGAACCTGTCTATCGCGAACGCGCACTGGCTCATGCGAAAGTGATCGGCCAGCATCCGCAAAGCTTCCCCGATACCCACGGTTCGCCTGCGATGGGCATGGCCTACACGGCGCTCGCCGCGAACATCGATCCCGACAGCTTTCGCAAGCTGATGGACGCCAACCGCTGGTGGTTCACGATGGCCCATTGCACCGACGGCAGCTTCTATTACCAGCCCAACCGCGACAACGCCGGCTACGGCTCCGACTCGCGCATGACCGCTTCGTGCGTCGTGGCGTTCATATTTACGATCCCCAAACACAGCCTCGTGATTACCGGACTCAAAGACAACACACGATGACACTCACGCGAATTCTGTTTGTTGGACTCCTGCTCTCCACTTTTGCGGCGTTGCGTGCGGAGGAAGTTCCTCAGACCGTCGAGCAACTTTGGGCCGACTTTGATCCGCGCAAGGACGCGCTTGAGACCGAGGTCATTCGTGAGTTTAAAGAAGACGGCACCGTGTTTCGGCATGTGCGGTTTGTTGTCGGGACGTTCAAGGGGAAGACGGCTCGTATGACGGCGATCTATGGCTTTCCCGAAGGAGCCAAAGATCAGAGCGAAAAACTACCGGCGGTCATGCACATTCACGGTGGCGGGCAGCGGGCCTTCTTGAGTGAAGTGAAGTTGCTGGTGTCGCGCGGGTACGCGGGGCTGTCGGTGAACTGGGGCGGATCGGCGGGGCAAACTCCGTTCAATTCGGTCGAGGGTGCTCAGCCGGGTGATCCCAATACCGATTGGGGTGCGGTCGATCCGAGTCAGCTCAACGTCACTCACTACGACTCGATCCTGCCGGGGCCGTTGCAGGTCTTCGAAGATCGCGAGCATCCGAAAAACAACAACTGGTACTTGCTCACGCTCGGTTGCCGGCGCGCGCTGACGTTTCTGGAGCAGCAGCCCGAAGTCGATCCACAGCGGCTCGGCGTCCACGGGTATTCGATGGGCGGCAATCTCACGATGTACGTCGCCGGGACTGACAACCGCGTGAAGGTCGCGGTCCCCGGCGTGGGTGGAGCGGGTTGGCGCTGGCAGCCGCACGAGTTCCTTGGCGGAGTTGCTCAGCAGGATCGCATCAAAGGGGATGTCGATCTCTTTCGTCGCACGTTGAGCTTCGAGAGTTACGCGCCGCTCATTCGCTGCCCGGTCCTGCATCGCAGCGCGACGAACGACTTTCATGGTTGGATGGACGACGTCTATCGCACGAACGCGCTGATCCCGAATCAGGCGCTGCGGTACTCGTGGACGCCTCACGTCAATCATCGCCTCAGTCCCGAAGTCGCGATCGCGATGCCGCTGTGGCTCGATCACCATCTCAAAGGTGGTCCGGAGTTGCCGAAGACACCGGCCACGCAACTGATCCTGCAAGCCGCCGATCGTGTGCCGGAGCTTCGCGTCACGGGCGACGCGAAGTCACTGCCGGTCGCTCGGTGTGAGATGTTCTACAGCGTTGACCCCGACCCGCGCGCGCGCTTTTGGCGCAGTGCCGATGTGGTGCGCGATGGCACTAGCTTCCGCGCCAAACTGCCGCTGCATGCGCTCGACCTGCCGCTCTTCGCGTTTGCCAACGTGTATCACACGCTCGCGAAGCCGGAGTCGCTCGCGGCGATTCCGGGTCACAGCAAGCCGGTCACAGAACTCTGTCTGAGCAGTGAGTTTCACACCTTGAAGCCCGCCGCGTTGCTGGAGGCTGGCGTCGTTGCGTCGCTCAAGGTCAGCCCGCTGATCGACGACTTCTCGTCGTCGCCCGCGCTGCGCGATTGGTACGCGACGAACGGCGATCATCTGCCGTTGGCCCAGTTCTGGACTCGCAAGCTGACCGACCCCGTTTGGCGAGGCCGTGAGGGAACGAAGCTCAAGCTCACACTAAAGATGCCGAAGACGAACACGCTGAGCTTCGTCGTCATCGAAAACGAATGGCGTTCCTATCGCGGCCCGCGCAAGACATTCGTCTGCGAGCGCGAGATCGCCGGTTCGAACGCCGAGCAATCGGTCATTCTTGAAGCCCAAGACTTTGTCTCGGACAACGTCGCCTTGAAATCCTGGGACGGAGCCGACCAGTTCGGCATCTGTCGTCACTTCTCAGAACGCGGTTCGACCGCTACTCGAAGACCGTCATGGACGGGACCGGCCCCGACCTTCGTGCGATTGGAGTGGGAATGAGGCACTCGTGTTGGCCGTCGATAGACAGGGCCTGTGGCAAGAGGCTGAAGTTTCTCCTTGGAGTGCGGCAGCAGGTGGCAGCAGGCCATATGACTGCTCGGCTACGGCGAACCGATAAATCAGAAAGACTTAAACAATGACGGCAGGTACTTGTCCCGTAATGGGCCTCATGTCTCTTGGGGCGATGATCTCGGCACTCATGATCGGATCGGCTTCGGCGGAACCCGGCGACGCGTCGTTGCCCGGGCATCATCCGCTGAGTCAGGTTCAGGCGGGGAGTTTGCTGATTTCAGAATTGCGATGCGCAGCTTGTCATAGCGGCATCGAGCGCGGGGTTGTTGCGGAGAAGGCGGCTCCGGAGTTGGCGGAGGTCGGGGCGCGGGTCTCGGCGGACTATCTGCGGCGGTTTCTGGCGGCTCCGACGGCGGCTCATCCGGGGACGACGATGCCGGATGTGTTGGCTTCGTCTACGGATGCGGAGCGGACTCAGATTGCGGAAGCGCTGACTCACTTCTTGGTCGCGCAATCGAAGGCCGCTTTTCCAACAGAGGCTCCGGGAGCGATTGATCGGCAACTCGGCAACTCGCTGTTTCATTCGGTGGGTTGCGTCGCGTGTCATGGTCCGAGGGAAGCACTCCGTGACGAGCCGCAGAAGCCGAAGCGCAATGATCAAGACGATGACGATGATGATCCGGCAGTCGCGGCGAAGAAGGCGATTAAGCCGATCGCGATTCCGCTCGGGCATATCGGGGCGAAGTACAGCGCGAGGTCGCTCAGCGAGTTTCTGTTTCAGCCGTTGAAGGTTCGCAGCGCGGGACGCATGCCGGACATGAAGCTGACTCCGGCTGAGGCATTGGCTATCGCGGGTTATTTGATTGGTGAGCAGCCTCAGCAGACGCAGGCTCTCGTTCCTGATGCCGCGTTGGTCGAGCAAGGTCGAAAGCACTTTCAATCGCTCAACTGCGCTGCGTGTCATGCACTATCCGGCATCGCCGCGGCTCCGCTGATTGGTTCGCTGAGCAAAGCCAACCTGACTCGCGGCTGCTTGTCGAACGCGAGCGTCTCGAAGCAGGACGCGCCGAAAGCCCGCGTTCGAAGCCCGCGTTTCGATCTCGATGACAAGCAGGTGCAAGCAGTCGTCGCAGCGCTGCGAGCAGTGCCGACGGCGGACTCAGACAAGGTCGCCGTGGCAAAGACGCTGACGGCCTTTCGCTGTGTCGCGTGTCATGTGCGTGAGGACTTCGGCGGCGTGCATGAGGCACATAACCCGTTCTTTGCGGGGAGCGAGTTGAAACTCGGCGACGACGGTCGCATCCCGCCGCCGCTCACGTTGATTGGAGCGAAGCTGCAACCCGCTTGGATGAAGAAGGTGCTCTTCGATGGCGAAAGCGTTCGCCATTACATGGCGACGCGGATGCCTCAGCACGGCTCGGCCAATCTGCAACATCTGCCCGCGCTCTTCAGTCGGCTCGATGTTTTGCAGGGCGTGGAGATGAAGATCCCCAGCCCGGAGAGTCGCTCCGAGAGTGAGCGTGAACGCGAGAAGGTGCTACGTGCGGCGGGACGCGAACTGCTCGGCGACAAGGGCGTGAATTGCGTTGCCTGTCACAACTTCAATGGCAAAGCGGCGCATACGAATCAGGGAATCGACCTGCTGACGAGCTATCCGCGACTGCAACCCGTCTGGTTCAACAGCTACCTGCGCAACCCCGGAGCGTTCCGTCCGCGAACCGTCATGCCGACCGCATGGCCCAATGGTGTTGCTTCACACAAGACAATTCTTGACGGCAACGCCGACATGCAGATCGAAGCCATTTGGTACTACCTCTCGCTCGGCACGTCCGCCGCTGATCCGTCCGGCATTCGCAGCGTGAGCACGAAGCTGACGGTCGATGATCAAGCCAAGACGTATCGCGGTCGTAGTCGAGTCGCGGGCTTTCGAGGCATCGCGGTCGGTTTGCCAGAGAAGCTGAGTTACGCCTTCAACGCCGAAACTGGAACGCTGTCCGCCATCTGGCAGGGCGAATTCATTGGCGTGAATTGGAGCGGGCAAGGCTCCGGCGATTTCAATCCTGCGAGCGAACCGATCACGCTGGCACAGGATGTCTCGTTCGTCGCCCTCGCCGATGAGAACGCTCCGTGGCCGCTGCTACCGGTGATGACCAAAGAGGCGAAGACGAACCCCAATCCGCTCTACCCGAAGAATGTCGGCTATCAGTTCCGAGGTTATTTTCTGGGCGAGTCTTCGATCCCGACGTTCCAGTACCGCAGCGGCTCGATCTCGATTGAAGACCGGTCGGTCGCCGTCGGTAGCGAAGAGCAACGCCAGCTCAAACGATTCCTGCAATTGGAATCACACGCGCCGCAGACCGTCTGGTTCCGCGCGCTCGTGGGCGACATCACTGCCGAGTCCGAGCGAGTCTTCCGCAGCGGCCGACTGCGGCTGACGATTCCCGCGACCGAAACAAAACTGCGATCGCTATCCGCCGAACCGAAGCGATCCGAATTGCTACTGCGACTGCAACTTCCCCAAGGCAAATCCAAGCTGGAGTTTCTCTATGAACCACTCAAGAAGTAGACGTAGCGTGGGACCAGCGGCGCCTCGCCGCGCCGGCCCACCATCAATCGCGTCGATCATCGTTGGTGGGCCGGCGCTCAAAGCGAGCTTGTCCCACCCGACAGGAGATTTCGCACAGGCTCGCCCAAGTTCTGGCGAACGTGGCTACGGTTTTGAAATCGCCCTCGAAAGCACTTTCGTGAAGCTCTCAATTCTGATCGCCCTGCTGCTTGCTCCACTGACGGCGATCCACGCCGCTGATGTTCCTGCGAAGAGGCCGAACATCATCTTCATCATGGCCGACGATCTCGGTTACACGGATGTGGCTTGTTTCGGCAGCAAGTATTACGAGACGCCGAACATCGACCGGCTCGCCATGCAGGGGATGAAGCTCCTGAGCCATCATCATTGCCAGAATTGCACGCCGACTCGAGCCGCGTTGATGAGCGGTCAATACGGCGCTCGGACCGGGGTCTACACCGTCGGCGGGACGGATCGCTTCGATTGGAGCAAACGCCCACTGCGGCCCGTGGACAACGTCACCGAACTGCCGCTCAACCGCGACATCATTGCCAAGCAACTCAAGGCCGCAGGTTACGCGACGGGCATGTTCGGCAAATGGCACATCGGTCAGCAAGGAGACTATCAACCCGGCAAACGCGGCTTTGATGAGGCCATCGTCAGCATGGGCCAGCACTTTGACTTCGCGACGAATCCGAAGACCGATTATCCGAAGGGCCAGTACCTCGCCGACTTTCTTACCGACAAGGCGGTGGACTTCATCACGCGGCACAAGGACAAGCCGTTCTTCCTCTACCTGACGCATTTCGGCGTCCATTCGCCGCACGACGCGAAGGCCGACTTGATCGCCAAATTCAAACCCAAGCCCGGAGTCGGCGGCCACAACAACGCGACCTATGCCGCGATGATTGCGTCGGTGGATGAAAGCGTGGGCCGCGTGATGAAAACGCTGGATGATTTGAAGCTGGCCGATAACACGGTGCTCATCTTCACCAGCGATAACGGCGGAGTGGGTGGCTACAACCGGCCCGGTGGCCTCCAGCGCGATCCGGGTACGGAATCCAAGGGCAAGAAGGCCAAGGGGGCTGACGAAGATGGCGGCGGCATCACCGACAACGCTCCACTGCGCAGCGGCAAAGGAAGTCTCTATGAGGGAGGGACGCGCGAGCCGTTCATCGTGCGCTGGCCCGGCGTGACGACGCCTGGATCGTCATCTGACATCCCGACCATTCATGTGGATGTTTTTCCGACGTTGCTGGAAATCGCCGCCGCACCGCCGCCGCGTCAGACACTCGACGGCGAGAGTCTTGCAAAATTGTTCCGCGATCCCGCCGCCAAGTTGCAACGTGATGCCATCTACCAGCACTTCCCCGGGTATCTCGGTTCAGGCCCCGGCCTCTGGCGTACGACGCCGGTGAGCCTCGTCCAAATCGGCGACTGGAAGCTGATGGAGTTTCTCGAAGATGGCCGGCTGGAACTCTACAACCTCGCCGACGACATCGGTGAAACGAAGAACTTGACGAAAGAGAATCCCGCCAAGACCAAGGAACTCCACGCCCGCCTCGTCGCCTGGCGAGCCGAAGTACACGCCCCGATGCCCACGAAGAACGAAGGTGACGCCGCGAAACCGAAGGCCAAAGGCAAGGGGAAGAAAAAAGCCGAGCGAACCGCGAATGGATCGACGTGAACTGTCGAGCCCCTCGAGTCCATGAAATGCGAGCCACGATTCCAATGCAACGCACACTTGGCGTTCTCGTTTCCCTGATCCTGACGGCAGCCGTGTTGCTACTCAGCGATCCGCGTGCTCAAAGCCAAACAACTGCGCCGATCAATGAACAGGCCGAGCAGCTTTTCGTGCGCCGGGTTGCCCCGTTGTTTCACGAGAAGTGCCTGGAGATGCGGCGTGTAGAGCATCTGGCGGTGAACTCGGGATGCAAGCCGTCGAGGGCAAGGCTCACATTTGCGACTTCCACGTCACGCTTCTGCGACTGCTCGGACTCCATGACAACAAGTTGACCTACTACCACGCCGGCCGCTTCAAGCAGCTCAGCCAGTTCGGCGGCACCGTCATCAAGGAAGTGATCGGATGACGCGGCTGCGACTGCAAATTCCTCAAGGCAAATCCTCACTGGAGTTCTTGTATGAACCACTCAAGAAATAGTGCCCGGCGTAGGGTGGGACCAGCGGTGCTTCGCCGCGCCAGTCCACCATCAAACCCGTCGATCCTCGTTGGTGGGCCGGCGCTCGAAACGAGCTTGTCTCACCTGACAAGACTGCTTTGCCTACTACTTCTGATCGCCGTGTCTGGACTAGGGCCACTGCGCGCCGAAGAGGTTGGCGAACGCTGGGGAACCGAAGAGCGCGAGCGTGAGTTCTATCCCATCGTCAGCATCCCGTTGCCGAAGGACACCGTCATCGAAGCCGGGGCGTTCGCGGTGTTGCCTGATCGGCGAATCGCCGTCGGCACGCGGCATGGCGAGATCTTCTTCATCGACGGTATCGACGCACCGAAGCCGACTCCGTCGTTTCACCGGTTCGCCACGGGACTCGACGAGATCTTCGGGCTGACTTGGAAAGACAACGC
>CAMAYU010000210.1 GCA_945862235.1 Schlesneria paludicola DSM 18645
GCGATTCATCGACCAGCACCTGGGCATTGCCACATGGGTCCCAGCCCTTGTTCGACGCCTTCACGATCTTCGAGTCGGGGTCGGTGAAGTTGCGTTGAGCCTTCGGTTCCGGCTTGATCTCGTCGAGGTTGATCGACTGCGGCTCCTGCTCTTTGGCGGCGCGAGCGGGGTTCTTCGCCTCGTGCTCGGCGGCGGCCTTCGCGCGAGCCTCCTCTTCCAACGCCGCCGTGGCTTCGCGAATCTTCTTCAAGCGAGACTCGCGACGTTGCAGTTCGTCGGGCAGTTCATCGCCGCGACGGTTCGTTCCATGCTGCGCGTCCTCGGCCTGGTCTTCCGACTCCGCCTGAGCCCGCAGTTCGCCAATCTCCTGCTGCAACCGAGCCTCTTCGGTCTGCATGCGGTCGTAGCTCATCGCGCGGTTTGAAACCAAACCGTGGCGCGACGCATTCATTGGCCTTGATCTTCGTCCCGTCCAACGCCAGCCGTCCCACCTTGAGCAGCCCCAACGCCGACGCCAGCTTCAACACTTCGACGAACAGCTACTCAAACGCCGCGAGGTGACGACGACGAAACTCGCTGATCGCGTGAAACTCGGGAAGGTCTTCGCCCACGATGACCCGACACGCCACGTCCTGCTCGCACCGAGTCCTGATCTTCCGCGACGACCGCGTCCCCGTCGCATAGTTGAAGATCAGCAACGTCAGCATCATCCGCGGATGAAACGGCGGAAAACCGCGCAACTCACGTTCGTAATGAGCCGTGATCGCACTGATGTCGAGCTCCCGCACCGCATCCATCAAGAAGTAAACCAGATGCCCCTCCGGCAACCAGTCCCGCAGCGAAGGCGGCAACAACCACGCCTGATCCGGCCGCCACGCCCGATACGTCTTCTCGCTCACAACCAGCCTCCCTGCCGAACAATCCACCGACCACTCGACTCCGAAAACGTCAGATGTTCCTATGCCATCCCCTGTCGAAGATTACGAAGACAGGCTCCTAGGCGATCAGCACGTTGAAGCGTAGTTGGCTCGAGGGCGCCCTCACGAAGGTTCGCTCGAAGCACCACAGGCAGCACAAGAACGTGCCGAGTACCAAGTGCGTCGCATCCGCGAAGAACGCGTGTCCTCTACCTGCGCGAGCCTCGGTCAGGTTGGGTTCCAACTGCTGTTCGAGGAGCCCCGCCTGTCGTTGGACGTGTTCTTCGATCGTCAATTTCGGAGGCACGGCGATCGCGACGATCCGTCGCCAGCGGGTTCCCAACGAGCGTAAAAACATCCGCACCTGCGTCGGCTGACGAATGCGGTCGGCGGCCTCCGCCGGTCGTTGACGAAACTACTCTTCGAGCGACAGGTGATGCGGCGACAAACGTCCGGTCGGCTCCGTCCAGCGAAGCTGACGCAGTCGGTTCAACCAACTTTCCTGAAACTGCTGCAGATATAGTACGCACCGACACGTCCGCAATCGTGGCACACGTCGCCTGATCGAAGCCCTGGCTTCGTAACCACACCCGCCGCATCTTGCGACGCACCTCCGGATGCGGATGCTCAAACCGCTCCGCATTCAATGCAGCCAAAACCTCCGGTGATAACTCGCCCAACCGCATCTTTGCAGCCGCCCTCTCGGCTCTTCATGCCGGGGAGAAGCTCTACCAAAATCGGCCATTCTCCGCCGCGCGAGGTATATTCTTGGACGGCCCCTAAAAAAGCCACGGCGTATTTCGCGAGGGACGTGCTGTGAAATACGCTTGGATTCGTCAGCATCGCGAGCTGTTTTCTGTCACGGCACAGTGTCAGGCCCTCCATGTCTCCAAGTCGGGTTACTACGCTTGGGTGGATCGGCTGGAGAGTCCTCACGCGCGGATTCAGCATGCGGTGCGGCAGGTGCGTGCCCAGGCGCACAGCATTTACGGGAGTCGAACGATTGCGGTTTCTCAGCGAGATCAGCCCGAGTTGGAAGCGGCCTGCCGCAACACAGTGGCTCAGGCCATGCGCACACTGGGCTTGAAAAGTCGCCTCGTGCGACGCTTCACCCCGACCACGACTCAGGCCGATCCGACACGAGTGCCCGCACCGAACGTTCTCGCTCAAGACTTCACGGCGACGGCTTCCAATCGCAAGTGGGTGACTGACATCACGTACCTGGCGACCACGCAGGGCTGGGTCTACTTGGCGGTCGTACTCGACCTGTTCAGTCGCAAAGTGGTGGGCTGGGCGATGGGTCCGTCGCTGGCTACGGAACTTGTCTGCGAGGCCCTGCGCCGCGCGTCGAGGCACGCCGCCCGCCGGAGAAGACCTGCTGCGCCACAGTGATCGAGGTTGCCAAGACACCAGCCTCGATTACCAACGCACACTACACACGCTCGGCATTCAATGCTCGATGAGCCGCACCGGCTGCTGCTACGACAACGCCGCCATGGAACGCTTCTTCTGGTCCCTCAAGCACGAATGGACCAACCACGAAGAATTCCTGGAATTGGAAGACGCTCGACACAGCGTGTTCCGCTACATCGAAACCTTTTACAATCCCCAGTGTCTCCATCAGACACTCGACTATCTCTCTCCAGATCAGTTCGAAGCCGTCAACGCCCCGGCATCTGTGGCGTAAAAATCGCCCCAACGATGTCCGAATGTCATGGGTCTTCGCGGTCGCCACTCGCACACTACGCCCAGCACTCGGGTCTCGTGTGACGTTTTTTGAAAATTACGCGCGGTTGTATCGTACTCGGCCGGTTCGCGGCTGCTTCGTTCCACTGACGACTCCGCGTTCGGACCGGCAACTTGATCTCGCCTTTGGAATTGCTCGCATGGTTTCCCGTTCTGCTGTTCATGGCCTCCGCCGAGGCACCGCGATTGTGACGAGTCTCCTGGTGGCCTTCGCGATCAAGGGGTTTGCCGACGACGGCAGAGTCTCGTTCAATCGAGACATTCGGCCGATCCTCTCGGACAACTGTCTTCAATGTCATGGGCCTGACGAGCACAAGCGGCAGGCGGGATTGCGGCTCGATCTTAAGGAGGCCGCGACGAAGGCGGCCGAATCGGGCGACATCGCGATCGTCCCGGGCAAGGCCGATGTCAGTGAACTGGTGCGGCGGATCATTGCGGCCGACGCCGACCTACAGATGCCTCCTCCCACGTCCGGAAAGAAATTGACTCGGTGGCAGATCGACCTGCTCAAGCAATGGATTGCCGAGGGGGCCGAGTATGAGGGGCACTGGGCCTTTCTGCCCGTTCAGCGGCCTTCGCTCCCCGCCGTGAAGAATGACGTTTGGGCGCGCAGCGCCGTTGATCGGTTTGTGCTCGCTCGGCTGGAGCGAGAGGGACTGAAGCCCTCAACAGAGGCGAGCCACGAGACGCTGATTCGGCGCGTGTCGCTCGATCTGACCGGGTTGCCGCCGACGCCTGCGGAGGTCGATGCGTTTCTGGCGGATCGATCGCCCGACGCCTACGAAAAAGTGGTCGATCGGTTGCTGCAATCGAAGCGCTATGGTGAGCGGATGGCGATGCAGTGGCTCGATTTTGCCCGCTACGCCGACAGCAACGGCTTTCAAGTCGACAGCAGTCGTTATCAGTGGCCGTGGCGAGACTGGGTCATCGACGCCTTCAACAAGAACCTGCCGTTCGATCAGTTCACTATCGATCAACTGGCGGGCGATCTGCTCCCGAATCCGACTCGCGCTCAGAACATCGCGACTGGCTTCAACCGCAATCACCGACTCAACGGTGAAGGGGGCATCATCGCCGAAGAGTGGCGAGTGGAAACCGTGATCGATCGCGTTGAGACCACCGGCATGACGTGGATGGCTCTGACGCTCAACTGCTGCCGCTGCCACGATCACAAGTACGATCCGATCACGCAGCGCGAGTTCTACCAATTGTTCTCGTACTTCAATAACGTCGCCGAAAGCGGCACGTTGCAGGGTGAAACGAAGAACACCGACCCGCTGATCGCCGTCCCGACCGACGAGCAAGAGGCCGAACTGACTCGGCTGGATGGTGAGATCGCCGGTGCCGAGAAACGCGTTGCCGATGCGATCCAGCTGCTGCCTCAATTCATCGCCGCGTGGGAGCCGGGCTTCAAGGCGAAGCTGTCCGAGGATGGTGTCGTGTGGAAGACGCTGCAACCCAAAGACGTGACGGCGACTGGCGAAACCAAACTCACCCGCCAGCCGGATGGGTCGTATCTCGCCAGCGGCACAAACCCGCCGCACGACGTTTACACCATCACGGGGCCGGTCGCTGCGGGGACGTTCAGCGGGTTGTTGTTGGAGTGCCTGCCCGATCCGAGCTTGCCTCAGCAAAGCCTCGGTCGGTTTTCAAACGGCAACTTCGTGCTGTCGTCGGTGGAGGCCGAGATCACCGCACCGGATCTGCCCGCTCCGCTGCATGCCAAGTTCAACCGGGCCGAAGCCACCTACTCACAAACGGGCTGGGAGATTGAACTCGTCCTGGACGGTGCCGCGAACAACGGGTGGGCCGTCGATGGACCGACGCGACGCGATCAAACCAATGCCATGTTCCTGGTTGAGTCGGCTTTGTCTGTCCCTGCCAACGCGACTCTGACCGTGCGGCTGAAGCACGAAGCGCTGAGCCAGCACAACATCGGTCGCTTCCGGTTGTCGATGACGTCGCTCCCTCCGGCCACCGTCAAACTGGATGGTGCGAAGTTTCCCGAATCGCTCAAGCAGATCCTGGCGATCGAGGCCGACAAGCGATCGCCCGAACAGCGGGCCGAGCTGGAAAAGTTCTTTCGCGCCAACATCGACAGTCCGCTGAAACAGGCCGAGTCGGCAGTGACCTCATTCCGGCAGCAACAGACCAAGATCATGGCAGCCTCACCGAGCGTGATGGTGATGCGCGAACTGCCGAATCCGCGCGAGGCCTTCATTCTCGTGCGCGGTGAGTACGACAAGCGAGCCGACAAAGTCTCGGCCGGCCTGCCCGCGGCGCTGCCTGCGCTGCCCGAGGGAACGCCACGCAATCGACTCGGCCTCGCTCAATGGCTTGTTGACCCGGCGCATCCACTCACATCGCGCGTCTGGATCAATCGAGCCTGGGAACGGTTCTTCGGCACGGGACTGGTGAAGACCTCCGAAAACTTCGGATCGCAGGCGGAGTTCCCTTCGCATCCGGAATTGCTCGACTGGCTCGCCGCCGAATTCATGCAGCCCACCGTCTCACCGGCTGTCGCTGGCCAACCGGCTAAACCGTGGGATATGAAGGCGATCCAGAAGCTGATCGTCATGAGCAGCACGTACCGGCAGTCGTCGCAGGTCACTCCCGAATTGGTCGAGCGCGATTCCGAGAACCGATTGCTGGCCCGCGGCCCCCGGTTTCGACTGTCCGGAGAAACCCTGCGCGATCAGGCTCTGGCAGCCAGCGGTCTGCTGGTCGAAAAGGTCGGTGGCCCCAGCGTGAGGCCCTACATGCCCGAGGGCGTCTGGGATGAAACGAGCCGCTACGGCGATCTGCGCGGCTACAAGCACGACTCGGGCGACGGACTGTATCGACGGACGATGTACACCGTCTGGAAGCGGACGGCCGCGCCGCCATCGATGCTGCTGTTCGATGCTCCCAGTCGGGAGGTCTGCACTGTTAAGCGTTCCCGCACCAACACACCACTGCAAGCCCTGTCACTGCTGAACGAAATCACGTACGTCGAAGCGGCCCGCAAACTGGCCGAGCGGATGCTGACCGAGGGAGGCTCGACGCCCGCTGAACGGCTGACACGCGGCTTCCAATTCGCCACCTCCCGCCGACCGACCGTCAACGAACTGAAGGTGTTGACCGACGGACTGACGACGGATCTGACCCGCCTGCAACAGGACCGTGAAGGAGCCACGAAGTTGATCACTTTCGGAGACTCCAAGCCCCCGGCCAACCTCGACCCCGCCGAACTGGCTGCGTACACCCTGACCGCGAACGTGTTGCTCAACCTGGACGAAGTTGTCACGCGCGAGTGACGCCAGCGCGATCTCAGCACACCGTACTGAGAACTGCGTACTCGATCCAACAAACCAAGAGGCCCGATTGATGACGCTTCCGAATGCCTTCTCCCTTCAAGATGCGATCAATCGTCGCGCCTTCATTCAACGCGCATCAACCGGTGTCGGCGCGGCGGCGTTGGGAACGTTGCTTGGCCAGGCGGCTCATGCGGCTCTGCCCGGGTTTCCGAACTTTGCCCCGAAGGCGAAGCGGATCATCTACCTGTTTCAGTCGGGGGCTCCGTCGCAGATGGACCTGTTCGACCCGAAGCCGGACATGAAGGCGCGGCATGGCGAGGACCTGCCGGAATCGATCCGCAAAGGCCAGCGGCTGACGACGATGACGTCGGGGCAGTCGAAGTTTCCCGTCGCGCCGTCGATCTTCAAGTTCGCTCAGCACGGCCAGGGCGGGATGTGGATGAGCGAGCTGTTGCCGCACATGTCGGAGATCGCTGACGACTTCTGCATGATCCGCACGATGAACACCGAGGCGATCAATCACGATCCCGCGATCACGTTCTGCCAGACGGGCCATCAGTTGGCGGGCCGACCCAGCATCGGCTCATGGTTGAGCTACGGCTTGGGAAGCGAGAACCAGGACCTGCCAGCGTACGTCGTGTTGACCTCCTTCGGCAGCGGTCGCCCGGACGACCAGCCGTTGTACGACCGCTTGTGGGGCTCGGGCTTTCTTCCCTCCGTTCATCAGGGCGTGAAGTTCCGCAACAAGGGAGACGCGGTGCTGTACCTGTCCAACCCGCCCGGCGTTGATCCCGCGACTCGACGAGGCACGCTGGACCGACTGGCGGCGCTGAACAAACAACACTTCGAACAGGTCGGTGACCCGGAGATTCAGACGCGCATCGCGCAGTACGAAATGGCTTTTCGCATGCAAACCAGCGTGCCCGAACTGTTGGAGACCTCGAAGGAGCCGCAGCATGTGCTCGATCAATACGGACCCGACGTGAAGCGTCCCGGCAGCTATGCCGCCAACTGCCTGCTGGCCCGACGGCTGGCCGAGCGGGACGTCCGCTTCATTCAGTTGTTCCACATGGGTTGGGACCATCACGGCGGTCTTCCCGCCGCGATTCGCGGCCAGTGCAAGGACACCGATCAGGCAACGGCCGCGCTGATCAAGGACCTCAAGCAGCGAGACCTGTTGAAAGACACGCTGATCGTCTGGGGCGGAGAATTCGGCCGCACGATCTATTCTCAGGGTGGTCTGACCGCGACCGACTATGGCCGCGATCATCATCCCCGCTGCTTCACGATCCTGCTGGCCGGAGCCGGTGTGAAAACGGGAACGACGATCGGTGAGACCGACGACTACTGCTACAACATCGTCCGCGATCCCGTCCATGTTCACGACTTGAACGCCACGATTCTGCACCTGTTGGGCATCGACCACACCCGACTCACCCATCGCTTCCAAGGCCGCGATTTCCGACTGACGGACATCCACGGCGACGTGGTTAAGAGCGTCCTGGCGTAGTGCGTCTTCAAGTGTTGAAAATTCAATCGGAACGATCGACCGTCATAACCAGCCAACAATTCGGAGTTCGGTGATGAAACATCTCAAGCAGGGTTTGATCTGTCTCTATTTCGTGGTCTCCGCTCTGGTTGTTCGAGCAGAGTCGCAGGATCGTCCTGATCGCGTCGTTCAGGAAGGAGTGCCGCAGGGCAAATTCACGTCAGGGCAGTTCAATGACAGCAAGGTCTTTCCGGGGACGAAACGCGACTTCAGCGTCTATGTGCCGGCTCAATACAACGCCGACGAGCCGGCGGCGTTGATGGTCTTTATGGATGGTGGCGGGTACTCGAATGTGAAGGGCGGGTTTCGAGTGCCGGTCGTGTTCGACAACCTCATTCATCAGAAGAAGATGCCGGTCACGATCGCGGTGTTCGTGAATCCGGGAAACGTCGCGGCGACGGAGAAGGGAGCGAAGGATCGCAGTAATCGCTCGTTCGAGTACGACTCGATGGGCGACCGTCATACGAACTTTTTGGTCGAAGAATTTCTGCCCGTCGCACTGAAGGGACTCAATGTTTCGAGCGACCCGGCGAAGCGAGCGGTCTGTGGGATTTCTTCCAGCGGCATCTGTGCCTTCACCATTGCGTGGGAGAGGCCGGAGCAGTTCGGCAAGGTGCTGAGTCACATCGGTAGCTTCACCAACATTCGCGGCGGCTGGGCTTATCCGGGGCTTGTCCGCAAGACGAAGGACAAGCCGAAGGCGATCAAGGTCTATCTGCAAGATGGTCGCGACGACCTCAACAACCTGCATGGCAATTGGCCGCTGGGGAATCAGGATCTCGCGGCGGCACTGCAATTCGCGGGCTACAAGTACAAGCTCGAAATGACCGCAGGCGGCCACAGCGGCCAGTGGGGCGGCGAACTGCTGCCCGATGCTCTGAAGTGGCTGTGGGACGACAACGCTCCGAGCACGAACATCCCGATCGTCGAGACGAAGCCCGCTTGGGAACCGCATCCGGACGCGGTCGCGAAGGACGGCGTGCCGAAGGGGACCGTCGAGCAGATGCCGGTCTGGGAATCGAATGTCTTCGCCAATACGACGCGCGATTGGTCGGTGTATGTGCCCGCACAATACAAGCCCGAAAAGCCCGCTGCGTTGATGGTGTTTCAAGACGGCGAAGGGATGAAGAACCCGAATGGTCGCTGGCGCGTGACGACGGTGTTCGACAACTTGATCGCTCGCGGAGACATGCCGCCGACGATCGCGGTCTTCATCAATCCGGGGCACGAGAAGTCAAAGCCGCAAGAGAAAGGCAAGCACTCGAACCGCAGCCTTGAGTACGACAGTCTCGGCGATCGCTATGTCCGGTTCTTGCTGGAAGAGATCGTGCCTGAGGTGCGTAAGAAATACTCCATCTCGGACGATCCTGAGATGCACGCGATTGGCGGCTCAAGCTCCGGCGCGATCTGCGCTTTCACCGCCGCTTGGGAGCGAACCGAATTCTTCCACAAGGTCTATTCGAGCGTTGGCAGCTTCACGAATTTGCGAGGCGGCAACGTCTATCCGTCGCTCGTTCGCAAGACCGAGTCGAAGCCGATCCGCGTCTACATGGCCGACACGAGCGGCGACGTCGACAACGCGTTCGGAAGCTGGCCGTGGGCCAATCAGCAGATGGCGTCGGCACTGAAATACTCGGGCTACGACGTCCGCTTCGACTGGGCCGAAGGCTACGCGCACAACGCCGACTTCGGCGGTGCGAAGTTCCCTGAGGCGATGAAGTGGCTCTGGCGAAAGGACGCTCACACTCCGGTGCTCGATACACGAGGCGATCTGGGCGGCGACCTGACGCTGCTCAACTTGCTGATTCTCGGCGAGTCATGGGAAGTCGCTGCGGATGGGCTCGGCTTCGCGGATGCGCTGTGCTCGGACAAAGCGGGAAACGTCTACTTCTGCGACATGAACGCTCCGTCGGTCGTCCGCCTCGGAACTGATGGCACAACCAAAGAAATCTGTAAAGAGTCGGTTAGCGGTCTCGAATTCAATCCCGATGGCTCGCTGCTCTATGGCTGTCAGGGAGCAAAGAGCCGCGTGATCTCGATCAATCCGAGCACCGGCGAAGTGAAGGTCGTCGCGGAAGGCGTGAAGCCAAACGACCTCGCGGTGACGAGCGACGGCTTCATCCTCATCACGGAAACCGGAACGCAGCAGGTCACGCGAATCAATCCGCAAACTGGAGAAGTCACTGCCGTCGACAAGGGCATCAACAAACCGAACGGCATCGCGCTCTCACCCGACGGCGGCACGCTCGCGGTCTCCGACTACGGCGGAACTCACACATGGACGTTCCGAGTCAACGCCGGCGGAGTGCTCGACGCGAAGATGCCGACGATGCCCATGCGTCTGCCGATCGACCCGAAAGGCGAGTTCAAGTTCAACGAAGCTCCGCCCTACATCCAGAACTCGAAAGGCGACGGCATGGCGGTCGACAAGGTCGGTCGCTTCTACGTGACGAGCGAACTCGGAGTGCAAGTGTTCGACCCCACCGGTCGTCCCTGCGGAGTGCTTCCAAAGCCCGACAAAGATCAGCCTCTCACAACCTGCATCCTCGCGGGCGCCGATCACAGCACGCTCTACATCGCGAACGGCACGAAGATTTACCGCCGCAAACTGACGGTGGAAAAAACAAAACCATAGGCTGAGAGCTCGGTTGCGAATTTTCACGACAGAACGCCCGCGTCTTCGCAACAGCTTCGAGCAGTCGCGACAGTATCGACCCACCTGATGTCGCAATTGGATAAGCCCCTGCTGACCGCGAAGCCCGCCATGCCGCGATTGCCATCATTCCTTCGGTTCCGTAGGCGTTTTCTTGCTGAACGCCGCGTCTCTGAAAATCGGCCAACAACTCTTCCAGACTGGCGCGGCCAACGTTGGTCAGTTTGATTTCGGTTTCCTTGGACGTCGTCCCGGCTTTGCTCCCTTCCAAAATGTTCTGCTTTCCTGTCCGAGCGGACTGAATCATCTGGTCGATCGTTCGATCGCCTTTGGAGAGATACTTGTGGGCAAAGCGAAAGGCGACGTCGTGAACGATCCCTGCTTTCTGAAAGAACAGCAGCGTTTGATAGTCGCCGCGCGGCGGTAGCACGCGGGTGGGATCGGGGGGTGGTGCTGGCTGCGGTTGCACTGGTTGATGAGATTTCTGGGAGGAATGGGAGTTGTGCTTTCCATCATTCCCATGCTTCCCATTGGTTTTCTCGTTCTTCATGGCAGCCTCCGATGGTTGCCCGCACGTCACTTCGCTTTCAGCTTGGCCAGGAAGACGTCGTTACTGCCGCGATTGGGGATCGCGTGGCTGCCGAACTTCGCGGCTCCGCTGCAGGCTCCGGAGAGGTACAGGTTGCCTTGGCTGTCTGACGCGATCGTGTAGGCGTGGTCGGTTCGGTCGCTGCCAGCTTGTTGGAACCACCGCAGCGTTCC
>CAMAYU010000211.1 GCA_945862235.1 Schlesneria paludicola DSM 18645
CTCGGCGACGATGCCGCTCACGTTGCGAGCGGTATCGGCTCGCGCGGCGGTGCGTGGCTCGCTGGACGCGGCAAGGTAGCCAAACATGGCCCCCACCGTCAGCACGGCCACAGTTTGAAGTTGCCTCGGTAATCTCATAGAGCTTCTCCTCAAAACAGTTTCGACACACTCGTGGCCGACGCAGCTTGCGTCGGTCGGCTGCGGACGCTGGCAGCGTCCGCCACGTTACTCGGACTTCGCACAACGAAACCCGACGTGGGACATCCCCGTGTCGGGTGACAAGCCGTGCCGAGCACTCGGCCGGTAGCGTGAACAATACTTGTCATTGCACAAGAACGATCCGCCACGCTGGGCGCGGCTGAGCGTGCGGGGATTGCGGGGATCAAACCCGCGTTCGATGAGCGGGTTGGAAATCACTTTTGAACCGGCTCGACGAGCGTAGGCATCGCGGTCGTAGGCATCGGCACACCACTCCCACGCGTTGCCCGCCATGTCGTACACGCCGAAGCCGTTCGCCTTGAATGATCGCACGGGAGCGGTCCGCACAAAGCCATCCGTCTTCGAGTTCGTGTGCGGAAATACTCCCTGCCAGATGTTCGCGAATCCCGCTTTGTCGGTCGGATTCTCGTCGCCCCAAACATACGGCTGATCGATCAATCCGCCGCGCGCCGCGATTTCCCATTCCGCCTCGGTCGGCAGTCGCTTGCCCGCCCACTTCGCATACGCGACCGCATCATCCCACGAGACCTGCACGACCGGATGTTGAGCACGATCATCGAGATTGCTGTCCGGCCCTTCGGGATGTTTCCAACTCGCACCGACAGTCCACTTCCACCACTGCGAGAAATCTTTGAGGTCCACCGGACCGTCGGTCATCGTAAAGACGAGCGATCCCGCGACCAACTTGTCTTGGGAAGGAGCGGGCGTCCCCGGAGGCAACTGCGCCAGAATCTCCTCGAGCGACGGAACCTTCTCCGCCGTCGTCACATACCCGGTGGCTTCCACGAACGCGGCGAACTGTGAGTTCGTCGCTTCCGTCTCGTCGATCCAGAACCCATCGACGCGCACGCGATGCGCCGGCTTCTCATCCGGCCACCCGAGCTCCGAATCGGTCCCCATCGTGAACTCACCACCGGCAATCCGCACCATGCCGTCCGTCGAAGCCACGGCCTGCGTGACGACGGGCACGGTCTCGCCCGGCGCAGCGACTCCCGATGACTCACGGCTCGCACGATCCTCGCGCGACGAGTTCCGAGCCTTGGTGAGCGAGAACACCATCGCGAACGCGATCAGCCCCACAACCAGCATTAACAGGTTCTGTTTCATGTCGTTCTCGTCGAGCGAGCTTCCGTAAAAGTGAGCGAGACTGGCCGACGTTTTGGTCATGCATCACGCGGCCAAACAGGAGACATTGGCGAGCCGCAGGCCGTCAGGCTGCGGGTTCTTGATTACCGGAGGAAACTTGTGGGCTCACGGCACACGGTTCGCCTAAACATCTCACTCATCACCGCCTGAAGCAGAACAGGCTGTTAACCGACACCAGCAGCACTCACAGTGGGGCCACCGAGACGACGAAACATGATCCGGAGGACTCTAGGTATCGAGCAGAATTGAGCCAGTTGAAAACTAGGAATTGTGAAGTTGCGAGCGCAATCGATAATCAAGATTGCGACAGCTATCGTGATTATCAAGCGTGATTCCAAGAAGAATTGATGAAATTCTCTCGTATCGGAAGACGTTGGCAGCGGGCCGGCTCACCCGGTCCATCGAGGACATCAAGAAGGGACTCCGAATGCACAGTCTGTGCCGTGCGGTGATGTTTCTGCCGACAGTGAGTCCGCGTGCGCCGCAGCTTATTCAGCCCAAGATGAGAGACTGGCGAGCCGCACGCCGTCACGCTGTGGATTGTTGATCGTCTCAGGAAACCCGTGGCCTGACGGCACACGGCTCGCCAAAAAATATCTCACTCACGCCCGCGAGAGGCATCGTGTTGCTTCAAGCCTGTGAATCAGGTTCACCGCATTCTCAATGGTGGACAAGAATCCGACTGAAACGTGCCACATGGTCAAGATTCAGTCAGATAGCGTGATCACCCGACGAAAGGTCACTTCAGCTCGACCGTCGCCTTGTGGATCTTGCCGGTGAACTTGTTGTCGCCCACTTTGTCGTCGTCGGTCACGCGGGTCTCACCATCCGTGCCGACATCCACACCTTCGTCGGCCCGATGTCGATAATGTGATGCCACGGGTGTCGTCGTTCATTGGTGGTAGCCCTGTTGCTCCGCGACAGGAAGCGGGATCGCAGACAGGCATTCGTCGCTCATTTGAGGCGATTCGACAGATCGACGTTCCCAGTTCGTCGTGCCTCCTGTCGCGGAGCGACAGGGCTACCTTCTCAGAGGTCCCTGTTTCACAGTGCTTTGTTGGGGGGCCACCAATCAACGACTGCACCCTGATGCCACGGCGACCGCACTTTGCCCTTGGCTTTGATCCCGTTCGGCCAATGGGTGACCATGCCATTGCGAGTGCCACCGTAACTGCCGGCGATCTGCTTCGCCCAAGCGAACGGAGTGCCCCCGCCGCGTAGTGGCCACAGGAATTCGGAACACCCGAGTCGTCGATGCGTTTGAGGATGCGGGAGAACTATCAGTCAGTCAGTTGGTGACGAGCGATAACTCACGGCGCGTCTTGTGACATCATCTGTCGCACGTCCGCGAGCGGCTGTTGACTCACCCGGATGTTCCCCTCACCGGGACGGTCGATGTCGGCGATCATCACAATCACCAACGAGAATGCCGCCACCAGCACCGGCATCCCCCGCAGCCATCGCGAGCCAGCCATGCCGACCTGATACCCAAGGGCCACCATCGTCAGGGTCGATAACAGATAGACCGACATCCAGATCGGTCCGGGGATACGGTAGAGCAGAGCGACCGTCTTGCGGCTCTGGTTCAGATCAATGACTTCATTCAAGGAAGTGATGAACAGGAGGCGCAGCTCAGAGTCCATGTCAGCCTGGACCAATGATTCTGCCTGCGACCACAGGCGACGGTGGAGTTGCTCGGACTGCGCCAATGTTTCGGCGATGTTGGCGACCGTTCCCTTCAGGCGAACATCCGCGTATTCGCGCAGCAACCTACGGATATCGTCTCGCTGGCGTTGAGGTAACAATCCGGCACGCAAGTAGGTGGTCCCGATGGCGTTCGATTCTTGCAGCAACAGTTGCCGGCGATCATCAAGCCGGGAGGCCGTCATTCCAAACGTGAAGGCCAGAATGAACGCCAGCAGGCCGAGCACGGCACTGACCAGTGATCCCAACCGAGCCTCCGGCTCTTTCGCTTCGCGACGCAGCGAGTGGATTGCCAGCCACGTTCCCCTTGCGGCCGTAGCGTTCCATCCAGACCGCATGGTTGTCGCGCGTGTCACCCAGCGTCTTGCGGAGGTCGTCGATCAGCGCAGTCACAGACTTGAAATACGCCTTCGCCGCTTTGGTCGTTAGCGACGGGCTGCTCTTCTCCGCGCTGACATCCTCGTCCTTGAGCGTGCCGAACTTGGTCGATGGAATCTCCAGCAGGCTGAACAGCCTCCGCAGGCCGTCCGTCGAAAACGTGCCGTCCAGCATGAGGGAGTTCTTCTGAAACTTGAACGCCCACGAATCGAGGTCCGGCAGATGTGCTCCGAACACGTCGAGCGTTTCCAGCAGCAGCGGCTTGGCCAGCGTGCCGAGCACCTGCGGGCTGTCGCGGAAATCGACGGTCAGCGTCCCCTTTGCCGTCGTGTCGATCGACAACTGCACGGTCACGCCCTGAATCCCCTCGATGAGTTTCGCGTAGGCTTCGAGCTTCGTTTCGTCGCCGCGCAGCGCATCCGACTGCTTCAAAGATTCGCGCAGGCGATGCGGCTGCGGTGAGTCGGCCAGATCCATTGCGAGCACGATCTGACGTTTGGTGTTCACGGCCTTCTCGGCGTCCGCGAGATACTTGGAGACGCCGAGCGAGGCGTTCCCCTTGCCGAGCTGCGCCCAGCGCGAGAACAGTTGCCGGTTCGCGGGAAACATCACGCCCAGCAGCTTGGGTTCGAGCGAGACGAAGTATGCATCGCTGGGGGTCCACACGCTTTCGAGGCCGTTGATCTTGTCCAGATCGCCACCCTCGGCCCGCGCGACCGAACGCATGGCCATCGGCTCGGCCAACTGCATCGCCGCCAACTCCCACACGACACTCATCTCACGATGCGCGTCCAGATGCGCGGCGACCAGGATGCGGTCGGCCTCGGGCGGCAGCATCAGCGGACGATCGGCATTGGCCTCCTCCAACTTTCGATTCCATCCCTGCTGCACGGCCAGCGGCGTGATGGCTAGGGCTTTCACGTCAATCACCATCAGCGCATTGGCCGAAGCGGGGACTCGCCGCAGCAGTTCATCCGACCTCGCCGGGACGCAGTGACTGACGACGAACACGGCGCACGCGAACAGAATGAGACAGGCGCGTCTCATGATGGTTTTCCTGATTTTGTTAATGAGGCAAGGCGTCGGCGACCACCGTGGCCGTGGCACCCGAACTTGAAACAGGCGAGACCCGATGAAGTGATGCCATGGTGCATGACCGATGAGTTACAGAAATGAGCATGAAGGGGAGGGGAGTGAACGGGAGTATCAAAACTCCGTCTCGAATTTTCGGGAGAGCCAACTCCGGATGACGGACATTTCATCGACGATGATGCCCCAAATGTTTTGGCGGTCCTTTTCGGATTCGGCGATGACACTGGCCTGCTTGGCTTCGATCTCGGCGAAGTTGTTGTGGTACTCAACGCGGTTGAGTGCGAACGCATAGCCCGCGCCGTACCTGAAGGGGCGATTCGTCCACGGGGTGTTGAAATAGAAGTTGTTCGGATAGACGTAGACCTCTTGTTTCTTCGCGAATTGCAAAGCACCAACATCAAGCGGGACGCCGCGCAAGGATCGCGAGATTGCAAGCAGTTTTGTACTGACGCTGGTGGAGCAATTTAATAATTCGGGATCCACATCACGGCTGGGAAGTTGACTGATTTTCTTTGCCGCCGTCTCAAACCAGTGGGCGGAAGACGCATAGTCGCGAGCCTTGCGAGCTTGCTTCTCCACATCCGCGAGTTGCGTTTGAATCGCCTTGTAAAAACGTTGCGACGCGGTGAGTTCGATCGCTTGGCGTGACGATTCACCGTCCGCCGAGCCGTCATCCAGATGCCCGACCGACGGCTGAATGAGCGAGATGATTTGTCGTAGGCTGGTTTCTGACAACGTGCATTCAAAGGTCAACGACTTCTCGCCGAATTGCACCTTGGCACCCGGCAACTCGTCGATCGCGACACCGTTTTTCTCGAACGCACTCAGAGCCAGCTTGGGAAGCAGACGTGTGAACGCGGCCGTCTCACTGGCGAAGTCGATCCGCACCGAGCCTTCGATCGACTCGCCGACTTCCACTTGAACCTGCAAGCCGCGCACGCCGGCGATCAGTGTGGCGAGTTCATCGAGGTCGAACTTTTCGTTCTTCAACAGGGGGGAGTTCTGCAATCGAAGCTTGACGTGGTCTAGGTGCAGGACATCTTGAAGGTCGAGCGCCAAGCGATACTGCCCCTTCGCTTCAGGGCCGTTCAGTGCCTCGTTCAAGTAATCCGACATTGCCGACTGCTGGCTGTCGCGGGTGGCTCGCAACCACCGCGCCACGTCCTGTCGACTTTGATGATTCGTCACAGCGACCGTCTGCGGTCGCAGCTCGATGAAGTACGCACGCTGATCGCCAACGACCAACGAATGCCCTTCCAATTTTTCGAGCGTTGTCGATTCCTTTTCGGCTAACTTTCTCATGGCGAAAGGTTGCTTCATCCGAACCAAGCCAAGTTCCCATTCCGCACTGATCGACTCGGCGTCGATCTTGGCGGCGAGAACGGCTGTCTGGACCGTCGGTGGAAACGCGACCAAACCACTCGCGTAGTCACTGTAGTAGCGGCGACCCCAATTTTGTTTCACGCCCAGCTTGCTGTTGAACAAGCCCTCCACATTCACCAGTGCCACGGCATTCGCAGCGGCGGGGACTCGCCAAAACAACTCGTCGGCCGCGAACGCGGAACCGGAAAATGCAAGAAGAACAACAGCAACCAGAATGCGGCGAGTCATGGCGACGACCTTAGAAAGTGATGTGACTTCGGCGAACGCCGGTGGAAGTGGGACGATACGGCCAGCGCCAGTCATTGTTGCTGGCTCCATTTTCGGTAGTGAAACGAACTGCTCAAGGAAAACTACGTCACTCGTCGCCATTCGCTCCGCGACTCGGCATTCCTGCGCGGAGAGGCTGAGATTCATTGTGGCCGAGTCACGGAGCAACTCGGCCACAATTCAAAAGTTCTCATCTTGGTGTGAAAGACGACCTTACTTTGGACTGGCTGCTAACTCTTCTTGAATTGCAAACCGGGATCCTGCTCCTCACCGCCGATCATCTTAAAGAGAAACTGTGAAGGATTGGTGAGGTCGATCTCAGCCAGCATCGTGCCGCCGGCTTCGGGTTCCATGGCGAGGTTGTTTTGATCCACCGCGAAGACCCCCTTCACGGACTGCTTGTCTTTGCCGCGCGAGTACGTCCAGATAAAGCTGCCGTCCTTAGAGAGATCAAGTTGGAACGTGGCTCCGTCGCTCGTCGCGTTCCATGTTCCCACCAATTTCTCGGCGGACAGCACTTTTTCCGCAGGCACATCCACGGGCATGGGAGGCGTCGCGGGCTCGGACTTCTTCGACTCATCCTGCGGAGTTGTCATCGCCACTAACTGAGTCAGCAACTTGTCGCTGGGCAACTGCGCCTGAGCCAGCTTGAATTGCTTCGAGGCTGCATCCGCGTGGGTTCCCGTCAGATACAGATAGCCCAGCAGGAAGTGAGCGTCCGCCGACTTGGGGTTCGCCTTCGTGAAGTCCTCCAGCGCGCGAAGCTGCTGCGTGTAAACATCGACGCTGGGATACAGGCTGCTCATCGTCGTCCAGTCCCAGCCAGGACCGGCCGAAAGGACAGCGTAGATCGCGGCGGAAGACTCCGGGTATTTCTTCAGAGCGAACAACACGAGTCCACGGAACTCGTGGACGACGGTGTCTCGCGGCATGGTCTTCAGCGTGATGTCGAGCAGCGCGAGCGCCTTCGCGGCGTCGCCTTCATAGAAGGCCGTGCGGGCATCATTGAATGCGGTCATCCCAGGATCGGCCTGCTCGGCTGGAGCCGTGGCTGGCGCAGACACAGTGTCGGCCGGAGCCGTCGATGTCCCGCTGTCTGAGTAGACCACCAGCGGCTGCGAGTAGTCGTAGCCGCCTCCGTTGGACGCGTAGTATGGATTGGCATAGCCCCAATAGCCGAAGCCGTACGCCAAACGATTCACGCCCCACGCGGTCACACCGAACGCGGCCGCAACGGGATGATGCTCCCACATGTGATTCCAAGCGTTACCCGCATGCCAGCCGCCATTCCAGCAACCGTGATACCAATCGCCATGGTGATTGTGATGATCGTCGGCGAAGTTCTGCCAGTCCTCGCGATTGTTGTCGCGCCAGTCTTGGCGATCACCTTGCATGTCTTGTCGATGGTTCTGCCAGTCCTCGCGTCCCGAAGTCATGCGATCACTTAAACTGCCCTGCCGATCTTGCAGTGACTGGGGCCGATTCGCCACGCGGTCCTGCAATCCAGCTCCTTGATTTGGCAAGCGGGCGTTTCCGGTTCCCAATCCCGGCAACCGAGCTGGCTGCTGCGAGACGCCAACGCGGCTGTTATTAACACCAACCCGGTTATTACTGTTGATGTTGATCTTGTTGCTGTTGTTATTGATCGTCGGCCCACCGGGTCGATTGGGAACGCCTTGCCCAGAGCCAATTCCCTGTCCCGGTCTGGTTCCCGGTTGATTGCCGGGCAATGTCGTCGGACGCGATCCGGGACCCGTTCCGATGTTCGGTCGGGTTCCCGGCTGCACCGACGGTCGATTTCCCACGCCGATGTTCCCGCCACCAACATTCGGTCTCGAACCAACTCCCGCTCCTGCCCCTGTACTCGGACGAGTGCTGGGCATCGAAGGTCTCGCACCACCAGCGCTTGGACGGTTAAACGACGGTGAGCTGCCGACTGAAGGCCGCGCTCCGCCTCCGCCGGAAACCCCGCCACTCGGCCGGGCCCCGCCCCCACCCCCACCTGCGAATCCCCCGCCCCCGCCCCGTCCACCACCACCACCGCGTCCGCCAAGCCCAAAGGCAAACTCTGTCGAACCAATTGCCACGGCAACCAATGCCGCCATGATCGTGATCCCAATTCGTGTCTTCATCGGAACGTCTCCGTTCGAGTTTTTTGAGTTTAAGAGGTCGATCGTCCGCATGTAGTAGTCAGAGCGAGTTGCGCCGCCATGTGCCTGACAGAGGGGACCGAAAGAGTCACTCGTGGCTCCGCAGTCCCATTCGTCTTTTGAAATGCGCAGCAACTGAACAAATAACCGCGAGCCCGATCACTTCGGTTGCGGCGGTTGTCGCACGACATGGACTTCGACCGGCTGCAACACCTCGTTCCCGACAACTCGATCCACCGAGCGAAACACATAGCGATCCAGTCCCGTCGGCTCGATGTGATTCGTGGCGGAGGCCGTCGAGCCATCGGCTCGGACGCTCGTCGCCTTGATGAGCCAGCCCGTCTCGGTTGCGGTCCAAGTACTCTCGCCGTAGCCGCCCTCTGCATCGAACATCCAAGACTTGAACCGCTTCGTGAGTGGATCCCAGCCGATGCGTTGGGTGACCTTCATTGTGTCACGGCCAGCTTGGCGGACGGTGATCTCCTGCAACAAAAAGCTGTTGTTGTCGGCCCAGCGGCAGGAGGTCTTCACGACTCCCTCGCGGCTCTCGTCGATCCAATCGCCGACCAGCCACGCCAACGATTGAAGGTGTTCGCGATGAGTCGGCTCGGTCGGCATGTCGCGAACCAGCCCCATCGACCACTTCCCGTCTCGCAGCACATGCAGCACGCTGTAACGCCCCCGTTCCGGCGGCTCGACTGGTGACGAGGTCGTCGTCGAACCGGTCTCGATGGCCAGCGCGGTGCCGATAAAGCGGATCGACTCAATCGACACCTCGATCTTCGACTGCGGGCTCTCCTCGAACACGCCGGCAAACAGCGATTCAATGTTGGCGCGACCCTGAATGGTGCTGTCGTCCTCATTGACGACCTGCGCCTCCGACAGAAACAACTCCGCCACCGCCTTGGCATCGTGCGCGTTGTACGCCTTCACGAACGCCGCCACCGACTCGCGTATTGCGGCTTCGTGTTTGTCGTGACCGGCGACCCCCGTTTTCGTTGGAGTCTTGGGCGTTTCCTGTGCGACGGCGACCACCCCGTTTGACCAGGCGAACAAATTCAGCCCTAGCCACAAGCCCATTGTCCTCGTCCTGTTTTTCATCGTTGTTTCTCCTCGGTGGATTTGTGTCGACAACTACAACGTGGCCGCGAAGCGGGTAGCAATTATAGCCAGCCCAATTGGGAATCTCTCTCCAGAACCGTCCGTCTTCACTGGCGCGTGCAGTTGAAAGTACTCTACTGGCAGGACGCCAACGAACGCATGGCACATGCAGAATGGTCTGGAAGACCGCGAGCCTGCCAAAGAGTTCGTAGCATCCTCTCGCTATTGGCCATGCAGTTGTGGCTAGGGTAAGGCCGATGAGAAGTTCTTCGCGTCGGAAGTTGGTGCCTAGTGCTGGGGCATCCATGCCCACCACTTCAGTGACGCAACCGGCATCCTCAACTGGTGTCACGCCAGCGAACCTGTCTGGATGGCGGCTGTGCTGGGCTGATCGAGTGGCTGCGGACTAACTCGCATGAAATCGAGGCCGCCCGCGCGAAGCCCTTGAACTACTGCTGTCGTACGTGATCGACAAGTGACAGCACATGAACTACTCCGCCGCCAAGGCACACGGCTTCCCGATCGGCTCGGGACAGATCGAATCGATCTGCAATCAACACGCCAGCCAACACCTCAAATGTTCCGGCATGCACTTGCCCGAGCTCGATGTTCTCAACATCACCGACCTCAGAGGGTGCTTGAACTTCATCTCCTCTCTTACTGACCACCAATTAACGACTGCAACCCGTTGTAAATGGGGTGCAGTTTTCTTTGACCTCGCGATTGGGGGGGCTGCGGTGTTTTGGCTGTTTTCTGGGACGAAAATACTTCAGGAGACCGAACGATGTCAGGGATGGATTGGGGTTGGTTTGACGCCGAATGAACGGTTGATTGCCGAACAGGCGGTGATGGATTTTCGGGCCTTGAATGCGGCTTGCGATGCGGCGGCGGATGGAACTGTGCTGAGCATTGCCGAGCAACAGGCGGTCAAGCAAGGTTGTGATGCAACGCGGCGAACGTTGGAGATGTCTCTGCAGGTGCAGGGCGCCGACGTCGAAAAAAGCGAGCCGAGCCGGACCTGCGGCTGCGGAATCAACAAATCGCACCACGGCCGCAATACGCGAACCGTGATGACGCAGGCGGGCGAAATCGGAGTGTCGAGGGTCTATCGGTGTTGCGTGAAATGGCAAAACTGTGGGTACGCCGTGGATGAGCGCCTCAGAATTCAAGGCCGATACAGCGCGCAGTCGCGGCGGTTGATCAGCTTAGGAACGGGGCCCCAATCACTTCCCGAGTGTGGCTGGGGTCGGCGCTTCGCGGCCCCCCGCGAAGCGGGATTCACCCCAATCTGGGGGGGGCGCCGACCCCAGCCATCTATGAAGAACGAGTTGTCAAGAGTTGGATGCAGACAATTGGATTCACCAGGTTGGTGGAGATTCTCCTCGCCGTCGGCATCGGTCGGTGCGTCCCTTCGCCCGGCCGTGCTTTGTGCGGTTCTGGTGGATGATTC
>CAMAYU010000212.1 GCA_945862235.1 Schlesneria paludicola DSM 18645
TTCCAACACCATCGAGCGAAACGATCATGATCGGGCCTCAACTTGGAACACTCTTAATGAAACAAACCCGGCCGAGAGGGACCGGGTTGCGATGGATTCAATCGAAAGCGGGTGAGGGGAATCGAACCCCCGTCTAAAGCTTGGGAAGCTTTCATTCTACCATTGAACCACACCCGCAAGACGGCGACGAAGCTACACGCCTCACTTACAGCGGTCAAGCGGGAGCGGTACTGGTCACGGTGCAGTCGGCGATTTCAATTGAGCTTGGAGGCCACTCTGCTCAGAACGTCATTTGCCTTTGAGTCAGCATGCGAATTGATGGTTTCCGAGGCGGGGGGCCTGCCGTTGATAACGTCAATGCCGAATATCCCCCGGAGGTAAAGTGTTTCGAGTTCCAAGCCCCCCAGCGGCGGTGGCTCACTCGATCACGGCTTGGGAACTAAAGTCGCAATGCCTATGGGTTTTGGGTTGTTCTTGCGATTTGTTGTCGGCTACCCTATCAGCCCTTTTCGATCTGGTTATGGCTATGCTCACGCCCATCGCCAAATTCTTTTTGATTTTACACAAGGTCGCAGCTGATGAAACCAAGTTTTGTGATCACAAGCACACTCCTACTATCCGTGGCCGTTGGGATGATGGGCTGCGGTTCCGGCGGGCCGAGTCTGCATCCTGTTTCTGGGAAAATCACCGGAGCAAAGGGTTCACTTGAGGGAGTACTGGTCGTTCTTAACCCTCTCGACTCAAAAGGTTTTTCCGCTACCGGAGAGGTGGGTGTCGACGGAACCTTCAAAGTCAACTCGAACAATGATCGAGCAGGCGCGGCAATTGGAAAATACAAAGTGACACTGGCGCTTGGCGCAAATGCGATGAAAAAAGCGATGGAAGGAATGGCAGCGTCGGGGGCTAAGTTACAATCTGGATCCGGGGCGGGCGGGGCAATGCAAACGTTGCCTGGAGTGGGAGCTGTCGGAGCTGTCACCGGGCCGCCTAAAATTGAGAAGCCGTTTCCCGAAGAGTATTCATCGCCAACGACGTCACCCAAAGATTTCGAAGTGAAGGCTGGCAAAAATGTTCTCGATATTGCCTTGTAGGTTTTAGTTTCGTGTTTCGTCTGGTTCCTCAGTTTCCCTATTTCTTGGAGGTATTGATGATGAAAGAGTTGAAGTTTGGCTCGGTTCTTCGGCGCCCGAGTTGGCCGCGGGCGTTCACGCTGATCGAGTTGTTGGTGGTCATTGCAATCATTGCTGTTTTGATCGCGCTTTTGCTGCCAGCAGTGCAGCAGGCTCGCGAAGCGGCTCGCCGCACGCAGTGCAAGAACAATCTCAAGCAGTTGGGATTGTCTATGCACAACTATCACGACACACACAGAATATTCCCGGGCAATCGGTTGGCGAGCGTGCAGGACGGAGTGAATTTCAACACCACTTATTCGTCTTTGGGATGGACAGTCCTATTGCTGCCCTATTTTGACCAAGCCGCTTTGTATGGATCGGTAGACTTGGACTACAAGGATCCGGCAAATGTACGTGGAAGTCTTTTTGGACCAAGTTCTCCTGCGGCCCTTGTACGCGCTCGTAGAAAAGTTCTGCCAGCCCTGCTTTGCCCAAGCAATCCTCAGGATCCCATCGTCGATGGCGGTAGCTACAAGGACGACAGTTGGAATGATGGGATTACCGCCGCACGAACTGACTATGTTGGCAGCTTGGGTTTCATGAACTCCGGCCATCGTGACTGTCCGTTTGCAGATTACCCAGGTGTTGAGTGGTCGGCAGCATGGGAGATGAATGTCCCCCCGCTGCAGAGGTGCAACGGGGTGTTTGGTTTTCAAGGTTGTATCGGTATCGACAAGATCACGGATGGGACATCCAACACGATCATGATCATGGAATCGCATCACTGGATCGAGAAAGAAAATCCAACGCGAGTTTGGGGGGACGCTCAGTGGTTCGGCCCATGGGCCGTTCACAGTACTGAAATGCCGATCAACACCGATCCCAACTCAGACTATCGCTGCGATCAATGGAGCAGCATGCACGTTGGTGGCGCGCATGCGCTCATGGCCGATGGTGCCGTTCGCTTCGTGACAGAGACTCTGGACCACGGTACTCGCCGCAATATCTCCACCCGCCGCGGCGGTGAAGTTAACGGCGAGTTTTGAGTTATGCCCATTGCGTCGGTTTGCGAAGGGTTATCAAGTCTCATCCATGCCGATGAGCGTTACTGTTGATTTTCACGAGGCCGTCTCGCTGAGTTGCATAACTCCGCGAGGCGGTCTTTTAATTTAGCGGGCTGCCTTCGAAAGGGCTTCTGCAATTGAAGGAGTTGACGAAAAAACCGTTTGGCAGGACTGGGGCCATCACTGCCCGTGGGGTGGCGGTGATTTGCTTGTCTGTAGTGCTTCAGATTTCCGGCATTGGGTGTGATAGTCGAAGTTCGCAACCGCTGGTCGTGCCCACTGCCGCTCCCGTTCAGGCCAAGGTATCCGCGGCCGTTCCGTGGGAGGCGCTCCGTGGATTGGAGTCTTCCAAGCGGACCGAATCGCGAATCCGATTTGTTGGTGTGGCCCCCGATGTTGGCTTTGAATTCACCTACCTTAACGGAGCTGTTGGACAACGATTGATGTCCGAAGCGACGGGAGGGGGCTGCGGGTGGTTGGACTTTGATCGCGATGGCAACTGGGATTTGTACTGCGTTCAAGGGGGAGCCGTTGAGCCGAACGGGAATTCGTTTCAGGAAAGTGATCGGCTTTTCAGGAATGTTGACGGGCGGTTTGTGGACGTAACCGAAGAGGTCTGTGTCGATGAACGCCGCTACAGCCAAGGCGTGAGCATCGGCGACTTTGACAATGATGGTTTCGACGATGTGTTTGTGACCAACATCGGGGGAAACTCGCTCTGGCGGAATCAAGGCGATGGCACATTCCGGCAATGGACTTTCGATTCAGAGCCGCTGTGGTGCGGATGGAGTTCGAGCAGTGCTTGGGCGGACATCGATCGTGACGGGGATCTCGATTTGTACGTTTGCAACTACGTCAATTTCGACCCACTGAATCCGATCGACTGCCGAGACGCGGCCGGTAATCGAATCCAGTGCCAGCCGAATCAAGTCTTACCCGTTCCCGATCATTTTTTTCGGAACCTTGGTGATGGAACGTTTCGCGAGGAAGCCGATCGTCTCGGGTTGCGCGGTGACGGGAACAGAGCCTTGGGAGTTGTCGTGGCTGATCTGGTCGGAGACGAGCAGCCTGAGATTTACGTGGCTAACGATGCGACGGCGAATTTCCTGTTCGTTGCCGACGCGATCGGTCATTTTGAGGATGTGGCTCTGCGGCAAGGTTGCGCCGTGGACGCCAATGGTCGGGCGCAGGCCAGCATGGGAATTTCTGTCGGAGACTACGATCGCAATGGCCGGCTCGATCTGTATCTGACTCACTTCGAGGGGGAGTGGAACACGCTCTACGGCAACTTTGGGGACGAGGGCTTTCGTGATGTGACGGGAGAGGTGGGCGGAGTCGAAGCGACGCTCTCACGGGTTGGATTTGGAACGGCTTGGCAGGACTTCGATCAGGACGGAAGCGACGATCTGTTTGTCGCAAACGGACACATTGATGACTTGGGGCGGTCGCAGGTACTGGCCATGTCTCCTCAGTTGTTCACGATTTCTCAAGAGCGATTCCACGATGTCAGCGAGAATGCGGGTGCATACTTCCGACAGGTGTTTGTGGGGCGAGGCTGTGCGGAAGCCGACTTCGATGGCGATGGTGACTTCGATTTGGCTGTTATTCACCAAAACAGTGCGGCGGAACTACTGGAAAACCGTTCCGAGCGAGGGCATTGGTTGGCATTCGACTTTGTGGGGCGAAAGTCCAACAGGCGCGGTATCGGGGTTCGTATGACGCTGCGTCAGTCAAACACGACATTGGTTCAGGAGTTGTATGGCGGGGGAAGCTATTGCAGCAGCCGACAGCCGCGCCTGATTTTTGGCTTGGGTGATGATGCGGCGGCTTGTGACGTGGAAGTACGTTGGCCCAGTGGTGTCATTCAAGTGTTGTCGGGGATTTCGGTCGATCAGCTCCAGACGATTCGCGAACCTCTCAATGCGCCGTGATTTTAGGAAGGTGAGGAACACGAACTTCCCATGAGATTCTCGCAGTACTCACCACCGAGGTTCGGCAGGCTGATCCTGATCGCCGTGTTGTGGCAGTTGGGCTGTGATCGTTCGAGGCCGAAGGAAAGTTCTCAATCCGAACCGAATTCGACAACCGCCGTCTCGCCCGCGAAGTCACAACGCAAGTCCGTTTTCGCTGAACTCGCGCTGTCGCAGGCTTCCGCGAAATCCGCATCGCCACCAGTCGCGATCACTCGTGCTCGAGTCGCATTTGAAGATGTGGCACCGGAATGCGGCATCGAATTCACTTACCAAAACGGTGCGATTGGCAATCAATTGATGGTGGAAGCGACGGGCGGCGGTTGTAGTTGGTTGGACTACGATCGAGACGGTTGGCCGGATCTCTATCTTGTTCAGGGGGGCGACCCGACAAAACCTGAAAATGCGGAGCAGCCGGTCGATGTTCTCTATCGCAATTACGAAGGAACGTCGTTTGAGAACATTGCTCCAGCAGCCAGGATTCACGAACAAGGGTATGGCCAGGGATCGAGTGCCGCCGACTTCGACAACGATGGGTTTCCGGATCTGTTGGTGACAAACGTCGGACAAAGTCGTCTGTACCACAATCAAGGTGATGGGACGTTTCGCGATGTCACCGATGACATCGCGCTGCCGGACAAACTCTGGTGTTCGTCGTCGGCATGGGGAGATGTCGATCGCGATGGCGATTTGGACCTCTACGTGTGTCGCTACTGTCACTATGACCCACAGCATCCCAAGCCCTGTCGCGACACGGCGGGCAATCCGGCAACGTGTCACCCCAATCAGGTTGATCCGGAACCGGACGAGTTCTACCTCAACTTAGGTGACGGCCGCTTTCAGGGGTGCGCTCGTGAGCGAGGGCTGTTCGGTGAGGACAATCGAGCGTTGGGCGTCGTCATCGCCGACCTCAATAACGACCGGTGGCCCGACATCTACGTCTGCAACGACACCACGTCAAACTTTCTGTTCGTGAACGATGGCCGTGCGAAGTTCTCGGAAGAGGCCGTGCTGCGTGGCTGTGCGGTGAACGTGGAAGGTCTGCCACAAGCCAGCATGGGGATCGCTTGCGGCGACTTCGACCGCAACGGTTGGCTGGACCTCTATCTGACGCACTTCACGAACGAGTGGAACACGTTGTACGCGAATCTCGGCCCACAGGGATTCGCGGATCAAACGGCGCTCGTCAACCTGGTCGTACCGACGCTGCCGATGCTGGCCTTCGGGACAACCATGCGAGATTTCAACGCCGACGGCTGGCAGGAACTATACGTTGCCAATGGGCACATCAACTCGCGCCGTGAAGAGGGGACTGGTTACGAACAGCCGCCGCAACTGTTTTCGTTCAACGGCCGCACATGGGATGAGATCGGTTTCGATGCGGGACCGTTTTTTATACGACGGCAAGTGGGACGTGGCGTTGCAGTGGCCGACATGGATCGCGATGGTCGTCTCGACTTGATTGTCGTTCCCCAGAACTCACCCACCGCACTGCTACGGAACACGTCCGAAGGATCGCGTGCATTGCTGCTCGATCTGGTAGGACGTGCCAGCAACCGCCAAGCGATTGGGACGCGAGTGACGGCCACATCCGGCTCGGTGACACAGATGGTCGAACTGGTCGGCGGCGCGGGCTATTGTTCCGCGGACGAACCGGTCTTGAGTCTTGGGTTTGGCTTGGGCGTGGACCGCGTTGATTTGCGAATCGACTGGCCCAGCGGCCTGATACAAACACTCACCAACGTGGCCGTCCCCCAGCGTAAACAGATCATCGAGCCATTCGCCGACGACATCCTTCTCACTCGCACGCCGTGAACGATCTCATTTCTCACTCCGCTGGCAGCATCCCTCTCCCGGTTCACAAGCGAACTGTGTGGTTGAGGCTGTGGCGTTGGCTGGCCGTTCTGATTGCCACGGTCATCGCGATTGTTGGCATGTACTTCGGGCGACAGGCATTTCTCGCGCGCCATCTGGAAGCGGAGTGCCGCAGATTGGAAGCCGCTCGCGATTGGCCTCGGCTGTTGATCACTGCTCAAGAGTGGCACCGACATCAACCTCACCGGCGAGAGCCGTTGAAGGCTGGCGTCACGGCAGGAAAAGCGTTACGTCAGCCCGCTTCGACGGCGGCGTTCTTACGAGCTTGGCCGAAGGAATCGGCGGATGATGTGCCGTGGCTTTCGATGCTGGCCGAATTGCAGCTCGATCTGTTGCGTCAGCCGATCGAGGGAGCGGAGACCTGTCGTGAGATGATCCGCCTCGTTCCGCAAGACCTGTCCGCCCGGCAGCGGCTCATTTTTTTTGATGCCGTCACAATGCAGCCCGCAGCGTTACTCAAAGACGTGCGTGACGCGGCGCAATCGGCCTGCGATCTGCCCGAGTTCTATGTGTATGCCTTCCTCGTGGACGGCCTGCGGTTGAACAACGCACTCGAACGCCTTCAACGCTGGACGACGCCGACCCGCCGCCAAGAGTTGTTGATGGTGGCGTATGCGATGCACTCGGCTCGCGTCCTCGAAGGAAGCATCCCGTCGATCGAAGAAGGACGAGCCACCGCGCTGCGACGGTCGCAAGAACAGCGAACCGACTACATGCAGCAACTCCACACGATGTTTCCCGAAAATCATGAAGTGCTGGCTTACGATCTCGAACAGGCTGTCCAAGCGGGGCAGTCTTTGAAGGTGGCCGAGTGCTTGACGCGCGCCAAGCCTGTCGCGGACAGAGACCACCGTTTTTGGAGAGCACGCGGTTGGCTATTGATGCGAACGGGAGACCTCGCCGGTGCGGGAGCCGCGTTTCGCGAAGCACTCGTACTGCACCCGATGGACTGGCGCCTGCTGCATTTTCAAGCCGATTGGGATCGTCGCAGCGGGAACCTCGCCAAGGCGGAAGTGACTCAGCGACTGGCCTCGCGCGGACGCGGGTTGGAGTCGGAGTTACTCGCCGCGCCCAACGTGAGATTGATTCCGGCGGAGTCACTGCATCGGCTGGCGGACTTCGCGAGGGACTGCGGCGACGCGTTGTTCGCCGAGCGAATCCGGCATCACGCCAACGTCGCTCATTAGCGCGGCATTTCAAAACCCGTTTCGCTTGGTAAGACTAGCCCGACGCGCGAACGAGGGCTGGATGCTCGATAATCGCAAAGCCCTCGCTCGCGCGTCGGGCTGGTTTTGAAGTATCCACCGCACCGCAATCACGCATCCGCTTTAGAGACCGGAACATGACAACTCCCTCCTCAACCCCGCTGGCCCTCGCACTTCGGCAGGACGTGCGTTCGCGGCGAAATCGTCGCCGTTGGGTGGGGTGTCTCGCTGGTTCAGCGTTGCTGTTGTTAATTGCCGGCGTGGTGGGGCAGCGATGGAAGCTCGACCAACTGGAACGTGCCTGCCGCTTGGCGAAGGCCGAGAAACGCTGGTCGGATTTGCAAACTGCCGCACAGGGCTGGACGGCATGGGCCCCCAGATCCGGCGCGGCGTGGGCCTTCTTGGCCGATGCGGCCCAGCAACAAGAGCGGTTTGTCGAGGCGGCAGAATACTTGTCGCGTGTCCCGAACGGCGTCCCCGAAGAACTGCCATCGCTTCTCGCCCGCTGCAAGATTCTCATGGGGCCAGCCAACCAACAGTACCTTGGCGAGCAGGCGTGTCTTGAACTGCTCAAACGCGAACCGCGCGTGACCGAGGTTCACGAACTGCTGATTCAGTTCTATGCCGTGACATTACAACGCGACAAATTGCGTGAGCGAATTGTCGAAGCGATTCGCCTGCGCCGTGAGACTCCCGATGTTTACATTTATCACTTCTTCATCGACTCACTCCGTCTCGCTCAGGGGCCGACACTGTGCGAGCTGTGGCTCAAGACGCATCCGGACGACGAACATCTCGCTGTTGCGCAGGCACTCCACCGTGCCGACGCCGCACTCCACGACCCCAATTCCAAGGGAGACGCCGATCCGACAATTCTTACCGAAATGGAACGTGATGCGGTCGAGCTGCTGCGACAGTTTCCCAACAACACCAATCTCTTGGCGTTTCTAATCGACGAAGAGATCACCAAGGGACGCTTGCCGGAGGTGCTCAGATTGCTCGGTCAATCGACCGACAACGCCGAACGCGATCCGCGATTCTGGAGGTATCAAGGCTGGGTTCACTTCGTGCGGGGTGAAATCACCGAGGCCGAGGCCGCCTACCGCAAGGCACTCGCCATGCACCCGATGGACTGGCTCACTCTGCACCGGCTGGCAGAACTGCTGAGGACACGCGGCGCGTCAGACGAAATTGTGCGACTCGAAAATCTGGTCGCGCGAGCCAATGAGTTGCGAGTCAAAATCCGTAATCTGCCGTCCGCTAAGAATCCGCCCCCAGAGACTCTGCGCGAGATCGGGCAACTGGCTCGCGATACGGGAGACACGCTCGTGGCGGAAGCACTCGACCGCCGTGTCGGGCTGAAAAAGGTCGCTCCACCGCCCAAGGCCACATTGCCGAGATGACTCGTCCCTCATTTCGGACGCGGTGGCTGAGGCAACTGATCGACGATGGCTTGATGTTCCTTGGCTCGTGCCGCGTCGCCATTTTGAAGGCAGGCTTCCACCAAACGCTGGCGAACTCCACGTTGAGTCGGGTCCAAAACGAGTGATCTTTCGGCCGCTTCGATTCCCTCGGCAAGTCGGCCCTGCTTGAACAACAGGTCGGCCAGTGAAGCGTGATACGACGGCTTGCCCTCATCTAACGCGAGCATCTGGCGACAGACGGCTTCGCTCTCAGACCACGCGCGGCGCGCGTACAACGCCTGCATCAACAGTTCGAGTGACTCATGCCTGTCGGGTGCGAGTTCTAGCGTCTGCTTCGCGGCTCGTTCCACGGCAGGGCCATCGTTCTGACGACTGCCCAACCACGCAAGCATCTCAAAGAGTTCGGGGTCATCCGGAAGCATCTGCTCCAGCGACCGCAGCGCGGCCACCGCGCGGCGGATGTCTTGCGGTGTCTTCGCTAGATTGCGATCCCTTCGGAGTGCAAGGGCCTGCGCACGGCGGACCTCCCAATCAGGCAGCGCGGGTTCACCTTCGTCGAAGACATCGCTGTTGTACGACGACGGTTTGACGTGAACAGAAGCAGGCCGCGACGCAGTGCCGGGCCGACGCAAGATTCGATGATCGGTCAGCGCCGTGTGCGGAATGTCTGAAGTCGGAAAACGTGGCATGTGACAGCCGATGCACGTCCGGTCAGTGCGGTCGGCGAATGGGAGCGAGCACTTTTCGCTGGTCGTACCGTGACATTTGGCACAGCGCGCGTCGAAGTGTTCCGCCGGATCGCCCTTGGGCAGGGCATGCGGATTGTGGCACGAGACGCAGCCCAACTTCCCACCACTTTCCACGTAGCAGCGACTGGAAAGCATCTGGCCCGATTGCGTGACTGCCTTGCGATCGTCGAGCGATCCGTTCAGCACGACCCACACATCGGACAAGCGATCGCCCGGCCGAAAGTCCTGCGACTGCCGCCCGTACCGCGCGATCGTCTTCGATGCCTGCATGTGACATTGGTGACAGACCGCGTCGCGGCGCACGGCATCCAACTTGACCGGGTTTATGATGGCATCGACTCCCGAGAACGTTGCCGGATTGCGATACCGTTCCACATGGGAAGCGGCTGGCCCGTGACACCGCTCGCAACCGATGGCCGCTTCGACAACGGGATGGCTTTTGTCAAACGTGTCGGGAAGAGAGCCATGATTGAGCCGTCCGACATGGCAATGTAGGCACCGGTCGGTCATGAGTCGATCAAATCGCTGATGAATGCCGGGCACGTAACCGGGCGACATGTCCCACTTGTTCTTGCTTGAGTACCAGCCAATCGGCGACTGAAAGAAACGGTCTTCACGGAGATAGCCATACGACCGGCCGCGGCGTCCCGATCCAATCGACAACTCCATCTTCACGGCTTGATCGTAGAGTGGCTCGCCCGACCCGATGGCACATTCCTCGTGATGCCAGAAGTTGGTTCCGTGAGCATCGTCGGTTCGCTCTTCGACGTAATACCGTCGACCGTCGGCCGTGTTGTAAGAGGTCGCCTCGGTGTAGTTCTCGATCCGCTTCGCTTCGTGAATCAGGGCGCTCGATCGGCCCATCGGATGCTCAAGGTAAGACTCAGTGATCTCGCGATGACAGTCGAGGCAGACGAACGTCCCCACAAAGTCCGAGCGAGGCAGGGGGGGCTTCGTCGGACGCCCGTCCACGATGGTCGCGGGCGATGTCGCGCGAGAACCGCTCTTCGCGGAACCACTCGGCGCACTCGGGCGACATCCCTCGGCGAACGTTACCGCGCAGCCGAGCAACAACGGCAACACCCAACCTCTGCGATTGGTCAGCACGGTACTTCGAGCGTCACGAGGCAGGCCCGCGAACGGAATAGTTCCACATTCATGCCTCATTTTGCGAGATCGCTCGGTTTCGGAATCGGCAGGTTGTCGGGAGGGACGCGCGGGGGATCGGCCTGCCATTCGATGAACTGTTTCAGCGGAACGGTCTTGTTTTCGATCTCGCCGCCTGTCGCGAGGAAGAAGCGGCCCGCCTCTGACTGGCCCGCGTCGAT
>CAMAYU010000213.1 GCA_945862235.1 Schlesneria paludicola DSM 18645
ATAACGGGCGTAATCGAGATGGTTTTTACCCTGTCTTGCAAATGCGAACTCGAAACAACGGAATCCGAAGTCCGGTTCATGCGGCTGTTCGGGCTGGAACCAACGGAGACACGGCGATCATGCTCTGTGACGGTGTTTTGATCACCTAGACACAATCGATCTGCCGCACTCCGGGAAGCCTGCGGCTTTTCGCGGGCGCTCAAAGCCGCAGGCTTCCCGGTCTCCACTACATGGCGTTTACTTCGTTTTGGCAACATACAAGTCGCAGAGGCACAGAGAAGGCAAGCAGAGGTCTGTTCCTCAGGAGGGTGGGACCAGCTCGCTTCGATCGCCGGCCCACCATTGGAAAACGTCGAGAACACATGGTGGGCCGGCGCGGCGAAGCGACGCTGCTCCCACCCTACAGAGGGTGCAGACCAAACATGGCGATGACGCTGGTCGCGGGCGACTTGTCTGAAAACGGAAAACATCGCCTGATGGAATTGGAGTCAGCGTGGCGTGGTGGTCGCCGGTGAAGACTTCCAATAGTCCGGCAGACCAGGCTTCGTGGCGGTGAGTATCTCGCGGATTGCCGTTCGGTCGGTGATGGACAGATGAGCAAAGTCTTTTGTTTGATCGGCTCCGCTCAGGACTTCCCAGAGACGACGATAGACGAAGTCCTTCGACTCGCGAGGCAATGCGTCGAACGAACGGGAATAGATCAGGTAGCTGCACGGATACTTGAACAGACGCCGCTCAAGGTCAAAGTCGCGCAGAGACCGTTGCTGCGCATCGCGTGGACCGCGCGCGGCGAACTCGTCGGCAAAGGAGGATGTTCCGTGCAGCTTCGCTGTGAGCGGGGCTTCTCCGCTGAACAATAGGAACTTCACCAGTTCATTCCCGGCACTCTGAATGCGAGTGGTCGTGCTTTGCCAGCGATGGCCATCGGGTTCGTTCAGGTCTTTATTCAGCCGCGACTCCGCATGGAGGGCCTCTCGCGTTGTAAAGTTCGCACGCGTGATCAGGTTGTGAGTCTCCGCCTGATGTTCGAGAACCATCAGCGCCACGAGATCGCTGTGCGGCGTGAGATAGGCCGATGTTTCTAGCCGCGAACGTAAATCGATCACGTTGTGGCCGGAAGTGTTGTCCACCGGTTCGCGGACCTGTTTGCCCGACACGATCAGATTGCCGAGATGCGTTTGCTCACCGTGCGTGCCGGTGACGTACCAACCGCCCCAGCGTTTGGCGAGGGGACTGGTGTGATCGATGCGGTGAGTTCCCATTGCGAAGACCGGGAAGCCTGCCTGATCGACGTACACCGACCTCACCAAATGCCCCGGAATGCTGCGCGTTTGTGTCGAGGCGTGACAGAGCAGGCAATTGTCATTTTGCCGTGTGAATCGAGGCTTGTCAGTCTGCTCCTGATCTAACGTGTAGAAGACGGTGCCGAGTTGCGGATCGACTGCCGAAAACTCGGCAACGTCACCATGTTGGCAGAAGCCAACGTACAGGTCGTCGTTGAAGTAGATCGCGCGAGGCGTATTCGGTGCGATGCGATGCCGCTGGAGACTGGTCTTCGAGAACACCAACATCTGCGAGGATTCAGAAACACCCAACTCGTGCAGCACCGCTTTCAGATAGCCCACGCGGTCATCAAACGTGAGCTTCGTCTCGCCGCTATCGAGCCGAGCCTGCAATTGCGAGACGGGATTATCCTCGCTCGCCGTCCCGTAGTTGATCGGCTCACGCTCAAAGTCTTGCCCGCTGGCCCAGCCACACACCAAACTTACGGCGAGTACCGCGAGCAATCGTTTCCATCGAGAGACCAAACTTCCGAGCATTATTTTCTCCCACTGGCGTCCTGTTGGCCCAAGCCTGTGAACTCAAGGAGGTCTGCCAATCGCCGGACTAAGTTTCACGGCATGCGAGGTTCACCAATGTGTTTCATGAAGAAATTTCATGAGACGGGAATTGGCGACAAGCCAACCGCAATTGAAACAGGACCGATCTGTCCACAATGGCTGTATTGTATCATCGGCAATACAGGACACAACGGTCCACTTTAGGGGGCTGGACTCGATCCCCTTTTCCCAGAGCGTGGAATGCTCTCTGCCAAACAGGGGGATGAGCACTCAGGGTTGTCGGCCATAAAAATGGGTGAATTCTTCTTTGGCCGCAGCTGCGGATCCGCCTCCCGTGACGACAGGTTTCCCAAACATGAATCCCTCACCGCCCAGTATCTCAAGGGGCACTTCCAGAGTGGTTCCGTCTTCAAATCGAAAGCGATACCGCTTGCCGGTTCGTTCGTATGTCGCCGAGTACTTTGCAGGTGACCGATTCAGATAGGGGACTTGGACATCAATCGTCAGGGTCTTCTCGGAGGAAAATTCGAACGTGGTCTCGAACTCACGTTCCTTTCCAACGGACCATCCCCAGCGAGTACCGCGGAGAGACTCATGCTGCTGTTCGACGATGGGCTGCATGTACTTCTCGAACGCGGCTGCCTTCTCGGCTGCGCTGACCTCGCGGACGACATGCGGTGCGGTGATGCCTTGGCCGATAAAGGGGATGCTTCGCTTCTGCAAGATGTCACTTAGTTCGGTCTCGATCAAGAAGATCGTTGATGCTTCCCATTCTTCGGACTGGCCATCTGTTCGGTGAAAGTCGGCACGAAATCGGACTTGATCTCGCCCCTTACGATCTCGGGTGTGAATATCCACCACTGTTAATTTGGAAACGTAGTCGAAGCGAATCTGCCTCTTTGTCAACAGCGAGCGAGTTTCAAATGAGTCAGCATCCAGCCTCGCCGAAAAAACCACGTGAGCCGCAACAAAGATAAATATGCCGCAGAGGACCATGACATACATGGCGATTGAGTTGGCGCGTTTTTGGGGGACCGCGTCGTGAGTTCCTAGACGAGCGATCAAATATCGACCGCTGATCAGCCAGAGTACGACCGAAGTCGCGATTCCCCAGATCAAACCAGAGCAGACATTTCCCAAGCGGTATTGAAGTGTCGTCACGCCGTTGAGGGTCAGCTTCTGCGGTCCTGCGATCGCCAATCTCAGAATCAATACGCTGACCGTCACCGCACTGAACCACAAGATGCCTAACCCGAGTCGAAGTAATCGCCGTTGGCTTGGCTCAGAATGCGGCACGGGGATCACTTGAGGCAGGGCCGCGGCGGAATCCGCATTTTCAGGAGATTCGTGGTTTTGGGCGGCTTGGCTCACGTCAGGGTTTCCTTGTTATGAGATATAAAATGGAAAGGCCATCGTGGATGAGAGTGATGAGTTGATCTAATCAGGAGAAAATGCCCCCGAGAGCACGGGCAATTACGGGAAGTAGGCATCCTCATTCGCCCCTCTTGATCAGACCAGTGGCTTCTCAGCGGGCGATCTGACATCAGAAGAAGCCGCTTCCCCGCATCGGTCGCACAAAAGTCTTGAACTCACTGCGCGGCAATGGCTGGGCGTGGTTGAACCCGCGCGAAGCATCCCAGAAGTAGATTTGGCCGAACAGTAGTCTCCCCGAGTCGCTCCCGCGAAGTTGCGTTCCTGAGCCAGGCTCCGCCGTGATCAGCTCCAGTCCCGTGGCGATGTGCCAGACTTTTGTCTCCCCCAAAAAAATCCCGAGGCCAGTCGAGTTCCCATGCGGTTCTACAGCAGACTGTTGATCGGATGCTCGTGGCCATGGAACTCGGTGATGATCTGGCGCGTTTCCAAATCCCAATCGAAGATGCGGCCCTGCTTTTTGTCGGAATCGAAGACGCCGTAGGCCAGCTTCTGACCATCGTGTGAGAACGCAGGTGTTCGTTCGTTGCTTCTAATTATGCCCGGCGTGTCCAGTAGGACTCTGTTGCGTGACCGACTCTAATGGATCGTGGGGCTGTAATCCAAATCCGTCGTCAGGAGGACTACTCCCGATGTCTTGTCCGTCAGCTCAGTGCGGTATCGAGAGATTGTGGCAACGGGTCGATACCCTGCGTTTGGCAAATCAGATTGAATACCAGACGACGGTGCTGTGGCTTATCGGTCGTGAGAGTGGCGCCAATCCATCACTCGGGGAAGAGCACTCATGAGCGTACCTCGAACTGATTCCAAATCACTTGTTGTGATTATTCGATTTGGCGAGTGATTTCTTGACCGCCTCGACCGACAGGGCCACTCGGAAGCCGTTGTTGCCGAACTTCTGTTCCGGATTGAAGGGGCCTCGATTCGCTGGCCGGCTGAAACAGGCGTCAAAGTCAAAGCTTCCGCTCAATGTGACGCACGCTTGTTGTCCCAATGACGGCTGGCCGGGGTTGACAGCCGGATGTTTGAGAAGCTGCCTGTAGAGCGTCGGATCCCATCGATCCAGCGTCCTCTCCCACACGTTGCCATGCATGTCGAACAGTCCAAATGCGTTCGCATTCAGTTGACCAACCGGATGAATGCGGACGCCAGAGTTCCCCTTGAACCAACCGAACCTGGCAAGGTCTTCAAGTTTGTCACCGCTCGAATAGGTCGTTGTTGTTCCCGCGCGACAAGAGAATTCCCACTCGGCTTGCGTGGGTAGACGGTAGCCGGCGGCTTTGCTCGTCGCAAAGACTTCGATGTGATTGGTGGTCATCACAGGGTCAACGTCCTCCAGTACGCTAAGCTTGTTGCAGAAATCGGAGATCTCGCTCCAGTCCACGTTTTCCACCGGGAATTGCGACGTATCAACGTCGGTGACCGACTTCTTATCTTCGCCCGTGGAACAGAAGAACGACGGATTTCTGCTGACAACGTGCGTGTACTGCGACTGAGTCACTTCGTGAGCACCGAGGAAGAATGGTTTTGTCAGGATGACTTTGTGTTGTGGGCCTTCGGTCTTGATCCAATCCTGCCTGACACGATCTTCGCCGACGTCTTTGATCGCCGCCCGCATTTCCAGAGGCGTACTGCCCCTGTTGAACTCCCCGGGCGGGATCAGACGAAATTTCATGCCGATGGAATTGGTGTGCTCGACCGGTACGTCGAGAATCTTTGCCCAATCGCCCTGATGCTGCCTTGCCTGCACCGCATCGAAGGGGGCAATCGCGGGCGACGGTGTCTGCTCGCTGGTCAGCTCGATTCCTTGCACTCCAATGAACCCCCACCCGATCGTGCTTCTGTCAACAACTTCCAAGGTGACGGCCATCCCTCGAAATGGCGCGACATCCCACTCCACTCGGTAGAGGTGGTGGTTCTGGCGAGCGGCTGTACGTCGCAAGAGTTGGGCACCGTTCCAAAGCGCGACGTAGGTCTTCTCCGAATCCGCGCTGCCATGCAGCGACAGGCACAACTTGGCCGCATCGTCAGGAATCTTGAAACATTGAAAAATGCGACCTGTGTCGGAGTCTTTGTTTCGACCGTACGTTGTCAGCACCCTCTCCCCGTGTTGAGAAAACAGTATGAACTCCTTGCCTCCCTCCTCGATTTCCCAACCTGTCAGGCGAGCGAGGAAATTCGCGTTCGTCATTGGACGGGCGGACTTGGACGCTTCGGCGGCAATCAAGGCTTCCGAGTGAGGTACGACGCGAGTCACCTCGCGCGGAGCGACGTCTTGAGCGGTCCCGGCCGGTTCTTCGTTCTGGGTCCACTTTTTGAGATTCTCGTTCATTTGCTGTTGCTCGGCATTGCTCCACTTGGAGCGCCAGACTCGCACACTGCCAGACCAGTCACCCGAGACCAGCACGGAGCCGTCGTCTGATGACGACAGAAATCTTCGGACGGCTTCAATGTGCGCCGAGTCCGCCAAGATCTCACGCCCCGTGTGGGCATCCCAGATTCGGACCGTCCCATCCCAAGTACTGGCGGCAAATCGCGGTGAGTCACCCAGAAAAGTCAGACCAGAGACTCTTTGTTGCGACGCGGACGTCGTCAGTCGATGGATTTCCGTGCCTTGCTTCAGATCCCAGACAACGATGTTTCCGCGCCAGTCGCCGCTGCACAGCGTGTTTTCGTCTTGGCTCATGGTCAACGCGTCAATTCGTGTCGAATGCCCGCGCAGAGTTCTGAGGACCGTGCCGTCACGAGCATCCAAGACGTGGCTCTTCCCTTCGTCGTCGGCTGTCACGCACACCTTTCCCGATCGGTCAGAAACGACGCAATACACGGCAACCTGTGAAACCTGTTGCGTTCGAGTGACGCTGCCATCGACCGGGTTCACCAGGCTGACATTGCCATCGGTGCCGACGGCAAACAGAGTCTTGCCGTCAGCGGCAAACGTCAGATCCTCGGCGACAGCAGTCAACCGGCATTCCGCCCCCTGGAAGTTGTCCGTTGCGAGATTCCAGAGACGAAGCGTTCGATCTCTGTAGCTACAAGCCCCGGTCGATTCATCTGGCGAAAACGCAATGGCAATCGGCGGATGCCCGGTTCGCAGAATCCGTTTCATGGCGCTCGTTGTCAGGTCATACAACTCGACACTGCGCTGGACCGACGGATGAAGAGATATGCCGGCGACAAACCGACCTGACGAACTCACCTTGCCCCGCACCAGTGCCCCGGTAAAGGCGACACTGGTCGGTTCCTGAGTCGTGGCGAGATCCCACAAATTCAGCGCACGGCTGCGACTGATGCTGGCCACAACATTGTTCGTCGGGCCAAACGCGACGGACAGAACTCCGCCCGAATGACCGTGCCGCCGCCGCTTGAGTCTGAACCGGCGCATGTCCCAGAGATAAACGGAACCGTTGCCGTCCGCGGACACCCGTTCCTGCCCATCAGCACTGAAGTCGAGCGAATAGACCGGCCCGTCATGTCCCCGCAGCGTCGCAACGACAGCTCTTCGATCTGCATCCCAGACTTCGATGGTTTTTGCCCCAAAGCACCCGATGGCAAAAAGTCGTCCGTTGGGATCGCACGCAATCCAGGACCGATCACCCGAAATAACGTCCGATTCGACCATTTGAAAAGAGTCCAGATCGATGACTCTGATTCCATCGCTTGTAAACGCGAAGACCTCGCGTCGTCCGCAAATTCTTGCGCACGCTGATAGCGTTTGCGCGTCTCCTTCTGCAAACACTTCAGGCAGATCGTTTCCAAATCTTGCGGGATCGTGGGATTGAGCTGTTGCGGTGGAACCGGCTCGCGTTCGAGAACTTGCCGCAACGTGTCGAGGACATTATCGGCCTGAAACGGTGGCCGACCGGTCAACAGCGCATACAAAACAGCTCCCAGCGAATAGACGTCGGCCGCTTCCTTCACTTGAGTCGTATGGCCCGCCGCTTGTTCGGGCGGCATGTAACTGGGGGTCCCCATGACTTGTCCCGTGGCCGTCATTCCGCTGTCGCACTGGATGTTCTTGGCGAGCCCAAAATCGGTGATCCGCGGAATCCCATTTCGATCCAGCAAGATGTTGGCGGGCTTGAGGTCGCGGTGGATGATCCCCGCATATTCGACTGCTTCGGCAATCGTCTTGACGAGGCGGGCGGCTTCTCGTGGTGGCATTGGGCCATTGGTCATTTTCTTTGCCAGACTCTCTCCCTCCACAAACGCCATCGAAAAAAAGTGCTGATCGCCGTCGGTGCCGATCTCGTAGATCGGCACGATGCCGGGCTGCTCCAGTTGAGCGGCCGCTTCCGCTTCGCGACGGAAGCGAGCCACCTCTTCCGCACTGGCGAGCTGTCCGGACAAGATCATTTTCAGTGCGACCGGCCGATTGAGACTCCGCTGACGAGCCTCGTACACGACGCCCATCCCGCCGCGAGCGATCTCACGCAGTAATTCGTAGTCGCCGAAGTAGCGGACGACCTTGGGAGAAGCGGCCGGGGCTTTCCTTCGGCATTTGCCGGTGCGAGCAGTGTGGGTTGCAGCGACGCCGATTCCTCGGGGGGCTGCGCGGGGACCGCGTCTCGACTGGCACGGGAACTTTTGATGAGGGTGGCGATTTGCTCGGACGGCAGTTTCGGGAAGCGTGCCGCATAATCACTGACCGCCAGTTCGTCACCCCGAGTCGCACGGTAGTCGATCTCCAAGCCGAGCAGTTCCAGCAGCAGTGTCTGGCGATGCTGATCCGACAGGTCGGTCAGAAATAATTCGATGACGGGTGATCGTCCGGCCCTGAGAGCTTGCTCGAACTCGTCGCATCGAGCATCGAGCATCGAGCATCGAGCAGCCGGGCTGCGGCCAACGATTCTGAGGCATCACTACTCACTCAGTCGCTCCCTCACGACACCACTTTCCCGCCCTGCCGGTTCAATCGGCTGCGATCTGCGTCGCACACACGACATCAACACTGCAATGCCCAAGCAGGTCCGAATACCGACATCCGGGCGAAAGATTCGACGAATCGAGTCGGGTGCAGTCGCCAATTGGTGGTCTGTTCCAGACAAAGCCTCTTTCTGGTCCCCTCGCCCCACGCTTTGGTGGGGAGAGGGTTAGGGTGAGGGGGCTTCTCTTCGCGGCTGTGCATTTTCAACTTCCGAGAGTTGGGATTTCTTGAGCCGCAGCGCGGCGTCCGAGTCAAGCCTGGGTCGGACACTTCGTCCGTCCTGGGGCAGGAGATCACCTCACCCGGTTCACCCAGCCCCGGAGGGGCGTTCCCTTTCGAGCCTGTCTCCGGGCGGTCTCGACACGCTCGGAGCGGATTGAGGCCGCCCCTCCGGGGCTAATATTTTTGATGGCCCTCTGTTCTGGGGCGGGCGAGGCACCCGCCCCAGGCTTGATTCGGCTGCCGCTCCGCGGCTCAACACCTTGGTGACACCAACTCTCGGACGTAATTAATGCACAGCCTCTTAGCGGCTCGCCACTCACCCTAATCCTCTCCCCGCAGAGCCGGGGAGAGGGGGCCAGATGCCGACCACCAATTAGCAACTGCGCCCAATTGAATCCGACCTATCGTGTGATTCTCCATTCGCCAGACACCATACTCCATGAACAACAGTTGCGAATCACGACGACACCTCTAGGAGTTCGGGATGCTCTCGGGCGATACAGAAGTCACGGCTTGGCTGAGGAAGCTCGAAGCCGGACACAATCATGCGGCCCAGCAGTTGTGAAACGTGTTTTTTGAACGCCTGGTGCGACTGGCTCAAGTGCGAATGCGAGCCGTCGATCGCAGGGTCGTCGATGCTGAAGACATTGCCCTCAGCGCCTTCGCCAGTTTTTGTCGCGGGGCCGAGAACCAGCGATTCACACAACTGCTCGACCGTCATGGGCTGTGGCGACTGCTGGTCAGCATCACGATCCACAAACTGTCGCATCTGCGGCGCGATCAGGACCGGCTGAAACGCGGCGGTGATTTCAACCAGATTGAAAATCGAGGCGACTCTGACGACGGTCCTTCCGTCGTAGACCAGATCATCAGCCGCGAACCAACTCCCGAGTTCGCCGCGCAAGTGGCCGAGCAGTACGACCGCTGGATGAAGGCGCTCAACAGCGAAGAACTCACTCGTCTGGCCGTCTGGAAGCTCGAAGGCTTCACCAATGACGAGATCTCCGCGAAGTGTGGACGCACGACACGCACCGTCGAACGCAAACTGAATCTGATCCGCAAGATTCTGGTTCACGAGATGTCGCAGGACGATTCAGCGATCGGTGTCGTTGCTCGCGGCTAGCAGCCTGTTGAAAAATTGCTTGTACGGTGGGACAGCTCGTTTCGAGTGCCGGCCCACTATCTTCTCGCGCTTGGTTTCATGGTGGGCCGGCGCGGCGAGACGCCGCTGGTCCCACACTACATTCTGTGCAACTTCATATTGGACGGAGCCGTCAGCAAGCTGTTCGATCGCTGGCACTCGACAATCTCTCGGTTTATCGCATTGCCTCACGTTCCTTTCCTTTCAGGAGCCTCTCATGCCCAATCAACAGTCGTTGGAACAGGTCGAGCTCGCGGAGCTGACGCAGACGGTGGATGACGGCCGAGTCACCGGTGAACCGTTCAAGTTGGCGGCGGCATTGCGGACGCTGCTCGATACGCGGCTGACGGATTTGCAGGCGAAGGACTCGGCCACGCTGACGAGCGCCGGGAGTCGCGCGGCCGCGTCGGCCAATGTGCGAGGGGCTCTCGATCAACTCCAGAAGCTGTTGCGGGACGGGTACAACTTCATTCAGGGCTTGGGGAGCTTTGCTGTCACCGACGGTGAGCGGATCGGGTTGTTTATCTCGTATGGTTGGGAGAGCGGACTGGTCGGCGACTTCAACGACGCGCGGATCGAGTCGCTGGCGAATCAGGCGATCACGGTCACGCCCACGATTGCGGATGCGACGCATCGGTATCCGGCGGCGTTGCAGACGTTGATCACCGCGCAGCTTGCGATCGTGAACACGAACCAGCCGCGCGCGACGGGTGGCTCGGCGCAGGGGGCGACCGCCGCGCGCGACGCCGCGCTGGTGCTGCTGCAAGTGGTCAACGCGCGTGTGCGGTTCTTCTATTGCTCGGCGAGCGACGAGACGGACCAGTCGGCGGAACTGGTGAGCATCGGCCGCCAACCGCGACGCGACGCCGGAGCCGCGCAACCGCTTCCCGCCGCCCCCGGCCCGGCCACGTTCGATGCCGTCGCGCAGAGTCTGACTGTCTCGGCCCTGCCCGATCACGCGACGACTCTGCGAGCCTTCCGCCGCCCCGCCGGAGGGACTGCCGAACTGGCCGGCACCTCGGCCACCACCACCGTCTCGCTCACCGAACTCGGCCCGCTGACCACCGGCGTCACCTACGAGTTCTGGCTCGTCGGCCACAACTCCCAAGGCGTCGGCCCGCAGAGCAATCACGTCTCGCATGTCGC
>CAMAYU010000214.1 GCA_945862235.1 Schlesneria paludicola DSM 18645
GGTCGAGTTGCGGCGCGGCATCGCCCACCGCGGCGGGCTGTAATTCTTTGAAGGCGATCAGCAGGCCGCTTTGTGGACGATCAGGGGTCAGGTGATTCAAAGTTCATTTTTCGCGGCGAAAAATGAACTTTGAACCACCTGACCCCTGATCGTCCACAAAGCGGCCTGCTGATCGCCTTCAAAGAATTACAGCCCGCCGCGGTGGGCGATGCCGCGCCGCAACTCGACCTGCAACTGTTCGTCACCGAGTTGACGACGCCGAGCGTCTGGCTGCGTTCACGCTGGACACTGTTGCTCGAAGCCATCGCGGCGAACGCCGTAGACGCGGCCGCGTTGAAGAGCGCCCTCGAGAAAGCTTGCGAGCGTCATCCGGACGATCTCTCGACGCGGATCCTCGCCACACAACTGGCCTTGCTGACAAAGGACGAGCCCGCCGCGAAGTCACTCGTAAGCCAACTGGTTCGCCACGTCGAAGAGCATCCCTTGGAACCGCTCTCGAAATCGACGATCACAGCCACGATGCAACACCGTGCGTCTCAGCCGCGTCTCGCGCTGTGGTTGATCGCCCGCGCCGCGTGGGCGGTTACCGAGTTGAAAGCGGATGCGGAGAAGCTGGCCACCGCTGCCCTCGCCGCCGCGACCCAACAGTCGGACGCGAAATATGCCGAAGCGATCACGACGGAACGGGCGGAACTCACGAAGGCCAAGGAGTGACGAACAGCCCGTAGCTTGGACGCCTCGTCCGAGCGAAACTTCTATTGGAAGTTCGAGACGGACGGACGAGGCGTCCATCCTACGGTTCATCAACGGGCTGCTCAGTCGCGCCGAACCTCAATCCGTCAGTTCGAACGGGAAGTCGTTCTTGGCACCCTTCTCGACCACGGCCATCAATCCCGAAGTCGTGCCAATGCTGTACTTCAACGGAATCTCCCCTGCGACGGGAACGGCCACAACGGGTTCGGTATCGACGATCGCGGGCGGGGCGTAGTCCTTGGATTCCACCGGTGCCAGCTTCGCGGCCGGAGCGGCGACGGCTCCCTTGGTGACGGTGATCGAGTGCTTGCCCGCCATGGCTCCATCGTTGGGACCAAAGGTTGTCAGGCGAAAGGCACCTTTGTCATCCGTCTTACCAAACGCACTCCGTTTTCCCCCTTCGATCGTGAAGGTGACATCAGCCCCGACCACGGGTTTCGATTTGTAAGTGACGATCCCCGAGACGGGATAAACCGGATCACGCTTGGAGGCAGGGGCGGCACCGCCACAACCGAGTACACACAACAAGGGAAGGAGAACCAACAGACGCAGTTTCATGAGAATGGACTTTCAAAGGGGGACGATGACCTAGTTGTACATACTTCGCACAGTAGGAAATGGAGACCATCTTAGTGAACCGGGCGGCGTCAGCCCCCGGATTCTTCACTTAGGAAGTCCGGGGGCTGACGCCGCCCGGCTCACCAAAATTGCTGGGAACATCCATCTTGCCCTCGTACGGTTCGACGAGTTTTCGCTCGCCTGAAATCTTGCAACTCGGCAATTGCCGGTCATTCAGAATCAGCGGTATAAGGTGCGGCAGCGTAGTGGAACTTCACCGACAATTCATGCCTTCCGACGAGTGAAGGGGGAGTTTTCAGGTTGGTTCCCTGTGGTCGTTCCCATTCGGTGACGACTTTTTTCTTCGGTTCTCGTTCCTGGAGTTCAATCATGTCCCGGCAACGTCGAGGTTTCACGCTCATCGAACTCTTGGTGGTCATCGCCATCATCGCGGTGCTGATCGCACTCTTGCTGCCCGCCGTGCAGCAGGCCCGCGAATCGGCTCGCCGCACGCAGTGCAAGAACAATCTCAAGCAGGTCGGCTTGGCATTGCACAACTATCACGATGTCTACGGGGTGTTCGTCTACCGCAAGGGCGGCTCGTCCGCTCCGCTCGCCAACCCCGCCCGCTTCGATGGGAATTACGAGAGACGTTCTGGAATGGTGGCACTGCTGCCGTACCTAGATCAAGTCGCCGTATTTCAGAAGATTGACCAAGGTGATCCGGCAGCCACACCGAATCCGATACCACCTGGCGGACCAGCACCGTGGTTCGGTTGGGTGGGATGGAGGTTGAGATCCCAAGTCGTGCGCTGTCCTTCGGATCCTGCTCAAATTCAGACCAATGGCAACGTCAACTACGCCTTCAACATGGGTGACGTGATTAACGGCAACCGCGACTTGACCACCAGCAACGGCCTGTTCGCCCTGCGAACGTGCTATGGCTTGCGGGACATTGTCGATGGCTCCAGCAACACGATCGCCATGAGTGAACGGTGCGTGGCCAATTCCAACTTTGGTATCGGAGGCAAGGCGTCGCCGGATGTTAAGGAAAGTATTCTGACGAGTGTCGCAGGTATCACTACGAATCCAGGATCTTGCTTGGCAGCGGCCGCTCCCATCGTGAGTGGAAGTCGGTATACAAATTGGTCCGCCGTGAAGGGAAAATTCAGCTCCCTGTGGGCTGACGGTCAACCGGAAATCAACTCGTTCACGCCAGTCCTTGGCCCCAACGCACCATCGTGTATTAATGACAACAACGGCAACGCGGACGGCGGTTCCAATCTGTTGTCGGCCAGTAGCTATCACACCGGCGGTGTGCATGGCTTGATGGCCGATGGTGCGGTCCGATTCATCTCGGACAACATCGACACCGGTAATCTGGGCGTCGCCAATACGTTCGGTGGCCGCAGCCCGTACGGAGTCTGGGGCGCGGTGGGCACACGGTTGGGTGGCGAAACGGTCGGCGAGTTCTGATCGTCTTCTAGGTTGCTCACGCAGCCTGTGAAGTCCCGTCATTCCTGAATGGCACGACTCTCTCCGAGTCGTGCCATTTTTCGTGGGTGGCGACTCAACGGAACGGGAGCGAAGGTTCCACTCCACAGACCGCTGGCCAAGGTTTCTTGGGCCTGCAACCCCCGGATTGAAGCCAGCTGGGCCACCCTGCGTACTGCGCGCTCAACCGAATCCCCAAGTGAGGGTGAAGCGGCGCATCGGATCAGCCACTCTGATGTCGAAACAGCTACCGTTGGGGCCGTGCCGTCCTGTACAACCAACATTCGTTTCTTGTCGGCCTGCGCAAATCCGTCTGCCTGAGAGTAGCCTTCATCGCTCCGCGTGAAGAAAGCCGATTGTGAGTGGACTGCTGTATCACCCATCGGCACCGATCTCGCGCTCGGCTCACTTCACGCGGAGCGATGAAGGCTACTTTGGCTACGTCTGAATGACGCGCTGTAATCTTCCTGCCGTTGCCTCCTTGATCGAGAACTGTGATGTCGCTCACCGTCTGCCGTGCCGCCGTGTTGTTGTTTTTCGTGGGTTGGGCCTCGTTGAGCTTGGCCGGTCCGCCCGTATCGCCCACGGAGCCGCTGACTCCCGCCGAGCAGCAGGCCAAGTTCAAGCTCCCCGCCGGGTTTGAGATTCAACTCGTGGCGAGCGAGCCGGACATCCAGAAGCCGATGAATCTGGCGTTCGATGCGAAGGGGCGGCTGTGGGTCTCGCACAGCATCGAGTATCCGTTCGCCGCCGCCGATCCGGAGCAGGCTCGCGATGGGTTGACCGTCCTCGAAGGAATCGGACCGGATGGCAAAGCGGCGAAGGCGACACGATTCGCCGACGGGCTGAACATTCCAATTGGTGTGCTCCCTCTTCCGAGCGGCAATGAGGTGATCGTCTGGTCGATCCCCCATATCTGGAAGCTCACCGACACTGACGGCGACATGAAGGCCGACAAAAAAGAAATCCTGTACGGGCCGTTTGACTTCGCCGATACGCACGGAAACCAGAACGCGTTTCGTCTCGCCCCCGATGGCTGGGTTTATGCGTGTCACGGGTTCCGCAATGCCTCGAAGGTCAAGCTGCGCGGTGAGGGGGACGTGGTCCTGGAGATGACCTCGGGCAACACGTACCGGTTCAAGCCGGACGGGTCGGCCATCGAGCAGATGTCGTGGGGCCAGGTCAATCCCTTCGGTCAGGCGATCGACCCGCTGGGGAACCGGTTCACGGCCGACTGCCACTCGAAGCCGCTGACGCTGATTCTGCGCGGCGGCCACTACGACAGCTTCGGCAAGCCGCACGACGGCCTCGGGTTTGTGCCGCTCACGACCGGGAACGACCACGGCTCGACCGGCATCGCGGGAGTCGCGATCTATGCCGCCGACCAGTTCCCGCGCGAGTACCACGGCAACATTTTTGTGGGCAACGTGGTGACCAACATCATCCACCGCGATGTCGTGCAATGGCGCGGCTCGTCTCCGTGGGTCGAGAAGCCGGAAGATTTTTTGTCGTGCGACGACTGGTGGTTCCATCCGGTCGATCTGCAACTCGGCCCGGACGGCGCGCTGTATATCTCGGACTTCTACAACAGCATCATCGGGCACTACGAGGTGGACTTGAAGCACCCGAAGCGCGACCGGCATCGCGGGCGCATCTGGCGCGTGCTGTGGACGGGCGAGGGAGACAAGGGGACAAGGGGACCGGGAGACAAGGGGACGCTGAGCGACGTCACGGCGAAGTCGAACCAGCAACTGGCGACGCTTCTCGGGCATCCGAATCAGTCGGTGCGCGAAATGGCGTTGAACGTGATTGTCGAACGAGGCAAGTCTGATCCCGCTGTTGCAGCGGCGTTGAAGCCGTTTGTCTTCCCAATCTTTGAATCCAGTATCAATCCGGCCGAGCGGAAGGACATCGGATTCGGAGCCAGTGATGACAACTGGGCTGCTCTGGCGGGATGGGCGTTGAATCGACTCGGCCAACTCGGCGCGGGCGAAATCAACTCATTGTCGATCAACCCGTCGCCGCTGGTTCGCGTTCACCTCATGAAGATTCTGGCCGAGGCATCCGCCGCGCAGTGGACTGAATCGACAAAACAACTCGTACAGAAGTCGATGTCTCATGCGAACCCCTTCGTCCGGCGGGCCGCTGCCGAGGCGCTCGGTCTCCATCCGTCGGCCGACAACATTCCGTATCTCATTCAGGCGTGGGACGAGGCGGCGAAGGATGACCTGCAACTGATTCATGTCATTCGCATCGCGCTGCGGAACCAGTTGCGAGGCGCGTCAGCCATCGAGCAACTGGCTTCGATCAAGCTCACGGCGGACCAGATGGCGCGGCTCATCGACATCGCGCTGGCGGTGCCGAGCGAATCGGCGGCGTGGTTCACGTTTGATTATGTGCGAGGACGAGAAGTCTCGGGGGACATGATGTCTCGCTGTTTGACGCACGTCGCGCAGCATGTCGGCTCCGCGCGGCTGGATGATGTCGCGAAGTTCGCTCAGGAAAAATATCGCGGCAGTGCAACGCAGCAGGTCGCGTTGTTTCAGTCCCTCTTCAACGGACTGACCAAGCGCGGGCAGCGGCTTTCGGCGGAGAGTGAACTCGGCAAGTGGGGCGCGTCGCTGGCTGTGAAGATGCTCGATCCGAAGTCGCGTCCCGCTCCGGCGTGGAGCAACGTGCCGGTCGAGTCGGCACCGGTCGCGTTACAGGCCAGTCCGTGGGGAGTGAGGCCGCGCGGTTCGGCCGACGGCGTGAAAGACGGACTCTTCTTCGACAGCATCTCAAATGGCGAGAAGCTGACCGGCGTGTTGAGGTCGGCTCCATTTGCCGTGCCGGACAAGCTGTCGTTCTGGCTCTGCGGTCACAACGGCAACCCGGCGACAAAGCCCGCGCCGGGCAATCACATCCGGTTGAAACTGGTCGAGTCGGGCGAGGTCATCGCGCAGCAAGTCCCGCCGCGCAACGATGTCGCGCAGAAGGTCGAATGGAACCTGGCCAAGTGGTCCGGCCAGCGCGGCATGATTGAGATCGTCGATGCCGACACGGGCGATGCGTATGCGTGGCTCGGTGCCGGTCGGTTCGAGCCAGCCGTCGTCGAGAACCCGTCGCCCGGCTTCGCGCTCGGCGATAGTTCGCTCGGCTTGGCGCTGACGGTGGTCGAACAGATGCGGCTCGTCGATCAGCTTCCTCACGTGCTGGCATCCTTGAACGATCGGCAGCTCTCGTCGTCGGTGAGAAGCGTCGCGGCCACGGCGGCGATGGCCCTCGATCGAACGCGCACACTGACAGTCCTGTCGTCGCTGATGATGAACAACGCGGAACCGGTCGCGCTGCGACTGGCTCTCGCCCAACAACTCGGTGCGGTCGATGACGAGTCTGTGCGCAAAGCCCTCGGCACCGCACTGGCCACCGCGCCTGCGTCACTGCAACAACCGATCGCCCTCGCGCTGGCGACGACTCGCCCCGGAGCCGACTCACTGTTGAGTCTCATCGCAACGGGGAAAGCCTCAGCGCGGCTGCTGCAAGACAAGCCGGTCCTCGACCGACTCAAAGCGACCGCGCTCCCCGACCTCGATGCGCGACTGAGTGACCTGACCAAAGACTTGCCCGCGCCGGACGAGCGACTGAAGCAACTGATCGCGAAGTTCTCGGCGAGCCAGTCGGCGGCGCTCGCCTCACCCACCCCGGAGGCGTTGACGCAGGGAGCAGCCCACTTCAAGAAGGTCTGCGCGAACTGCCACCGGCTCGGCAACGATGGAGGCAAGGTCGGCCCGCAATTGGACGGCATCGGCCAGCGGGGCCTCGACCGCTTGCTGGAAGACATCCTCGACCCGAACCGCAACATCGACGCGGCCTTTCGCGCGACGACGATCTCGACCAACCAAGGCCAAGTCATCACGGGCCTGAAGCTGCGCGAGGAGGGAGCGGCCATCATCCTCGCCGACGCGCAGGGCAAAGAAATCCGCATCAACAACGCCGACATCGACGAGTCCCGCGTAACGGCCCTCTCCCCGATGCCATCGAACGTCGTCGAGCAGATCGGCGAACAAAACCTGCCACACCTGATCGCCTTCCTGCTCAGCCAGCGCCAGCCGGCCAAGGAGCCGCAGAAGTAGCGACAATTCACGCGGAGTTCGATGAGCCATTTCTTCAGTTGGAGTCATGGTGAGTCGAGCGGCTCACCATGAACCTCTCGCTCATGCCAGTGTGAGAGATAGACAGCCGCCAATAGCAATCGTGCGAACTTGAAGGACGGTCCTCAGATGTCATCTCGAACGGAACCGCTGTCAGCTGTTGAAGCCCGTGCGCTGCGAATCCAAGCGGCTCGACGTGCGGCGATTCTCGGGATGGCGGTCAACGGCGTGCTGGCTCTCGTCAAAGGGACTGCGGGAGTGTTGGGCAATGCCTACGTGCTGGTGGCCGATGCGATCGAGTCGCTTACGGACGTAATGAGTTCGCTCATCGTGTGGCTTGGGCTGCGCGTCGCCTCTCAGCCGCCAACCGTAAATTACCCGTATGGCCGAGGCCGGGCCGAGACACTCTCGGCGCTGATCGTGGCGGGAATGCTGTTCTTGGCGGCTGGCTTGATCGCGATCCAAAGTGTCTCGCAAATTCAGACTCCGCATACGGCTCCGGCACCGTACACGTTGATCGTGTTGGTTGTCGTGATCTTCGTCAAAGAATCCCTCTTCCGATTCGTACTGACCGTGGGAGAGGGGGTTCAAAGCACGGCGATTCGAGCCGATGCGTGGCACCACCGCAGTGATGCCATCACCAGCGCTGCGGCGTTCGCGGGCATCTGCGTCGCGCTATGGGGCGGACCGGGATACGAGACGGCTGACGATTGGGCCGCGCTACTCGCGTCGGGGATCATCCTGATCAACGGCTACTCCATTCTGCGTCCGGCCCTCGGGGAGATTCTGGACCGTGCTCCCGATTCGGGGATCGAAAGCGAAGTACGCCGATTGGCGGGATCGGTTCCCGGCGTGCAAGGGACTCACAAATGCCTCGTCCGCAAGCTGGGCTTGGACTTCTTCGTTGATCTCGATTTGCAGGTCGATGGTCAGATGACGGTGCGAGACAGCCATGACTTGGCCCACGCCGTTCAGAACGTCATTCGTTCTGAATTGCCGCTCATCACCAAGGTTCTGATCCATGTCGAACCTTCACAGCCGAATCAGCCATTGGCCGTTATCGAGTAACCGCCGCCTTTCATTCGGGTGTGCTTGGTGCCTCACTTCATCAACGGTCCCAGCACCTTGTCGAACGCTTCGGCTTGGCGGGCGAAACCGAGGTCGTTGGGGTGCGAGCTGTCTACCGCGCCATCGTTGTCGTCGCCGAGGAGGTCGCTGCCGGGAATGTAGTGCAGATGCTTCGTACCTGCGGCCAACAGTTCGTCGAAGGCCTGCTTCAGCGCCGCGTGATTGCCGTCGTTGCGAGACTGCTTCGATTTGATCAGCCACGCATCCGTGTAGACGCGATCTTCGACCAGCACGATCGGCGTGTCGGGGCAGGCCGATCGCAGTTGTTGGACGAGTGGCTTCGTCCGTTCCGCCGTCTCCGCGCCGCCGAGGTTCGGGCAGCAGTCGATCACGTAAACGAACGCATCTAACTCCGCGATCAAGGCGGTCACTTCTGGCTCCATCCGGCCGTTGCCCGAGAACCCGAGATTGATGACCGGGCGACCGTACTTCCTGCCGAGGATCGCCGTGTGAACCATGCCCGGTCGAGACGCACAGGCTCCATGCGTGATCGACGTGCCATAGAAGACGATTGGTTTCGCGCGGTCACTCGCGTGAGGAGCGGCCGCTTCGATCGAGTTGGCCACCGGGACTCCGACTTCCACGGACGAGACGCCGTTGTAGAGCGGCAGGTAGATCAGGTACTCGCGCTTTCCCGGCGTGATCCCTTCTGCCAGCTTCTGCGTCGTCGTTTGAGCGGTCGGCTTCCCGACGGCCACCCAACGCCAGCGGCCCTGATCATCCTTCGCGTACAGGTCGAGGCCACTCACTCCAGTGGCGGCCATGTGCGGCATCTCCAACTTGGCCTTCGTGAGCGTCCACCGCGCATGAATCGTCGTCGCGTCGGTAACAAACCTCACACACATCCCGGCCGAATCGCGACTCAACCCCCACACGGCGTCGCGCACTTTCCCTTCGGCCTTTGCGGGGAGGCGATCATAGGGCGACTTGTTCTCCGTCCAACCCTGCCCTTCGACGCCAAGCTGTCGTGCGTCGAACCAACGCAGCCCTTCCTGTTCCTGAGACACGAGCTTCGTCTGCGCATGGCTCTCACCACTCAGGCCGATTAATGCACAGATCGTCACACACGCCACCCAACTCCACCGACAACTGCTGCTCATCAAACGGCCTTTCTGTCACGAGATTCCATCGAAGTAGACCCACAGAAAAATCGGTGCAGGTGAGCCGGGTGGCGTAAGCCCCTGGATTCCGTGATTGAAAACTCCGGGGGCTTACGCCGCCCGGCTCGCCTGCTCACAATTTGTTTGCGGGTTGACTATGTCAGAGACACCAAGCATTCCGCGACGCATCGTGGCGGAGGCCAACTCTCGCCGCAACCCAATGCCTCACTGCGCAGAGACTCCCGACTACATCGCACCCCGGCTATAACCTGCACCACGAATTGTTCCATCGCCCGTGACTGCCGACACGGGTTCCTGCCTCCCGCTGACCATCATGCCTGCCACTGAATTAACGATCTCTCTGCAATCGGCCGCCAACGTGCTCAAGCTGGGCGGACTGGTCGCGCTGCCGACCGAGACCGTGTACGGGCTGGGAGCCAACGCGCTGGATGCTCGCGCCGTGGCGAGGATCTTCGCGGCGAAAGAACGTCCTTTTTTTGATCCGCTGATCGTGCATCTGGCCGACGTATCGTGGTGGCCACGCGTGGTACTCGACTTCCCGCCGGTGGCCGAACTGTTGGCGAAGCACTTCTGGCCAGGACCGCTCACGCTGGTTCTTCCCAAGGTCGCGGCGATCCCCGACATTGTCACGTCGGGGATGCCAAGCGTCGCGATCCGCGTTCCCGATCATGACCTCACGCGCGAAATTTTGAGACGCGCTGATGTTCCCGTGGCCGCACCCAGTGCGAACCCGTTCGGACGACTCAGCCCGACGACCGCCGAGCATGTGCGCCAACAACTTGGTGATCGCGTGGACCTGATCCTCGACGGCGGACCATGCCGGGTCGGAGTCGAATCGACGATCCTCGAGCTCCACGGCGATGAGGTCGTTTGCCTCAGACCCGGCGGCGTACCGCTCGAAGCGATTGAAAGCCTGATCGGCCCGGTCGGCCGAATTACCCCTCGAGACTCCGACGAACAACGCCCCGCCGCGCCGGGGATGCTTGCCAGCCATTACGCTCCGCGCACCAAGCTAATGATCGTGGAAGATCTTCCCGCCGCGCCGCCGACTTCCCGAACGGGGCTACTCATTCTGCAACCGTCCGACCGAACGCGTGGCTACGCGCAGGTGGAGGTCTTGTCGCGCGATGGCGATCTAATCGAAGCGGCCTCAAACTTCTTTCAAGCTCTGCACCGACTTGATCAAGCGGGCCTCGACACGATCCTCGCCACTCCGTTTCCCGAGACGGGTCTCGGTCGCGCACTGAACGATCGCCTCAAACGCGCCGCGCATTGAGAGCTGTAGAACGGGCACTCTCGCCCTTCAAAAGTAGTTATTCCGTTCCCGTGGGGGACACTCGTGAGTGAGGAACGGTAGGCAGATTGGCCTAGATCCCCCGTCCATGCTCTTCTCTCAGTTCGCCTTCTCTGTGCCTCTGAGTCTCTGTGGTAAACCTGCTTCGATGACGTTCCAGC
>CAMAYU010000215.1 GCA_945862235.1 Schlesneria paludicola DSM 18645
CCGGTTCCGCCACCACTCTTGAGCCACGCGAGCTTTCCCTGCGAGTCATACTTGGCGACGAAGAGGTCGTAGTCGCCGACGGTCTTGATCGTGATCTGATCGAATTTGGCTGCGGGGCTTTGAAAGTGCCCGGTCACGTAGCAGTTCCCTGCGTGATCGCTCGCGACCGCGTAGCCTCGATCAATCAAGTCTCCGCCACCGCTGCGGACCCACAAGAACTTTCCGTGGGGATCGACCTTCGCCACGAAGAAGTCCATCGAACCGACCGCTGTGAGCGTCTGCTCACCAACGGTCGCCGTGCCGGTGAACTCGCCCGTGAGCAGAATGTTCCCGGACGGATCGACCGCGATGCCGCGCGTCTTATCGTGCAAAGTCCCACCTGCCGAGATCGCCCACCCGAACACCGGCGGCGACTCCGGTTCGCCTGCCATCGTGCGAAGAGCCGACACCTGGGCCAGACAGCAGGCCAACATCAAACAGACTGCGAGTGACTTCATGACATCGCCTGATTCTTGAATTGGGGTGAGAGCGAAGAAGATTGCGTTACGTACGACTACTTGCTCGCGAGTGTTCCGTCGTGGAACTGGAACGAAAACAGATCGGCGTCCCGCAGGACGAACCGCACTCGCACAGTCTTGCCGACGATCGACGAGAGATCGGTCTTCGCTTTCCAGAGGACGTGGCGGTCGATGTTGTCGCCGAACAGCTCTTCGCAGTCGTCGAGCGCGTATCCGGGCAGCGGCTTGCCTTGGGAGTCTTGGAGTTCGACACGCAGGCTGCCGGCTGCGGAAGTCGCGAAGTTCAGCGACAACGACTTGCCGGAGAATGTCAACGGCTTCGTGACGAGTTCGCCGCCACTCATCGGAGCGTTCACGGAAACAAACCCGTCCAGACGCAGCGTGTAGCGGCGTAGCAGGTCGCTGTTATCGGTCCAGTAACTTTCGACCGCGTAGAGCGAGAGCTCGTTCGGCGCGTCTTCGAGCGTTCCTTTCGTCTCGATCGCATGCCAGGCGATGAATTGATGCCCGTAGTTCCAGGTGCCTTTACGTTCGATTCCGGGACGCAGAAATCCTTCGTTCCAGCGATTGAAGAGGACTCCGTCGCGACTCGCCATCAGCAGTCCTTCCGTCAACGCTCGACCGTAGCGCTCGCTGGCTTTGGCCCGCCACTCACGATTCTCCAACTCGGGGAGCGCTCGCAGGGATGCGGACCAGCGGCGGGTACGTTCTGGTCCGGCACTCGCACGTGCCTCATGGTCGGCGCCGTCCTGGTGGCCACGCTCGACGTAACGCGTCGGAAAGCCGATCAACAAGTGCGGCGCGCGATGGTACGGCTTGACCTGGTTCGTGTAGAGCTGCTCTGACGGCGAATCGACATAACGCAGGTCCGTCTGGTCTTTCCAGTTGAGGAAGTCCTGCGAGGTGGCCGTGCGAATGGCCCGATGCCCCTGTGGATTCCAGACCTTTTCGTCATCGTCGCCACCCTTGGTGAAGTAACGCCAATACGCGCGGTAGTGGCCCTGGGTGGCATCCCAGAACGCGAGATTCTGCGAATCAAACGCGCCGGCAGTAATGACTGGCTTGTCGCTCATCGGCGACCAATGCAGTCCGTCCGGCGACTTGAACGCGAGCAATCCTCGGCGTTGGTCCCGTGGCGCTCGGTTTGCCGGAAGGAGCGCCTTGTAGCGGGCATCCGGCGGGGCATCGGGGTTTTCGTCCTTGAACACGGCTGGCTCGCCGGGTTCGGACATCGCATCCCCGACCTTTTGTCGGACCATGACGATGTTGTTGGCTTTGCTCCCCTGAAACTCATGCAAGCCGAGCGCGGGCTTGCGCCAGTGAATGCCGTCTTCACTTTCGGCGTAGCAGCAGAACTGACCATGAGTGCCCGCATTAACTCCGTTGGGAGTGACCGTCAGTTGGCCCGCGGCGTAGTACATCCGGTAGCGGTCACCGTCCTTGAAAATGTTGTGATAGACGCAGCCGCTCCCTTCCCAAGGCTCGTTGTGCTCCAGAACGATTTCCTGAGGGACCGGATGATGCAGCCGCAACTCGGCCTTGCCGGACATTCGCTCGACGAGCGCCTCATCGACAAACAACTCGCGCCGCGAACCGATGTCGTGATCATCAGGCGGTGCCGCAACTGCGAAAACGGTCATTGCCAAAAGGCAAACTGTCAAAGCGAGTCGATATACCATCGCGTGTCCTTTCTGAAGTTCTTCATGTTGTGAAGGCAATTGTCACTGTTGACCGAGTGTCGTCCATGGTGGTCTCAGTTGTTCGTCGTGGTTCGAGTAGTTCGCTTACTTCGTTGCGGCTCTGCTGTTCACGAAAGCGCCGATTCGGCGGATGGCTTCGCGGGATTCAGGCAGGCCGCGGATTTGGAAGACATGTACCATGCCGGGCCAGATTTCGAGGGTGACTAGTGTGCCATCGGCACGGGCTTTCTTGGCGACTCGGATGCTGTCGTCGCGGAGCATTTCGTGTTCGCCGGTTTGAATCAGGATCGGCGGCAGACCTCGGAAGTCACCGAACACTGGTGAAGCGAGTGGCTCGTGCGGGTCCGTTTTAGCCAAGTAGCGACTCCGAAATTCGGGCATCGTTCGCGAGCTGATGATCGGATCGTAAACCGACGTCAGCGATTGGCTGGAGAGAGTGAAGTCTGTGCCGGGCGAGATCGCGATCACTCCGGCTGGCAACGAGCGCTGACGCTCTTTGATCGCCAGCAGAGTCGCAAGTGTCAGATTTCCTCCTGCTGAGTCACCCGCGACGAACGTGGCTTTGGCAGCTCCGGGACCAGTGGGACCGTTGACGACGAGCCAGTCGTGTGCCGCGACGCAGTCGTCCAGTCCTGCCGGAAAGGGATGTTCGGGAGCCAGTCGATAGTCCGGCAGCAACACGACACATTTCGCCGCGCGGGAGATCTCCGCAGCCAGCGGCAGATAATTGCCGCCCGATCCGGAGACCCATCCGCCACCGTGCAAATACAGCAGTCGCACAGCGGGATCGGCATCGGGAGTCAGGATCCATTTGCAAGGGATGTCGCCCACTTTGACCTTGGCCAGCTTGACTCCTGAAACGGTCGGCTCTTGTCTTGAACCCATGCCTGCGGGCAGGCCCTCGAGATCAAAACTGCTGGCGCCGAACGGGGGGGACTGACGGCGACGTTCCAAAAAAGTCTGTCTAGGGCCGCACGATCGAGAACCATCGCGGTGCATGGCAACCTAACGATCAATAACGTTGTGACGGGCAGAACTCATAGCAACTCCTGAATCGGCAGGCCGCCGCCGACGATGCTCGTGGGGCGACCGCTCACATCTTCGTAGTGAGTGTCGAGCGGCACGCCGAGTATGTGATAGATCGTCGCCAACAAGTCGAGCGGTGTAACGAGTCGCTCTTGAACTCCGCCGCCCCACTTCTCGCTGGCACCAACGATGCGTCCGCCCTGGATGCCGCCGCCAGCGAGTAACACACTGAAGCAGTCGGACCAGTGGTCTCGCCCCGCATGGCCGTTCATGCGCGGAGTACGCCCGAACTCACCGGCGCAATAGATGATGACATCATTCAACATGCCGCGAGCTGTGAGGTCTTCGACCAACGCGGCGATTGCGCGATCCAATGGTGGCAGGTGTTCGTCGAGTCCCTTCTCGATGTCGTTGTGATGGTCCCAGTTGCCCGTGTTGATGTTCACACACCGAGCTCCCGCTTCGACCAGTCGCCGCGCGAGCAACGCGCTCTGGCCATAGCGATGTCGGCCATACTGGTCGCGCAACTTGTCGTCTTCAGCACTGAGATCGAAGGCCGCTCGCATGCGGTCGCCCGCGACCATTTCCAGGGCCTGCTTCTTGAACGTGTCGAGTCCTTCCATGACTCCGCTGTCATCAATGTCCCGCCGCAGTGTGTCGAATGTGTTGAGCAACGTCCGGCGGGCATCAACGCTTTTCGCAGTCAGGCCGTCGGGTGGAGACAGATTCGGCACTTTGAAGTCTTTGCCGTTGGGGTCCGCTCCGACTTCGAATGGGTTGTATGACTTGCCGAGATACACAGCTCCCTGGTATCCGAACGCTTCCGATTTTGGGATCGTCACATAGGCGGGCATCGGCGGTTGCCGTGATCCGATGGAACGCGCGATGACCGAACCCATGGAAGGCTTCTGGGCGGCATTGCGGGCGAGCGTCGGTCCGAAGTAGCCGGTCTGCATCCAATGCGCCGACGGCGCGTGAATGCCGTTCTCATGATGCACCGAACGGACGATTGACAGTCGGTCCATCACCTTCGCTTGCAGTGCCAGCCGCTCACTAAGCACAACGCCCGGCACGTTCGTTTTGATCGACTCATACATGCCGCGATACTCAACCGGCGCATCGGGCTTCACGTCGTAACTGTCCTGCTGGCTGATCCCTCCGTCAGTCCAGAAGACGATCAGGGACTTGTTGCTATGGGAACGCCCCGCTTCCGCCGAACGGGCTTCCAGTCGCAGGAAATCGGCCAGTCCGAGGCCCAACAGCGGAGCCCCGATCTGCAACAGGTTCCGGCGCGTGAGTCGGTCGATTGTTGGCATGGGCAGGATTCCTGATCCGACGATCTCAATGGTTGAACAAAAACTCGTTCGTCACCAACAGCGACCACAGCAATGACCGGCAAGCTTCGGCTCGGTCGGGTTCCAAGGCCAAATAGTCTGCTGCGGCTTTCAATTCATCGGCTCGCGGCTTTCGAGCGAGCACTCGCACGAAGACTTCGTTCGCAATGTCGGCGTGAGATTTGTCACTCTCGGCCAGTCGCTGCGAGTAGCCGCTCTTCTCCGTCAACTTCCGTTGAATTTCCGCCGAGTTCACCAGTTCCAGTGCCTGCGTCAGCGCGGGGGCATCGACTCGTTCGCACTCGCAGGCCGACATCCGTGCGGGGCGACCGAAGACATCAAGAAAGTGCGCGGCGACATTCTCGTCCGGCAGGTCGATGGCTCGAGTTCCCGCGCGGACGCCAGCGAAAACCGTCGGCACTTCCAGGACCTGGCTGAATCCGTCGAGCAGGACTTCGGCACTCAGCCGTCGCGGATAGAAGCGAGAGAACGTCTGCGTGTCTCCCGTGTTGCCAGCGTGTGGCGCAGATTCCAATCCGTATGCATGGCTCAGAGTGATCGACCGGATGAGATGCTTCACATTGAATCCACTCGTGGCGAAGTCCTGTGCCAGTGCGTCGAGCAGTTCAGGGTTGCTGGGTGGGTTCGTGCTGCGGGCATCGTCGATCGGATGCACGAGACCTCGACCGAGGAAGTGAGCCCACACGCGATTGGCCATTGTGCGGGCGAAGAACGGGTTGTCACGGCTCGTCATCCACCGCGCGAGACTGACGCGCGGATCGTCGTCTGGTCCCAAGAGAAACTCCGACCCACCGAGCGGCCGAGGCTGTAGCCTCTCACCAGTGCGCGGGTGCAGAACGGCACTGCGATCTTTGAGGAAGATGATTTCGTCGGTTGGGACTTCGGCATCCGCAAAGCCTCCTTTGCGTCCGACACGAGCGAAATTCGCGGCCAGACTGAAATAGTCCGACTGGCTCCAACGTTCGGTCGGATGATGATGGCATTGAGCGCACTGAATGCGGACGCCAAGAAAGGCCTGCGCGACCGACTCGACGTATTCAGACGACTTGCGCACCGTGCGATACCACAACGCCGGCGGGTTCTCGTACTGACTCCCACTGGCGGTGAGTAACTCGGAAACGAACTGGTCGTACGGCTTGTTGGTGGCAAGTGAGTCACGAATCCAACCTGCGAACAACGTCGTGCCGGCTCGCTGCTTGCCGGTCGAATAGCCTGCGCCGCGGTTCTGCAAGATGTCGGACCACTTCAGTGCGAAGTAGCTCGCGTACTCAGGCCGGTCGAGCAGCCGGTCAATCAACCGCGACTTCTTATCGAGGCGACTGTCGGCAAGGTATTCGGTGATCTCGCCGCTGGTCGGTAGTGTGCCGCAGATGTCGATGCTGGCACGCCGCAGAAAGGTTGCGTCGTCCGCGGTTGCAGAAGGAACGACTGCGAGCTTTCGCCACTGATTCAGCAAGTGCGTGTTCGTCGGAGAGGCATCCTGCCTGTCGTCCTGCCTGCCATCATTCTGTGAAGAGGGAGAGACAGGCTGGAAGCCGATCCCACGAAGCTGCTCTTCAATCACAGCCCGCTTAGCGGGATCGGTCACGAACGGAACGGCGGCATGAAACGTCGCGATCTGCTCGCCGAACCGAGCCATCACTGCAACCAAGCCAGGCTGAGTCCCCGTCTTTACGAGTCCGTCGATCTCCACCGCCGCAATGCCGAGTTCGTTCGATTGATAGACCGCCTGCTTCGTGACATCGCGCGACGTGCCGTTTGAGAAGAACGCCGTCGCCTTCAATTGCAGAGTCTCGTTCGTCGCGAGGACTTGGTTTCGCGGCGACAGCTCAATGCGAACCAACTGCGGGTCATCACTTCGCGGCGCGGGCGAACCTTGAGCGATCCAATCGCGGAGCAAGTGGTAATCGTCGCTCGATTGATCCAGCCTCCGACCGCCGCCATGCGGGACACTGGAGGTCGCCTTCAGCAGGAGCAGGCTGCGATCAGGTGCGGCCTGCGACAAACGCCGCCCCCGACCCTCGGCAACCAGCGACTCGTAGTCTTGATCCGGTTCAAATCCCAGCAGCGAGAGTTTGAATCCATTCTGTCCGGTCGCCTTGCCATGACACCCGCCGCCGTTGCAACCGAGCTTCGTCAAGATCGGCACGATGTCCGTCCCAAAGCGAACGTCGGCCGCGAGCAGTTCGAGCTGCGACGAGAACATGCCAGCAATCAGCACAATCAACAGTTGCCAAACGATGCGATGGAAGTTCGTCATACAGGGCCTCCTGTCGTTGAGTCTGAAGTCGCGATCATGTGCTTCATTCGATGATCTCCAGCGGCAGCAGGCTGCTACCGAAGCAGGTCGCTTCGTCTTCGACCACTCCCACCGTGAAGAGCCTCAGAGACGGTTGCCGGCCTAGCGGAGCGTCGTCGTTGACCACAATTTGCAGAGTCCCTTTGTCGGTCTGACCGGTAAACGTTTCGCCGCGTCCTCGGAGACCGACCACATCGGTGATTCGCCCCGGGGCCGCCAATTCGGTGTGCATCTTGCCAATGAAACCGTTGAGTCGGTTCGCCGAATAGGCCACTTTGATCGTTTCGCCTCGCCTGGCTTGAGTCACGGCGAAGGGATCAACTTCGACCCGGAACGCCGCCGGTTGCACATCGAAGACGACCGGGTTGCTGTGAACGATGACCGTCTCCGTTTTCTGATCGGCAGTCGGGACGGTCGTCTCGGCCCGCACGACGAACGAGTAACGGCCGACAGGCAACGTCGGCGGCAGATAGAAACTGACATAACCCTTCTGCTGGCCCGCCGGGATGGTCGCGGTTTGATTGGGAATCGACTCAGGCAATCCGACACCGAACAATTTCACCGCCGCTTGATGCCCGATCTCCTTCCGTTCGACATGCACCGCGACATCCAATACTCCACCCGGCGAGTGCTTCACTCGCAGCCTGCCATAGAGGGGATGGACCAGCTCTTCATCGCCATCAGCCGTGATCTTCAATGGCGAATCACCCGCGATCGCCAAGGGAATTGACGATGTCATGCGGCCACAGCCATTCGGCGTACCGGCGCGAACCATCGTGCCGCCGCGAACGGGACGCGTCTTTGTCGTGGATCGCTCCCCGGTCGAATCGTGTGGATCGCGAAGCAATCCGCGACTCTCGCCCACCAACCTCAATTCGCCGAACCCTGCCGCTGCGTTGCGATCCGCTGAAAAAACGACCGTCGCGCGATCGACTCCGGGACCGAGCCACACGTCGGGGCACTCGACGCCCGATGGCAAGTCTTCTGCCGAGACTCGAATCGCGTCGTTCATGCCGCGTCGTCGAAACGCGAGCAGGTCCAGCACTTCGCGACCGCCGCGCTTCACGTTCAACCCCGACGGATCATTTCGACGCGGCACGGCGATGAGTTCGAAATCCGGCTCCTCGCGACGAACGCCAAGCCGATAAACCCGACGCGGATCGCTCTGCAACCCACCGGTCAAATTGCGAATGGCAATCAGATACCGACCATCGGCCGGACAGACCCACCGCCCCGAAGGATCAAGATGGGCCGTCGGAAAGGCTCCGCCCACGTTGCGAGTTTCATCGGTGAGTTGTGCGAGAGTCGTTGATCGCTCAACGATCAGCGGGTTTGGCTTGCTGAGCGAACTGTGACTCTCCACCACACTGACCTGCAAATCGACCGGTGACTGAATCCGTTGTCCGAGCGCCTCGATGAACAACACCTCGCCGCGTCGAGCTTGAATCGCAAACCAATCGCGTTCATCACCCGCGACAAGCTGCCCGCTGATTTCGCAGGGGACGACGATCTCTCGAGCCGCCGCCGCTGAGACGTTGTCGCCTCGATCAACGACGACCGGCACGTCGCTCAGGCCGATCAGAACCGGTGCATGACTGCCCGGCAGATGAAACGGAAACACCGCTCCCGCCAGCACGACTTGAGACGGAAGTAGTCGCGCAGGCAACGGCCATGTCTCGTGTGCGAGCTTCGCTGGAATCTCGACATTGACGTGATCCAACGGATTTTCAGGTGATCCGGCGGTCGACAGGTTCCAACCAAACAACGTCACATGGCTCGCCTTGCCCCGCTCGATGACACTCGGCACCGAGAACGCCACGCGCGGCCCGGTGTCGATTTCGAGCCGGTAGTAATGCTCGGCGCTGCCCGTCGCAATCAGGTCCAACACGTTCACGACATACGAGCCATCCGCCGGAACGCGAAAGTCGATCAGCGGATCGCTTCCGAAGTAACCCCGATTGACCGCCAGACGCCGACCGCTGGCATCGTGAATCTCCAGCACGGCTCGCAACCGGGAATCAATTCGCTCCGCCGAGCACTCGACGACCACGCGCTGTCCGCGTCTGGCGTCGAAGCGAAACTGATCGATGTCCGTCGGTTTCTCGATGCGTCCATTGATCACAACATCGAGCGGAACCGGCATCGCCGTCGATCCCGTTTCATTCGGCTCGACTTCGACCTGTTCGGCCCGATTGCCGATCACCAGCATCCGCGGCGCACTCATCCCGTTGTCGCCCATGCCCCACAAGTCATACAGACCCGGCATCGCATTGGCCGGAATCGACAGCCGAAAGCGACTCGCATCCAACCGCTCACAGTGAACTCCCGGTACGTTGCAGTGCAGCGTTCTCAGCGCCTGAAGATTGCCGCCGCTGACTGTCACCTCAACCGCTTGCCCCACCGGCCCGCCCGCCGGAAAGACTGTCGTCAGTTCAGGCGGTACCTGTCCAAACAGAGCCTGAGCCGTGAGCATCACCATAGACATGGTGGCGAACAGGCTTGCTTCGCGCGGTTGGTGTAGGACGTTTTTCAACAATTCCTCGGGCCCCTTCAGCGTGCTAAGGTTTCTCGAATCAATAACGGTCGCGATTGAATTGTCGTAGTCCAAACGCCCTCGTCGTGACGTTCGGAATGAACGAGTTGTAAAGCGTTCGGTCTCCGGTCGGCCAGCCAATTCCTTCCGCGTGCCTAAGTCCCCGCTTCAACCGAACCTCCGTAGAAGCTCCTCACTTCGACTCACCGCCATTCGTGTTGACGACGGCGAGCGGCAAGGCGTGCACCGCCGAATTCTGGGCGAATGCAGAATCCACGACCGAGCCCCTCGCGGCTCAACTTGAACATCTCTCAACAGGAATGACGAAGAGCCGTTTTTCAAAATGCCGCTACGGCTCCAACGGAATAAACGAAGCGAGGTGGTTGGCCAGCCAAGACCATCGCCGCGCGGCGTCTGGAGGGAGCGACGCGAGGCGGCCATAGATGCTTGTGAGTGCCGCGGGAATCTTGCTTCGGTCGCTCAACAGGCGAGCGAAGCGGAGGAAGTCGCGAGCGTTGTCTACGCCACCGAGCAGAGGCGCGGCGATTCGCTGTTGGAAGGAGTCGAGATCGGCTTTGGGATTGTCCGCTCCGCCGTAGTCGGCCAGTGCGAGGTAGTTCAATTCCGCTCCGGCGTGAAACGGTGACACTTCACCGAAAAGCGAAATGCCCTCGAAGCCGGAGGCGATGCTGCGCTGCACCAGATTCGCGAGCCAATCGACAGCCAACTCGCCGCGATTTCCGAACCACGAGGTCGCCAGATGCGACCGCATCACATGGCGGTGATCGCCCTTTGTAACTCGCCCTTCGGCAGTCCACGCGGGTGTGATCTCGCCGCTCTTCATGAAGTAGTCGGCCACCCACTGGACGAAGACGCCACGAGGAAACTTGGCTAACTCGTCAGCGGCCCACGCCGGCATGGTGTCGCCGAATTTCGGCGGCTTGTCTGGCCCGTGATGCGGCTGCGGATGCGAATACGTTTCGCACACGACCCAAGCGTCCGGAGCCACAGAGCGCACCGCGTTCGTGGCCAACGGGTACATCAGCCCCATGTCTTCCCACGAGAGCCACGAGAAGTCGGATGTCGAGTGCTGGCGACGATCGCGGCAGAGCTTGCACTGACAGATGCCGGTATCGCCCGTTTCCATCTGCACGCCTCCCAGAGGCAGATTCTTGAAGAGCCAGGCCAGCGACT
>CAMAYU010000216.1 GCA_945862235.1 Schlesneria paludicola DSM 18645
TCATTCACTCCGTGAGCGGCACGACGCTAGCCGCCGGTTCTTTGCTTGGAAACACAACTCCGTTTACCCGCGGCTAGCGCCGTGCCGCTCAAAGTGAGTGCCATTGGCCTTACGGCACCCGGCTCACCAGGACCAAAGCCGACAAAGCACGACAGTTATTGTTGCGCCGATCCGGATTGCGCCGATCCGGAGCCTCCAATGAAAAGCCCGACTTCCGCTCAGCTCCAAATTGTGAGTGCCGCTCCACGCTGGCCGTCGCTTACACTTCGAGTCGAATGAATTGACCACCGCCTTTACTCGACAGTCACGAAACGAAGCCCATGACAGACGCCACTCCCGACAAGCCACCGCGCCGCGTGCGTTATGTCGGCACGAACCCGCGACACTTCGATCAGAAGTACAAGGAGCGGCAACCCGAGAAATATGGCGACGACGTGGCGAAGGTCATCGCCAGCGGGAAGACTCCGGCGGGGAGTCACCGGGCGATCATGGTGCCGGAGGTTTTGCAGTACCTGTCGATCCGGCCGGGTGAGACTGTGATCGACTGCACGCTCGGATATGGCGGTCACGCGATGGCATTGCTGGCGGCGGTTCAACCGGGAGGGAAGTTGCTCGCCATCGACACTGATCCGGTCGAGTTGCCGAAGACAGAAGCGCGATTGCGCGGACAGGGGTTTCCGAGTGAGTCGCTGATCGTCAAACGGATGAACTTCGCGGGACTCGGCGGGTTCATTGAGTCCTCCGCGCCGGGCGGCGTTGATGCCCTGTTGGCCGATCTCGGGCTGTCATCGATGCAGCTTGACGACCCCGCTCGCGGCTTCACCTTCAAAGCGGATGGCCCGCTCGACATGCGAATGAATCCGGGACACGGTCCGTCGGCAGCGGCACTGTTATCGAAGTTCGACGAACTCGAGCTGGCTCGGCTGTTGAAGGACAACGCCGACGAACCGCTCGCCAGCACCCTCGCCCGCGGCATCCTCGCGGCGCAAGAACGAAGTCCGCTCGATACGACGCGCGCGTTGGCCGCCGTTGTGAGGAAAGTGATGCTCGCGCAGTCGCGCCGTTCGAGCGACACGCCCGACGACGCGGTGCGGCGCGTGTTCCAAGCTTTGCGCATTGCCGTGAACGATGAGTTCGGGGCGCTCGACACATTTCTCGCACAACTGCCGGACTGCGTGAAACCGGGAGGCCGCGTGGCGATTCTCTCGTTCCATTCCGGCGAAGACCGCCGCGTGAAGAAGGCGTTCAAAACGGGATTGAGCGACGGCGTGTATTCGTCCATCGCACCCGATGTCATCCGTCCGACGGGTGAAGAGCAGCGGGCAAACCCTCGCTCGTCATCGGCCAAGCTGCGCTGGGCGATTCGCGGATGAGTGGGGCGTAACAGCCTGATGCAAAGCGTAGGGTAAGCGTCTGGCTTGCCCGTTTTCCAATAGCAATGACGGGCAAGCCAGACGCTTACCCTACGACTCTCACCGCGGTTCGCACGGCGGCGATGTCTCGGCTGAGCTGTTCTCGCAGTTCATCCACCGACGCGAAGCGTTGGACATCGCGCACGCGGTCGAGGAAGTCGATCTCCAACGCCTGCCCATAGAGGTCGCCAGTGAAGTCGAGAACGTGGACTTCGATCTTGCGTGCGGCTTCACCGAATGTCGGATTGGGGCCGATGTGAACGGCCGCCGCGTGACGATGCGAGGCGAGATGGGCAATCGCCGCGTAGACGCCGTTCGCGGGAGCGACCGTCGGAACATCGAACAGATTTGCCGTGGGGAAGCCCAACGTGCGGCCTCGTTCGGCTCCGCGGCCGACTGTCCCTCGAATACGGTACGGATGACCAAGGAGTCTCACCGCGTGACCGATGTCGCCTGATTCGATGAGAGAACGAATGACGCTCGATGAAACCAACTGCTCATCTACGGTCACGGGGGGCACGACATCAAACGACAGACCGTGTACCGCGCAGAGGCTTCGCAGCACGGTGATGTTCCCCGAGCGATTACGTCCGAAAAAGAAGTTGGGGCCTTCCACGAGTCCCTTTGCGTGAAGTTCGCCGCGCACGACAGAGTCGAAAAACTCTTCGGCCGTCAGCGCGAGCAACTGCCGATCTGTCGGCAACACAATCAGCACATCGACGCCGTAGCGGCCGAGCAACTCGGCGCGGTGTTCGATCGACGTGAGCGGAGGCGGAGTCGCTTCGGGACGCAGCAGCGCGATCGGGTGCGGATCAAACGTGAGTGCGATCGCGGGAACACCGTCCGAGCGGGCGCGACTGGTCAGCGCGTTCAGCATCGACTGATGACCGCGATGCACACCGTCGAAGTTCCCGATCGAAACATAACCGCCACGACAATCGTCCGCCGTGGGAAAGCCTCGTATCAGGCGCATGATCAGGCGTCCTCAAACAACGCGACACTCGCGGTGAAGCCGTGGATGTAGTTCTTGGCTCCGACTGGACCCAATTCACCCTGAGCGAAGAACCCGGCGAGCGGCATCGGCCCGAGGCATTGCTGCACGGCGAGAGCATCGTGATTCGGATCGGGAAACATCCGCGATCCGCGACCGTTGCAACTAAAGAGCAGCGCGCCCCGAGAATTCGATTCGACGTTGCGGTGCAAGTCGAGCAGATGCCGCAGGTCTTCATCGGCGGTTTCGGCGTCGCGAATGTGGAATTGAACTGTTTGACCGACACGCATCAGTCCGCCTGTCGCCAATGCCCCGCTGGTACGATCCGCGCCGTGGACGTTCACGATCAGAAAGTCGCCGCGCTGAAAGCTGTCTTGGTACTCGTTCATCACCACTCCGAGATGAACACCCCGTTCGACTAGTTCCTGATCGCGTTTCGGCAGCTCGGGGTAGATTTGCTGCAAGCGTTGGAGCGGAGTGATGCCCCCCAATTCGAAGATGATGTTTCGATCCGCTTTCGTCACGACGAACGGAGTTCCAATCGGGCGGCAACCCTGAGACACGATGCTCGTCACACGCGGCCCACCACGCAACACGACACCGATGGCACCGTGTTCGAGCAACCGATCATTGAAGAAGAGTCGGTTCACGCCGGGACCGCCACCGCTGGCCATGCCTCCCAACAGCGGCACGCCGGGGAGTTCGTCGGTCACGAGATCGATCACGGTCTGAGGCTGCGAGGTAAACGGCTCGCCCAGCAGAAAAACCGCCCGCGTGTCGAGCCGATGCTCGGCGAGGTCTTCCGGCAACCCGGAGCAGAGCAAGCCGTCGGGCGTTTGCTCGAATGACAGCTCGAACGGCGCGAGCGTTGCGCCGGGAAGGACCGCGCACCAGACAGACAGCGCGGGACCGTCCTCGCATTCCCGCTCGCCGCCGATGACCGTCTCACCCGTGCAGCCCAACAACAACCCGGCACCGAGTGCCTGCTTCAACTGAGCCGCCAGCTCGGGAAAGCGGGTTGCGTAGTGGTGCGATGCGAACACGAAAGCCAAGTCGGGCGCAGCACCTCCCAAGCTGGCGGCAATTTCCCGACTCGTTTCGTCGATGGCGGCAGCAAGGTTCGGACGGTTCGAGAGTGCAGAGGCAAACGGCATCGGAAGTCCGGTTCTATCGAATGACAGCGGTAGGGAAACGAATCGAGGGGCGATGGACTGTAGCTGTAGGGTGCGTGGACTTCTTCGGGTTTGCAACGTGACTCATGGAGCTAGTTTTTTGTTTTTGCCTTCAAAGTATCCTTCACCGTTCCGCGTGAAGACAGCCGTGCGCGAGTTCAACGCGGATTGTTCACTCGGCTATCTTCACGCGAGCGATGAAGGCTACTTTGGCCTGAGGTGAAGCCCTCGCTGGAGTTTTCGGAACGCACCGCGTGGAATTACGCCAACCGAAGAACGGTGCGTTCCGGAGACTCCACGCACCCTACGTTTGTCGCGGTCATTTCACTCCACGGCCGACACGCCCGTGAAATAGTCCGGCTCGTTTCCGGCGATCCACTTGATGTTGCAGCCGATGCTCGGCCGCTGCTCGATCAGTGGCGTCTGGCCCGCCAGCAGTGTTTCGACCGCGAGTTTCAGATCGGCCCCGTCGATGGGCTTGCCGTTACCGGGACGGCTCGCATCGAACTGACCGCGATAAACGAGCGACTGAACTCCATCGAACAAGTAGAAGTCAGGTGTACATGCCGCCTTGTAGGTCTTGGCGACTTCCTGTGTCTCATCGAACAGGTACGGGAACGTGTACCCCGCGGAACGATGCTCTTCGATCATCATCGCGAGGCTATCACCGGGATGAGTCGCAACATCGTTGGAACTGATGGCCACCACCGCGATGCCCTTGGCCTGCAGCTCACGCCCAAACACCGCGAGCGCCGGACGCAGATGCTTCACGAACGGACAATGGTTGCACATAAAGATCACAAGCAGCCCCTTCGCCGACGCGAAGTCACTGAGCGAAACCGTCCGGCCGTCAACATTCGGCAACGAAAACGACGGAGCATCCGTCCCGAGCGGCAGCATCGTGGATGCGGTTTTGACCATCTGTGGCAGTCCTCATTCTAAGTGGTTATGACGGGCATTGGTGTGACACCGCCGTCAGGGAACGAGTTACGGAACCAGTCGTGAGTCACCTGAATTTCACGAGACGGAAGTAGAGCGGAACGCCAGCACGCCTTCAACGGAGTGTGACGGTAACACATCGCTGGAGATGAGGCCGCGATGCGAGTAGCCTCGCCGCGCGATTCATTTCTCATTGAGGCACCGCATGTCACCGCGAATTGTTTCACTGCTACCCGCTGCCACTGAAATCGTCTGCGCACTCGGTGGCGAAGCGTGGTTAGTCGGCCGGTCACACGAATGCGACTTTCCCGCAGGTGTGTTGTCCCGTCCGATCTGCTCCCGTTCTCGCATTGAGGTGAGTGGTTCCAGCCGTGATATCGACAACAATGTCAAACAGACACTGCGAGACGGCCTTTCGCTGTTTGAAGTTGATGTCGAGCGGCTCAATCAAATCAAACCGACGCTCATCCTGACTCAAGCCCAGTGCGAGGTCTGTGCGGTCAGTCTCGCGGAGGTCGAAGCCGCGCTGGCCGAGCAAGTTGGCTCGCGACCGCACGTCGTCTCGCTTTCGCCCAACTGCTTGAACGATGTCTTGGAAGACATCCGCCGTGTGGCCGCTGTGCTGGAAGTTGTCGAGCGTGGCGAGACGCTCGTCAAAGAACTGAGGACACGTCTGACTCACCTCTCACAGAAAGTGCTCAATCCGACGACGCTCGACGATGCCGCGAGACCGCGGCCGAGCGTTGTCTGCATCGAATGGATCGAGCCGCCGATGACCGCCGGAAACTGGGTGCCCGAATTGGTGGAGATCGCCGGTGGCGAGAACCGGCTTAGCAAGCGAGGGCTTCACTCACCATGGTTGGAATGGAGCGACCTCGTCGCGGAGAACCCGGATGCAATCGTCTTCATGCCGTGTGGATGGAGCATCGCCCGCGCAAGGACAGAACTGCACTGGATCACCGACCGTCCCGAGTGGTCCTCGTTGAGAGCAGTTCGCGCGGGGCGCGTGTTCGTCGCCGATGGCCATCACTACTTCAATCGCCCCGGCCCGCGACTGATCGATTCGGCGGAGATCCTCGCCGAGATCTTGCATCCCGACCGCTGTTGCTTTGGTCATCAAGAGACCGGCTGGCAGCCGTTGAAGTAGGGCATTCGTTCGATCCGCGTTTGGCTATCACGTTGGCTCTGAAGTCGGCGGGGTGAACTTCGGCGCGGTGGCATCAACAGCGCGGCTGGTGGAACGCCAGCTTCCTGCGTGAGCGGCGGGGATTTCCTCTTTCTCAACGACCGGCAACTCGGTGGTCGCGGCCAGCGGCGGCTCGAATTTTGGGGCCGCCGTTTCGACCTGATCTTCCGTGGGAGTCGGTCGTGAGCTGTTGCTCGATTCGTTCTTCGAGAACGAGGAGCGATCGACCTCATCCTCGATGCCGCTCAAGCCCTTCTTGAATTCGGTCACGCCTTTGCCGAGGCTGCGCGCGACCTCGGGGAGACGCTTGCCAAACAACAGCAGCGCGATGATTCCCAAGAACACCATTTCCATTGGGCCGATTGGTCCCATGATTGATCTCCTCAACAAAACTCTGAGAAATTCGATGACTGTACGGCAGCATCGCCGATCAGGCTGAAGTCCGGCTTCGCTTTGCTAACCGGACTTCAAAAACGGTTGCCGTTTACTTGGCGGGTTCGTCTTTGGAGTCGACAGCCTTCGGGGGTTCGGACTTGTCATCCGCGTCACCGTCGCGCACACCCTTCTTGAATTCCGTCACGCTTTGACCGAGCGAACGCATCGCACCGGGAAGCCGACTGCCAAAAAGCAGCAGTGCGATACCGCCGACGATGCACATCTCCATCGGTCCCAGAAAAAACGCCAGAGGAAACATCTCGACCTCCTTTTTTCAGCGGCCCATTCGCCGCCGAAAGCACTGAAGAAACGGATCGCGGGAACAACTGCCGTAAGCAGTCTGTTGGATTTCTCGTGGAGCAGGTTTTCGACCCGCCCGTGATGCGTGAAGACCAGAGACTGGCGGGTTTCTTCCCCGATCACATCTCAAGTCCACCCACATCTCAGCCGAACAGAGCAGTCAACCGACCGCAGGCACGCGAGGCAGACAGGCCATGAACAATCCACTCGCCCGAAAGACTCTAGCGTGTATCCACTCAGATCGCCCGCGAAAGAGAGCAGGACCGTCGAGCGGCGGGCCGATTCTAGCGGGCAAGGTGGGACTGTCAATTCGCCCCGCAGAGTCCAACCTCCGCCTGTGACGGTTGAGTCAGTTCTGCGAGCCGTTCAGCCAACGGCGGCATCGAAGTTCTATTTTAAAACTCACCCCAACGGGCTTGTCCCGGTGGAATTAGGTCATTGCACTACTCGAAGTCACCTCGATGTTGAAGTGAAAAGAATGTTGAAGTGAGGAAAATGTAGTGCAGAGACCTCAAAACCACCCCGACAAGCGGGGTGGGGTTTCAACACAGAGCCGAGAGGTAGGTGGACTCCAGCAATAGGAGCATCTCGACGAACTGAACCTCTTCGCACCATGATCGCAGTTCGGCGTCGGACTCGGCCGCTTCGCAGAGATCGACGAACGCGAACGGTTCCCAGCCGCTGGCCGTGACGAGGCGTGGCAGCCAGCGTCTGAGTTTGGTTTCGAGCGAACCGGCTGCCCGTGCGATCATCGTCGTCACCTGTTGAGCCAACTCGGCGAAGTTCGCGTGCCGTCCGACCTGTCGAAACCAGTACTTGGCGTTGCCGTAATCCGGCTCGCGACGATGCAGGATCGCGTGCCAATAGTCGGCGTTCTGATGGCCCTCCAACGACTGCGATAACGAGTGACTCGCGTCGAAGCAGTCGTTGAGTAACAGCAGCCCCGCTCGAATCGAGATCGTGTCGGGGCTGTTGGGTTTCGCGGTCGGAATCGGCAGGCTGGCGATGAAGTCGCGGAACTGCGTGGCGGTGGGTTCGAATGTGGGCGTCGTTAGGCTTGGCCAGCGGCGAAGAGGCGATACGGCGGATGCGGCATTCTCAACGAAATGGATAGGCCCCGAGCCAGCCACTTTCATCGTGAGCCCCAGCCAACCGATCCCTGCGGGTGCCGACGCGATTTGATTTCGCGCTGCCCGAGTGGAGACCGCGACTGCCGGATCGCAGGTTGGCGACGCGGCGATCAAACTCAATAGCGGAGGCAACTCGCCACGCAACGAGGAGCGTCGCGCCAGATCGCTCGGATCACAGGCGACGATGGCATCCGCGAGTGGCTGATTGATGATCGTTCGTTCAATCAACGCGAGCATCGACGGATCGACCCGCGATCCCAGCACGACGAATTCCGCAGGCTGATTCGCGCCGGTTGGCTCAATCAGTTCGAGCGGTGTGCGGCAATCATCCCACAGCGCGAAGACAAAACGACCAGTCATCAGCATCCATTTCGTAGCAGTGTGATCGGGACTTCCGGCTTTCCGCCAACAGGGCATTGGCTCGAAATCCGCCGGTTCGGTTGAGGCGACTGGAGGGCATTTCAAGCCCTGTTTGTGCCTCGGAAAACTAGCCCGTCGCGCAAGCGAGGGCTGGGCATTCGGTGAAGGTGAAGCCCTCGCTTGCGCGTCGGGCTAGTTTTGAAATGCCCTCTACGGTGTCTGGCTCTTCGGTTTCGAGTCGGCCGTCGGCAGCGGCACGTTTTCGAAACGGAACGAGACAGTTTGCTCCTTCACGTCACGGAACAGTTTGAATTTCACTTCTAACTTCTCGGAGAACTTGCCGCCTTGATCGAAGCCTTGCAGACGAAGCACGGTTTGTCCTTTGTCGATCTCGGGCAGAAACACGTTCGTCACGCCCGCCGCAGTACCGGGACTCGACGCCGTGGCCTTGCCGAGGAAGTGAGCTTTGCCGCAGGACAGCGTCAGGCTCTCAGCTCCCCCCAGCAGCGGCTTGTTGAGGAGCAGCTTCACACCAGCCGCTTTGAGGTCCGGATCGGCCAGCGCACGCAGTGCTTTCTTCGGCGCATCGCTGATGGTGAAGTCGCTCGCGGACCCAAAGGTCAGCAGTTGGAATGTCCCTTCGAGCGCGGCGATCTTCGTCGCGCTGACAGCGGGGGGATCGACCGAGAACCGAACTCGCAGGGATCCGGCCGGATGCTCGAAGCTGAGTTTGTCTTCACTGTTGTAAGGCACCAGCCCTTTGAGCGGATCGGCACCGAAGGTCACGGCATTCTTCGAGGTTTTCAGCGTGCGGTTTCCTTCCAGCGACATCGTTTTCATCGAAACTTGGCCGATTGCGCAGTAGGTATTCAGCGAAGCGCCGCTCACGTCGAACATCAACTGAACAGGGATCGACTGTTTGCCATCGGCGCTCATGGACGAGAAGTCGCTCCAGCTTGTCTTGGCGGAGAGCGTCAATCCGTCGGGGAGTCCTTCGGCCGTGATCGACGGCACCGCCTCTGTCTCACCCGGCTTTTTACCTCCTCCGAGTGAGCCGGACTGAATGGCCGAGGCGACGGGAGCCGATGCGGGTGATGGTCCCGCTCCCAAGCTCGGGGGTGGACCACCCGCCATAGAGCCGAACCCGCCGGTCATCGCCATCACGGTCAGGATTGCGGGCAATTGTTCGAGTTGCTTCTGCGCGGAGTCGGGAACACTCGTGGCGACGCGCACTTGCTGAGACTGTTCGTCGAGCTTGATGTTGTCGATCAACAACTGCCCGAGATCACCAAGCAACGGCGGCGCTGTGGCTTTGATGACACCGAACTGGCTCTTCAGTTGTTCCAATTGCGTTTCCAGCTCGGTCTTCATCTTCTTCGATCCGTCAGCGCTGCTGCTGGCAGCGGCGATGTGGAGATCAAAGCCTCCTTTGATCGACAGACCGAGGCTCAGCCGTTGTACGCCATAGTCCTTGATGCCGGACTGCATCATCGCCAACGCTGCGGGAATCTCGATTCCCGCAGGCAGGTCTTCGGGCTTGGTCTCCTTGACGACACTGGCCAGCACGATGTGCGAGGCATGTTCGACCCCCGAGAACTCTTTGCGAGGAACGACGGTCTCGCCGCGGTCGATCGTCGCCAACATGTCCGCCAGAGTGCCGAAGATGAGCGTGTTCGAATCGGCCGCCCATCCGCCCGATGCCGGTTGCAACGGCTTGACCGGTGCCTCGAAATAGGTCTTGCCGTTCTTCTCCTTCTGCTGCGTGCCGGGAGCTGATTCCAAGAGCGTCTTCAGATCGATCGCCTTCTTCGTTCGAATCACGACGACGACTCGCTGGTCTTCCGGGCGGAGACTGCCAAACGGATTCGACGGCATTCCGGGTGGACCGGAACTCGGACCTGCGGCTCCGGGAGGAGGAGGCGTTGTTCCGCCAGCCGCCTTCGTGCGGAGCAGCGCGCCGGAGAGATCCGCTACGCCGAGCGTGATGCTCTCAATCTCGGTCGGCAGCAACGTGGTTTGCTTCTGAAAATCAGCGACACCGGCGGCGACACTCGGTTGTTCGAGCGCCGACTTCAGAAGCGGCGCGGCCCAGATGTCGGCCAACTTCACATGGATCAGTAGTTCGGTGTCTGCCGGGAGCCACCGCAGTGCGAGCATCTTTTCGGCGGGAGTGATCGGACTGACCGGGACGGGAACAGGCGCAGGAGCGGCGACTGGCGCAGGGGCCGCAATGGGTTCCGGTTTGCTACCGCCGAAGACGCCCGCGAAGAACAGTCCCGCGATCAACAACACGACCGCGACAGCTATGCCGCCACCGATCATCACACCGTTGCCGCCGCCGCTCTCTCCACCACTCTTCTTGCCGCTCGACTTCTTGCCCGACGCGCTCCCACCGCGCTTACGGTTGCTGGCGGACTTCGCGGGAGCGTCGTCCTCATCAAACGCATCCGCATCGTCGTCGTCGGGAGCCTCGGCCACGAAGGCATCCGAACACTTGGGGCACTTGATCTTCTTTCCCAGTTTGCTGCGATCAGGCAGGCTGAGCTTCGCGCCGCAACCGGGACATTCCACAGAGACTTTGGCCATGAGCGACGCTCCAAAACACATGACTTCGCAGGTCAA
>CAMAYU010000217.1 GCA_945862235.1 Schlesneria paludicola DSM 18645
CAGGCCGCAGCCGTTTGGCTTCGCCGGCTGAAAGACATCCATGGTAAGTGCCATGCCGAACTTGCGACTGTAGATCACATCTTCTGTACGCCGGATGCCCGATGTCTGTCCCTCGGCTTCAACACAGGCCAACGGCGCGACTGCGACGATCAGCAGAGTAAAGAGGGACTTCAAATTCCTGCTCATGGCGGACCTTTCGTGGATTCACTGCGCTCATTAGTGTCATGGAGATTTGCCGAGCGTTTTTTACAGAATGCAGATCATCAGCGAGAGACTCTATCAGCCGAAACACGCTCGCGTCTGGATTGTCAGCAACCGCGGCTATCAGTCTGTCCGAGTAATCGCCATGAGCACCGAACTGAGTGAGCGACAAGGCGCTAGCCGCTGGTCTGCGCGCGGTGCCCAGTCGCGGAGGTTTTGCCAGACGTGCGTGAAGACCTGCCGATAGGGACAGGCGGAGGCGCGTTGGACCCAGACCTTGCGGACCGTGACGCTGCCCGCAAAACGGAAGGTGTCATCGAGCTTCGCCTTCGTACGCCAAACATCATTCAGCGCGACTTCAGGAAACTCCGGCACCTTCACCATTGAGGGAAACGGATGCAGGCTCCACAGCGAGAGCACGTTGTACCGATGCCGCGCCATCGTATTGAGGTAGTCGATCCAGAACTCGCGCTCCCGCATCTCCGGGATGTTGGCTTGAGCGGCATCCGAGCAGTCCGAGTAGCTCGGCGTTCGCAGATCGAGCGGGATGTTGAACTTGATCCCGCGCTGCGCGATGTACGGCCGATGGTCGGAGTCCTTCAGTGAGTCGAGCGTTCCCATGCGAATCGCCTCCGCGATGTCGAGTCCGCCATACATCGCACCGACGGCATCAGCCCCACGCACCGTGATGACATGGTGTCCGCCCTCGTTCGTCACGCGAATGCTGTAACTCTGCGCGACCAGCTTCCCTCCCTCTGCACGGTGAACGCGATACGAGTCGCCTGCGCGTCTTCTTCCAACGTGATGCCGCGTGCCTTCGCCTCTCGACGAATCTCCTCAGCAGCAAACTTCCCCGGCCCGCCCGTCGCGGGATCGTTCGCGAGTTCAAGACTCGCAGCCACCACAGGGGCCGAAGATGCGAGAATCAGTGCGAGGAGAAGCGTGAAGGAGTATTTCATCAGTGTTCTTGCAGGTTTCGTGTTCTCAAAGATTTGGACCGCTGCCGCTTTCCGTCCTTCAGCCTGCTGCGGGACGACTGGGTGTAAACCTATTCAAGACAATTTGATTGGCCGCAGGCTGCCAATCCCAAAGCGGCAGCAGGCTGCCGAAGTCCAAAGATGAACTCCGTCCGTCTTCACTTCTTTGAGGGCATGAGTGGTGAGATGGCTTCGGCGAGAATCACGGCCATTTTTTGTGCTTCCTCCGCGCTGGAGGCCTTCGTGTTGGGATCCCTGCCGATGTTTGCGACAACGACCGGGGAACTGGCGGAGGACATCGCATGTTTGTCGGGGTGAGCAATCACGACTTTCACCGACGGATTCTTGACGCGCAAGGTCGCAATGACGGAGTCGATGTCTGCGGCGATGTCCTCGGCTCCGAGTTGGAGCACGACGATATCGGGAGTGTTCTGTCCCAAGAGGACAGGCATGTTTTCCGCGAACCAAGCGAAGCTCTTTCCTGAATGGCCCTCGTGATCAGAGTCGAATTGGTAGCTGTCGGGCTCGGACTTGTTGTCGTTGTGTTTGTGCCGACTGCCGACGAAATCGATGCGGTGGCCTTTCTGCCGCAGCATGCCATCCAGGTAGCATCGGTAGGAGCGGCTGGAATCCGTGCCTTCGGTCGCCGAGCCGCCGACAAGCATGATCTTCACCGGGCTGAGCGGTGGGGCTTTCAAGAACTCGTCAAGTTTGGGTGCGATGCCCTGCGCCCAAGCTTCATAACCCTCGACGGTCAGATGGAGGCCGTCTGTGAAGAGTGATTTGTTGATGGTCCCATCGGGCAGGAGAAACGTGTCTTGCAGATCGATGAAGGCGACTTCATCGGGATCACGAGTGACGGCGGCTTGGATGGCGTTGACCTGCTGGCACTTCTGCCACTTGGAGCGATCGGCGACCGGGAGCAGTCCCAGCATGATGAGGCGCGTCTGCGGCAACCTACGTCGGAACACTTGCGCGATCGCCCGCTGTCCGTCGGCGATGTCCTGTGGCGGGCAGTTGGCTCCGAGGTCCCACACTTCTTTGCCACCGGCGCTTTTGGTGACGCCGAAGTTGTTGATGCCGCAGAGCAGCACCGCGACTTTGGGCTGCCGGTCGGCGGGGAAGTCGAGATTGCCGCGCGTCACGCGATGCAGCATGACCGGGGTGATGTCGCCGGAATTTCCCATATTGATCGGGTGATTGGGGACGAACTGCTTCTCCCAGATCGCTTTGCCGGTGGCGGGGCCCAGCGACCATGACCAAGTGATCGAATCCCCAAAGAAAACCAATTGGCAGTTCTTGGCGGCCGCAACTTCGCGATTCACTCGATGAAACTGACTGTTCCAGTAGTCATCACGAACTTCGAGCGGCCGTGTGGTGCTGGGTGAAGCAGGTTTCGCATCCCAGAAGTTTTCCGCCGCCTGTGCCGCGAAAACCGATGCCAGCAGCACGGCCAGTGTGAGAATTGGTTTCATGGTTTGGTGATCTATCTTGCTTGGACTGCGGCAGCCTGCTGCCGCTTTCCGTCCTGCAGCCTGCTGCGGGACAACTTGGTGTGATGTCTTGCTTGATGAGATTTCTTGGCAGCAGACTGCCGCAGTCCAAAATGATGCCGTCCGCTACTGAGTGTTCTTGCCCTTTTTCCCTCTCCCGCGACCGCCGGCTTCGGCGAGATTAATCTTGGGCAAGCGCTTGGCGAGTTCAGCTTTCAGCTCGGCGTGCTCTGGCTTGCTGGCGAGGTTGGTCCACTCGTATTCGTCGTCATGGTGGTCGTAAAGCTCTTCGCCGCCGTCGGCATAGCGGATGTAGCGCCAGCGGTCGGTGCGAACCGCATGGTTGTTTTGCCCGAAGGTGGTGACCCCGACACCCGACCACGCGGCGGCGGGATCGGCGAGCAGCGGCTGGATGTTGTCACCTTCGAGCCAGGCGGGTTTGGGCAACTTCGCAAGGTCGCAAAGCGTGGGATATACGCTCATGAAATCGACGGGACTTTTGCAGACACCGCCGGGCTTGGTGACGCCGGGGACGACCCAGATGAAAGGCGCGCGTGTGGCCTCTTCCCACAGGGCGAACTTCCGCCAATGTTCCTTCTCGCCGAGGTGCCAGCCGTGGTCGCCCCAAAAGACGATGATGGTGTTGTCCTTGTGCGGGGACTTGTCATACGCGTCGAGCACTCGGCCGATCTGCCCATCGAGATACGAGATGCTGGCGAGATACGCCTGCACGGCTTCCTTCCAACGACCCGACGCGAGCACGGCCGCGTGGTCGCCGTCTGGCTTGGCCATTTTGATACCCGCAGGTGGGACATCGGAGAGATCATCCTTCTTGGTCGGCGGCAATTGGATGCCGGCCAATGGGTGCATGTCGTAGTACTTCTGCGGGACGTTCCAGGGCATGTGCGGTTTATGAAAACCGAGCGTGAGGAAGAACGGTTTGTCGCGGGTCTTGCCGAGTTCCGAGATGCCGTAGTCCGCGATGCCCGTGTCGGAGACGGCTTCATCGCCACCCGTGACGATGGTGCCGAAGGCGATACCGCCAATGCTGCGGTCCACGATTTCACCTTTCTCATGGTGTTCCTTCCGAGTGGTCTTCCACTGCTCTTTCCATCCCAGCCCTCCATGCCAGAGCTTGCCGGTACCGAGCGTGTCATAGCCCGCGTCCTTGAACCGCATGACGAGTGATTCCTCGGGCTTGAGGAAGTTCTCGAACGGGATGCCGTTGTCATAGATCCCTGTCGTACCCGGTCGCTTGCCACTGAGCAGCGCGGCGCGGGATGGATTGCAAACTGGTGCCGCACATTGGGCGTTGGCGAAGGTAACTCCCATCGCGGCAAGCCGGTCGATGTTGGGCGTTTTCGTCTGCCGGTTGCGACCAAGATGCCCGACCCAATGATTGAGATCGTCCACCGCAATGAAGAGAACATTCGGCCGATCAGCGGCGTGCAGTTCGTTCAGCGGTGCGAGGAGGAGAACAATGAGCGTGAGGAAGAATTTCATCGGATGGATCGTCATGTGATCTTTCTCGTGACGTGGTCTGTTCATGGCACAAATTTGAGCCCGTCGACGAACTCGTTCGTTTTGAAAAACTCCGAGTCGCGCACGGGCTTCCCGCCGACCGTGAGATTCTCGAATGTGAGGTTGCGGATGCGGGCGTCGGCCTGACCCCAGAGGAGTTGTGGTTCATTCAGCACGCTCGGCGCGGCGATCGAGATGTTCTGGAAGAGGATGCCCGAGAGGTCGCCAGCGACGCGCTTCTCACCGCTCTTGGAATAAGTCGCAGGCATCGCCATGCAGAGGAAGAACTGCTGCAGAGTCGGTCGCGGATCTTCGATGTTGATGTTGCGGAAGATCACCCCAGCCCCGGCAGCACCTTTGCCTTCACCGCGCATGTTGAAGACGCGACCGCCGCTCCAGTGATGCCATTTGGCACGCGCGTAGATCACATCGCAGTCCTCCACCACCAACGGGCGGTCAGCAAGCTGCGGCAGGCCGCTCAGGACGAACGACGATCCGTTGGCGTCGTTCCACAACACGGTGCGGCGAATGCCCAGACCGTTCACATACAGCGAATCATCCTGGGTGCGGAGGAAGCAGTCCTCGATCAGCGTGTTCCCGAACGGATTGATCCCGTCGCCGTTTGCGCGCCAGGTGAAGATCTTGGTCCACTTCACCTCATTAGGATGCCCCGCTTTGTAGGGATGGATCAGCATGAGCGAGTGAGTCGCCGAGTCCGCGATCGTGATGCCTTCCACTCGCGTGTCGGTCGTGCCCACCAGCTCAATCGGTCGGTAGCGCTTGTGTTCGTCCTCGGAGAGCGCGGGCACGACGTATTTGGGATGCTTCAGCCGCGCTCCCGACAACGTGCCGAGTCCGAAGATGCGCACGTGATGCCCGTCGCCCCATTTCTGATTCGACAGCGTGCCGTAAACGATCGCGTCTCCGGGGATGTAGTACTGGCGGTTCGCGCGAAGCGGGAAAGCCAGCCCAACATTGTGAACTCCCGGAAGAAAATAGAGCGTGGTCCAAGGCCCGTCGGATGGCGGAAGCTCACCGGGTTTCACAGTCAACACGCCGGGATCATCAGGCTGGGGCTTGCCAGCCAGCAGAGGGTTCGCAAAGAGCGAGATCGTGTGAATCGGCGGCCCCTTGTAGCCCTTGCCGGTGTCCTGCACATCCATCTGCCCATCAATATCGACGGCGACGAGACACGGCTGATCGAGCCTCACAAGGGCCTTGCCGTCCTGGACCGAGCACGCGGACGCCCTGCGTTGCGGATGCACCACCGCAGAACGAATCGGCTGTCCGTTGACGCGCGCGATTTCGATCTCGACAGCACCCGCGGTCTCGAAATTCACATAGGTGTGAGTCCAACCGGCCAACGTGTCGAAGTAGCCGTCGGTCTTCTTGTCGATGGCCTTGCAGACGGTCTCCCAAGCGAACGCACTCCGCCACTCATTGCCATTTCTGGCCGATCGCACGCGCACTTTGTAATGCTCCGAGGCCACAAGCCCCGGCACTGGCGGATACACAACCAACTCTTCAGCGTTCGCCTCGATCAGTGAGGCCAACAGCAAGGCGATAATGAATATGAGCTTCATTGTTTCACCATGTTTTCAGACTGCGGCAGCCTGCTGCTGAGGGTGTGATTGGCAGATAACGGGTCGGGTCTCATTTTGAAGTCGTCACCTCGGTCTGATTGTAGTTTCAAGGCGGAGGCGAACGGTACTACCCTTGAGCCAGTGATCGTCTCCACACGGGAGACCACATTGGATGCAGCGGAAGATCACAACAGCCCCTGTCATCGGCGTGATTGAAAACGACGTTCGGTTTGGCTCTCGGCTGCGGCGAGTCAGCGGCGTGCAGTGCGGCCAGCGGCGACAGCCGTCGGCGGGGCAGAGCAACAATTTACCGCGTCCAGTTCAACGGCGCGCGGCGCGCAGTCAGGAGTGTCAGCGTGGGTGTCATGGATGGGTTTCAGTCAGCCGGTGATCGAGTGATGACTGACGTCATTTGGTCGTGCCAGTCACCCACTTGAACTCGGCGAAGATCACCTTCGTCAGGTCCGAGCCGGGTTTGGGTTGGAAGCGGAGCTTGCCGATGCTCGACCAGTCCTTCAGGGCCATTCGGTTCGTGGGGTTCGTGAGTCGCTCGGGGGCAAGGATCATCTCCTGCCATTCGTCGGAGGCGGTGATCTCCAGCTCGACCGAGTGGTGGTCGCCGCCGGTGAGCACCACCATTTGTGGTTCGGTGCAGTAGAACTTGAAGCTCAGCCGCGCGTGGGCGGGGGCTTGCCATTTGGGGTCGTGCAGTTGCTCGGTGCCGGAGCCGCGTTGGTTACTGGTCGAGCGAAAACCCTTGATCCCTTTCGGGCCTTCAAGCTCGGCGATGTTCGTCCACGCGCTGTAGCCGCTGCTGGTGATGTTGTCCGACGGTTTGTCGGTCGCCTTGGCGTTACCGAGCTTCGCGGGGATCGCGGCGTTGAAGTCGGTCGAGCGGACGATCGTCGTGTCGTCGGTGATGTTGGCGTAGCCGAAGACGTAGTCATCGACATTGAGCACCGGCAGCTTGCCGATCCACTGCGAGCCTTGCCGGACGCTCGGAGTGTCTCGCCACGACCTTGCGAAGCTGACCGGATTCTTGAGCGCGTAAAACATCTCGACCTTGCGCACCTTGTCCGGCGACGCCGGAGTGATGACCAGTTCCGGCACGCCGTCGGTATCCAGGCGGATCTCGGACCGTGGATGCTCCGGCCAAGCGACCTCTTTGCCGAGCACATGTTTTTCCAGCCAGAACTTCGCGTTGTGCCCGATCTTCTCGGTGTCGTGATGACCGCGAGCTTGAATCGCGAACGACCACGGCACTCCGCGCGGGAACTTCTTGAAGCTCTCCAGTCCGCGTTCGTGACCGCCGTGATGATCGTTCGAGCCATTCAGAAACAGCGTGGCCGCCGTGATGAACGGGACATGAGCTTCGGGCACGATCGAAGCTAGGATGATCTCTTCCCCTGGCGACTTGGGCGGTTCGACGTACGGCATGTTGTAAAGCCAGACCTGCTTGTCGCGGTAATAGTCGTTGTACCCAATGCCGAAGTAAGCCACGACCGCCTTCACGCGCCGGTCGCTGGCGAGGTTCCACATCAGCGTGCCGCCATACGAATAGCCCATCGCTCCGAGCCGCGTGCGATCGACTTCCTTCTGCTGTTCGAGATAGCTCAGCACTCGGCGCTGGATCGCATACCAAACGTAGTCGGAGGTCTGCCTGGGATCGGTGATGAACTCCCCGCCCAACCTCTTCGACCGCGCCGGCCCCGCGACCTTCGCATCCATGTTCCCGTGCCGCAGCTTCTCCGGGTACTTCGTGAAGTGCGGCCGATCGCGCGTCTGCCCGCAGTAGTCATGAGCCATCACAGCCCAGCCCTCTTCGACAAACGTCCGATCGGGGTTCGCCACCCCCATCCAGCCATGCACAACGAGCAGCCCCGGAGCCTTCGTCGCCCCCGCCTTCACGCTGTACCGGCAGTAAACTCGCACCTCTTCACCGAGCACATACGCGCTGATGTAGGAGTCGCGATGGAAGATGCCGTTCTGAGTTTCCTGCTTGACGATCTCCTCTTTGAAGTCGCCATGATCGGGGTCGTACTCCTTCCACAACGCCGGCGGACTCGCGAGAGGTTCAGCGGCGTTCATTCGCCCCAGCAGCGCGAGAAGCAATGCGGCCAGCAGAGTGACGATCAGTTTCATGATTGGCTCGATCAATGTCGTTGTGGTATTGGCGCAAGAGAGGCACCGCTGCGTTACTGGCTGCCGAGCAGCTTCCCTCCAGCGACTTCAGTTTCTCAACGAACAGACCGTAGCGTCCGGTTTACAGCAACGGGGGGTAGCACCCAATGGTACTAATTTTGAACTGAGTGAGCCGCCAGCCGCGGATTCTGCATCTGATCGGGACCGGCGGCTAGCGCCTTGCCGCTCGCTCAAGTCTGTGCCCTGGGGATAGCGTCCAGCGGCTGATGGATCATGCGGAAGTGCCTCATTTCGGACTCGCCAGGTCGAGCACGATCACGGAATGAACTTCGAGACGCGGGACCGTGATGATGGTGGAAGTGCCTTCGACAGTGAGAGTGAGCGGGCGGGCTTCGGGTTGTTGCGTGGCTCGTTGAATTCGGTAGCCGTGCAGGCTGAGACGGATGTCGTGAATCGGTAGCGTCTCTTCGCGGAGCGGCACGTCGTCATTGGGCAGACCGTGAAAGGCCGTTGTGTTGACGTCGTTGTAGAGATGCACGAGCAGTTTTGTCTGGCCGTCTTTCTCCTGCCGGAAGACGGTGGAATGCACACAGCGCGGAGCTTCGACTTCGACGGGCGGAGTGCTGTTTGCCGCCCATCGAATCGCGTTGGCCAGCAGCACACGCTGATAGGGATAGGCGTAGCTGTAGTATGCGTGATCGAGGCCAGCGGCGAAGTAGACGACTCGGCCTTTGCCGAACTGTCGTGTCACGATGGCTGGAGTGGGCGCGGCATCCGGCGAGTTGTGCGGGGCTGCTTGAGCCGCAAGCGAAGTTCCCTCGCTGACCCGAGTGCTCAGCAGCGGGCCTTTGAAGGTCACGGACTCGCGACCGATCAGCTCACGCAGCTTGTCGCTGGAAAGCATGCTGTCGGTCGGCACTCGCAGTGCGAAGACGTTCTTTCGCTTCAGCCAATAGTCGTCATCGAGGTTCCTCGCGAAGTTGATGTCGAGATCGGAGCGAGTTGCAGCAGCGGGCGGCGCGGCTTCGTCGGTCGCTCCCGGCTTGGTTGCAGGTTTTGTCGAGCCGCTGTGATGAACTCCCAGGACGTCCGCCAACGCGAAGTCGGGACGCGGATCGCCAAACTCGTTGCAGAGCGACGTATCGAGCGACGCCACCAGTCCGCCGCCGTTCCTCACGAACTCGCGAATGGCTGCGGCTTGCGCGTCGCTCAGGCTCGCGGCGTTGGGCAGGATTAACACCTTCTGGCCCGCGAGATCGTCGGCGGTCATGTTCCAATCGCAGGTCACCGTCACCGGCAGATGCTCTTCCAGAATGGCTCGGTAGGTGCCGAAGACATGCGCGAGATAGCGATCTTCGACCTGCCCCGAACTGCGACCGTAGAACGTGCGTGTGTTGTCGCTGAGCAGCATCGCGCCCCACGGTTCCGGGCGCTTGTGAGTGAGCCACGGCTTGCGACGTTGGATTTCGGCGAGCGCGTCATAGGCTCCCTTCTGCATGTGCTCAGGTTGAATGACCGCGAGGCTTGGACTGGCTCCATGAGTCGCCGCCAGCAGCACGCGCCGCAGCACTTCATGCGCTGGGAAACTGTCCTTGCCATAAGGATTGCCGTGCGACATCAGATACGGCTCGCTGAACGCAACCCGGTGATTCGTGCAGGCCCAGACATAAGCGTTGGCCAGCGCGGGGACGATCGTCGCGCCGCGATTCGTTTCATCGAGCCAGAATTCTTGGTCTGGCGCATCGAGCAACAGATTCATCCGCGCCGGCATGTTGCGCGGCAGGTCGCGGTAATGACCAAAGCGACCGGCGTTCGTCGTCCAGGTCACCAGCGCGACATCGGGCTTGATCGCTTTGAGCCGCGTTTGCATCCGGCGAATGACGTCCTCCATGCGACGATCGGCCCAATGCTGATAACGCCGAAACGCGGCATCGTTGAGATCGACGTCGGGAATCTCACTCTTCGTATCGCGACGAAAGTTCTCGCGGCAATGCTGGCAGTAGCAGACGCCCGCGTAATGCAAACCGTCAAAGCTGAAGGCATCGACCTGATACTTCTCGACGATCTCCGCGAGCACCTCGATGAAGAAATCGCCATACGGACCGAGCAGGCACAGCATGCCTCCATAAGGATGCAGCTTCAGATCGACTTGCGGAATCTCCATCGTGTTGGTCGGAACTCGCCGCCAGTCGGGATGCTCGGCGTAGACCTCGCTTTGCAACGTCGGCGGATAAACGCCAAGGATCCGCAGCCCGAGCCGCCGATACTCGGCGACTTCTTTATCAACCGAGTCCGCCGCCACATGCGGACTGCGCCGCTTCAGCAGTTTGCTCTCATAGAAGACATGAAACGGATCGACGAAGCCCATCTCGCTGATCGTGACCCCA
>CAMAYU010000218.1 GCA_945862235.1 Schlesneria paludicola DSM 18645
GTCAGCCCCCCGGTTCTTCCAGTTCGGGCTGACGCCCAGGAACCGGGGGGCTGACGCCGCCCCGCTCAGAGGTCTCTGACACTGACCGCGCGAGATACAACCGTAGAACTCTGAACGCCCTCCCACCTCGGACCACATCCATGCCTGGAGCGACTCTGGCCGCCGATCTTTGGATTAGCGAATACCTCACACCACACGATGTCTGGCAGCATGGGATCGAGCGGATTCTTGCTCATCGTCAGACGCCGTTCCAAGAGATGTACGTCGTCGAGAGTGGCGCGTATGGCAAAGCGTTGGTCCTCGATGGCAAGTGGCAGACCTGCACGGGGGACGAGTTCCTCTATCACGAGCCGCTGGTTCACACGCCGTTCGTGGTGCATGGGCATCCGCGTCGAGTCCTCATCGCGGGGGGGGCCGATGGCGGGGCGGCGCGCGAGGCACTTAAGTGGCACAACGTGGAAGAGATCGTCATCGCCGACATTGATGGGGACGCGGTGGCCGCCTGTCGCGAATGGCTCCCCGAGATTCATCAAGGTGCGTTCGATGATCCGCGCGTGAGGATCGAGATCGGCGACGCCTACGACTTCATCGCGAACTCGCACGGTTGGGATGTCATCATCGCCGACCTGACCGATCCGATTGAACACGGCCCCGCGTTCAAACTCTTCACGCGCGAGTTCTTCGAGCTGTGTCAGAACGCCCTCGCACCGGGCGGCGTCTTCGTCAACCAAGCCGGTTCGCTGTCGCCACCTCTCTTGGACTTGTTGGCTCGCACGGTGAAGACGATCGGCTCCGTCTTCGCGCACACGACCGTCATTCAAGCCAATGTCCCGACGTATGGCTCACCGTGGGGCATGGCTCTCGCCAGCGACCAGCCGATCGATACGCTGCCGAACATCGCCGCGACCAACGCACTGCTGGCCTCGGACACGAACGATCGCTTCCGGATGTTCGATGGCCAAACATTGCTCGGACTGCTCCAGATGCCGAAGTATTTGCGAGACCGCCTCGCCGCCGAGACCGTCATCTATTCGCTCGCCAACCCGCCCAAGTTCTTCAGCCGTTCACCGGGAGAGACCTGATGCTGCCGCTCACCACACGCCGCCATTTCTTACAAGCCGCCACGGCGGGAGCCTGCTTGGCTCCTTATGTCTGGACCAGCGGAGCCGACGAGGCGACGAAGCCGAAGTCCAAGAATGACCGATTGAGGATCGGCTCGATTGGGATGAGGTATCAAGGTTCGGTCATCGCCGAGAAGGCGACCGAGTTCGGCGACATCGTGGCAATCTGTGACGTGGACCGGCAGATCGCGGACAAAGCGAAGGGGCAGTTCGGCGGGAAGGCCGACATCTATGAGGACTATCGCGGACTGCTCGCGCGGCCTGATGTCGATGTCGTCACGATTGGGACTCCCGATCACTGGCACGCGCAGATGCTGATCGCCGCCTGTCAGGCGGGCAAAGATGTCTACTGCGAGAAGCCGCTGACGCTGACTGTCGCCGAAGGGCAGCGCATCATCGAGGTGGTGCGCGAGACGAAGCGGATCGTGCAGGTCGGCACGTGGCAGCGGAGTGACTCGCGGTTTCGACTCGCCTGCGAATTGGTGAGGTCCGGCCGCATCGGGCAACTGCAAAAAGTGACCGTTGTCTTGGGCAAGAACATCGCCGGAGGACCGTTCACGCCCCAACAGCCACCGACTCATTTGAACTGGAACCAATGGCAAGGGCCGACGCCAGACGTGGGTTACATTCCCGAGCGATGTCATTACACCTTCCGCTGGTGGTACGACTATTCGGGCGGGCAGATGACCGACTGGGGCGCGCATCACGTGGACATCGCGCAGTGGGCGATGGGGATGGAGCAGACGGGGCCGACCAAGATCGAGACGACCGCCAAGTTCCCGCAGGTTGAGCACGGCTACACCGTGGCGCTCGACTTCGACGTGAAGCTGACCTACGCAAATGGCGTCGTCATGGAGATCAAAGACACCGACCGCAACGGCATCCTGTTCGAGGGGACCGAAGGGCGTTTATTCGTGAATCGTGGGACCGTGTCCGGCAAGCCGGTCGAAGACCTCGCCACGAAGCCGCTTCGTCGTGAGGACTTCGACCTCTACAACAACGACAACCTGACGCGACCTGAACGAGCGGGAAAGCTCGACGCGATCATCAACCACATGGGCAACTTCTACGACTGTGTGTTGAGTCGCAAGCCGCCGCTGGCGAGTGTCGCCAGCCAACATCGTTCGGTCAGCGTGTGCCATCTCGCCAACATCTCAATGCGCCTCGGCAGACCTCTGGCGTGGAACCCCGATGTCGAACGGTTCGTCGATGACGAAGAAGCCAACCGCTGGCTAAGCCGCGAACGCCGTAAGGGCTTTGAGCTGGGCTGAACGTTGAGGCGACAGGAAAGAGTTGACGGACCCACACCAACCCGAAGTGTGAACGAGGGCGAAGTCGATCGACACCCTCGTTCACACTTCGGGTTGGTGTCAGGAGTGGCCGGTCTACTCTCTTTCAAACCAATAAAAAAAGCCGCCAGCAATTCCAGGGCGGAATCACTGACGGCTGAAAGCGTCGGGGGGAGACGACTTTCGGGAGGCTTCACAGTCTTGAAGTATTCAAGCTGGACGTATTCAAGATCGAAACGCGCGATCAAGGCGAGTTCGACAGATCATTCACCTTGTTCAGCGTGATCGCGCCGATGACCACCGAGGCAACAACGCCGGCCGTCAGCAGCAGCAGCGTCGGATCGACGGCACCGAACTGGCCGCGGGCACCGTTCTCACCCATGACCAACAAAGCATGTTCTTTGGCGGCAGGAGGAGCGGTTCGCTCGGACCAGACGCGGAAGGTTCCTTCGGTGTTGCCCGAGGCGACTTGATAGACGCCGCCCTTTACGTTCTTAAAGGAATAGACTCCCTCTTTATTGGTGACAGTCTTCGAGACTTCAGTCTTGCCCTGACGGACAACGACTTGTGCCCCTTCGATCACTTTGCCGGTGTGATCGACAACACGGCCCGAGAGCGTTCCACCGGTGGTCAACGCCACGTCGGGAGTCACTGCCGTTTGCGAAGCTTTCTTGACAGGTACAGCCGGTCCATCGGCCAGCACGGTGACTTGTGGGAAGACCATCCCCAACGTTGCGAGGCTGACCGCCGCGCCCTTTACAAAGCGAAATCCATTCATACTTGCCTTCTCTTTCTTGGGTTGAAGCGACCAGTCTCAAAGTGAACAGTCAGATACCGACGGACGGGATTCATTCACCCTGCTGCCCGCGAAATCGGGTCATCGAATGGCAAATGCGTGTCTCGAAATGAGCCGCGAGACGTGATGGAGACGGGAGGTCGTCAGCGGCGGGCGGAGTATAGCCACGGTCCAAAGTGCGTCAATTGGACTTCACTCCGACTGCTGATAGGTGCCAAGATTTTGACGAATATCGACAAAACGGCTTCACATATCGGCAGATGTCGCCGAACAAACGCTGTGCAAGAGAGAGAAACAGCGGAGCTGCGACCTCAACCCGCGTCGCAATGTTGTGAATCGAGCGAGAAAGGCCACGTCCGTCTGCGCTCCTCATTTGTAGAACGGGGCACTCTTGCCCGTTCTCTTTCAAACGGACGCAACGACGGGCAAGAGTGCCCGTCCTCCGTTTCGCAACTCGCGATTGGCCACGCCGTCGAAATGAGCGCAATGTCGTTTAACTGCGTGGGCAACGCGGTTAAACGAGGCGGTTCTGACCGCGAGAGTTCCCTTACACTGTCAACTCATCGATGGGCGAGCCGTACGGCAGAATCGGCATCGGGCGGCCGCGATAGTCTGGGAACGAACGATCGTAGTCGATCCCCAAGTGGCGATAGACCGTGGCCCAGAGATCGTTTGGAGTCAGCGGGTGATCCTTCGGATGCTCGCCTTTCGCGTTGGTCGAGCCGATGACTTGCCCCGTTCTCATCCCGCCGCCTGACAGCAACACCGACATCGCTTGCGGCCAGTGATCGCGACCGGGCTGCATCACGCCCGTCTGGCTCCCGACGACATTCGAGATGCGCGGCGTCCGACCGAATTCCCCCGTCACGACGAGCAACACTTTCTTATCGAGACCGCGTTCATACAGGTCTTCGATAATCGCCGAGATCGTTCGATCATAGATCGGCAGGCGCGCTGCGAGGTCGTCGAACATGTGACAATTGACGGCGTGCGAGTCCCAGTTGTACGTCCCCTGCTTGAGGAACGGGAGGCCCGATTGATACGGGTTCTCCAAGACCATCGTCACAAACTTGCAGCCCGCTTCGACGAGGCGTCGTGCCATCAAAGCACGCTGTCCCCACACATGGCGACCGTAGCGATCTCGCGTTTCATCGGACTCCAGCGTGAGATCGAACGCACGCCGCGCGGCGTCACTCGTCAGTAGGCCCATCGCCCGTTCATTGAACTTGTCGATCGACGACATCAATCCCGAAGCATCGGCCTGACGACGATACTGATCGAAGTTGTTCAGCAACCTCGTCCGATCATCGAGTCGTCCGGTCGCCTCAATCGTCGGGGCGAGATTCGGAATCTTGAACTCCTTCGGAGTCGGATCGCCAACCACGAAGAAGGGAGTGTAAGCTGAACCGAGATACGCGGAACCCATCGCGAACACATCGACTCCCTGCCGACCGTTGTCCGCGCCGCAGACGTAGTTCGGGATGCCAACATCGCGGTGTTCAAACGTCTTCGCCACGATCGAGCCAACTGCTGGCGAGTCATTCACCGTATCGACCGGCGTCTTGGGATCGCGTCCCGTCATCAACCGCTTGTGTCCGCCACCGTGATCCGAAAAGTTGTGGGCGATCGAGCGGATGATGTTGAACTTGTGAGCCACCTTCGCGTGCATCGGCAACAGGTCGCAAACATCCAGTCCGGGCACGGTCGTCGGAATGGAAGAGAAGACGCCGCGATAGTCGCTCGGCGCTTGCGGCTTCATGTCATACGTTTCCATGTGAGGCGGCCCGCCGGGCAACCACAGGAAAATGACCGACGTGTCTTGAGGCACTTCTGGCCGATTGCTCACGGCTTCCGCGAACGCCTGCTGTCGGAAATAGTCGGCCAAAGTCAGGCCACCCATTCCGAGAACACCTGCCCGCAAGAACTCACGCCGGGACGCGGGACCAGGACATAGAGGAGCAACACGCGAACGCGAATTGGAAGTCATCAAGGCATCCTTCACGGGGAGGACCGTCGGTGGGATCGCAGGCAGGAGCAAGCGGGGCGGGATTATCGACAGCACACATCAAACAAGTCAATTCGTTCTGAGGAATCGACGCCACCAGCGTTCAACATTGAGGAATTGGCAGGAATTGTCCGGCCCACACCAACCCGCAGCGTCAGCGAGGACGTTTTGAGCTGCGCTAGGCAAGATAGACCTCACGCGGCCAAGTGTGAGACCGTTCTGAGCGGGGTGGAGACGCAGCCTTGGACCGCGAACCGCTTTCGTACAGAATGGCCTCGCGACGCTGGTCGCGCCCACGATTCGCCCTTCAACGAGATTGCTTTTCCGAATGCAGAGAACACTGCTCAAGTCGAAAATTCACCGTGCGACCGTCACCGACGCTCAACTGCATTACGAGGGAAGCGTGACCATCGACATCAACCTGATGCAGGCCGCCGACATCATTGACCACGAGCAAGTCCACATCTTCGATGTCAACAACGGTAGCCGACTCATCACGTATGCGATCCCCGGTCCGGCTGGCAGCGGAACAATCTGCATCAACGGGGCGGCCGCACATCTGGTCGATCCCGGCGACCTGATCATCATCTGCTGCTTCGCTCAGTACGAAGAACGGGAACTGGCGGGACATCATCCCAAAGTCGTTCACGTCGATGCGAAGAACCGCCAGACAAAGTGACAACACCAACCCGAAGCGTGAGCGAGCCGCGTCGAACCAGAATTCTTCGCGCACACGTCAGGCTTCAATGGACCGCGCTTCTTGCGTTGATGCCTGCAACGTCTCATTGGAAACCAATCCCATGCGCATCGCCGTCATTGGAGCGTTCGGTCAGTTGGGGAGCGACCTCGTGCCGCTGTTGGGTGAGCGAGCGATCCCGTTCGGACACGCCGACATCGAGATCACTGACCCCACGAGCATCACTACGGCGTTCGCCACGGCTCGGCCAACGCATGTCATCAACTGTGCCGCATACAACCTCGTTGATCGTGCGGAAGATGAACCGGAAGTGGCTCACCGCGTGAATGGTCTCGGCCCGAGTCACCTTGCCAACTGGTGTGCCGCTCATGAGGCAACGTTGCTTCACGTCAGCACCGACTACGTCTTCGGAGCCGATGTCACTCGATGCACACCGCTCGACGAAACAGCTCCCACGGGACCGGTCAGCGTTTACGGAGCATCAAAGCTCGCGGGTGAACTCGCCGTGCGATCGCTCTGCCCTCGGCACTTCATTGTGAGAACGTGCGGTCTCTACGGGCAGCGTGCCGCACGCGGCAAAGGAAACTTCGTGGAGACCATGCTCCGCTTGGGACGCGAACGTCCCGAGCTGCGGATCGTCGCCAATCAACGTTGCACTCCGACTTCGACCGTCGATCTCGCTGCCGCACTGGCGTCACTCATTGAGACCAATGCCTTCGGAACGTACCACGCCACGAACGCTGGCAATTGCAGTTGGTTTGAGTTCGCCAGCGAAATCTTTCGCCTCGCCAACCTCGCGGTGAAAGTCACTCCCAGCACCGCAGCCGAATACGCCGCCAAGGCCCGCCGTCCCGACTACAGCGTGCTGGATTGTGACAAGCTGGGGGAAGTCCTCGGCCGACCGCTACCGCCGTGGCAAGAGGCTCTGGCGCGATACATCGCCCAACCGTAGGGTAAGCGTCTCGCTTGCCCGTTTTCTCTTTGCTGCCACGTTGAAGAACGTGGGGTACGTTTTCATCGTGCCCGAAAGCCAAAGGGTTTGAGCACGATGAAATCGTACTCCACGTGTTGTTCATCAGGCTGTTAGCAAGCGTAAGTTCTCATTGCAAACACGGGCAAGCGAAACGCTTACCCTACGTTCCGGACCAGAGCGATTGGATCAACGCCTTGATCGCGATCCACCACCAGCCCGACCAGATGCCGTAACCGATCACGACCAAGTGGACCGCCACCGTCAGCCAGAAGACGACACGGAACGAGACCTTCAATGTCTTGTGTCGGAAGACGCGGCTCCCGAGATATGCACCCGGCCAGCCTCCCGCCAACGAGAACAGGTGCAGCGTCCGTTCTGAGATGCGAGGCTTGTCCTTCACGGCTCGCCGCTTGTCGATGCCGTACAGCACGAACACTACTGCACTGCACGCGACCGTCAGCAACAGATAGATCGCGAACAACCCGGAAAGCTGCGTCTTCGAGCGAAACCCCTGCATCAGCAATAGCGCCGCTCCGAACACCCACACGATGGCTCCAAACGTGAACCACCGCTGCAAGCGCGTCATCGGGTTCAGCCATTCCATCCAAGTCCGTCGGCGTCCCACAAGCATCGTCCCTTCTCCAGTGTGAGTCCTCGTCCCCCCACCAACCCGCCGCTTGAGCAACGAACGTGGTCGTTTGAATCCTTGCTCAAGCGGCGGGTTGGTGGGGGCGAGGACCCCGTCTCCATCCATCCCGATCATCGGTCACTCACTCACGACATGCCACCTCAATGAACGAACTTCTCCACATCCGGGCCTCTTCTCTTTGCTTCCCTCTTACAATAGAACTCTCTAGCAACAGTCTTAGTAGAGGGGCCTCAAAATTGTGGATTGTCGAAATGAATTGCCTCGCAACTGGTCGCTCATTAAGGAGTTGATCGCAGTTCTCCACATCGCGCAGCTGTGGACTGTTTGTGGAACAGACTCGCACAAGGTGTCAGCAACGCGGGTGAAACTCGGAAGGTTCTCATCATAGGTTCTTGTTCGCGATCCGAGCGTGTGGACAACACCTTCAAACAGCAGCTCGTCTAGACGAGTTTTCCACAGTCTTCGCACTGTTCATTCAGGCCGAATAGTCTCGGCTTCAAACTAGCGACCCCACCGGTCTGGCCCCGGTGGCTCGCGGGTTTCTGCACTACTCCAGAACCCGTGATCGAATGAATCGAAGTCCTGCAAAAACCTGTTACCAGCAGGGCCAGCCCGCTGGGGTTGGCTGCTTTGAGATCGAGTCGAACGGTTCAACCGACGGCCCGTTTCAACTCGGCCAAACGTTGTCGCAGCTTCTGCACCTGCTGCCTCAACGTCGGGGCGTGAGGCAACTGTTCCTTGAGGCGACTCAAGCTGTGAGAGACCGTCGTGTGAGTCCGCTCGCCGAAATAGTTGCCGATCGCTTCGAGCGGTCGGCCGGTCAGTTCCTTCGCGAGAAACATCGCACACTGACGCGGCACGATCAGTCCCTGATGTCGCGAGCGCGACCGGAGTTCATCCGGTTCGATGCCGAACTCGTGCGCGACCGCCGTCGCAATGGTGTCCATCGACAGGGCGATCGACTTCATCTCCTGCCACGATCCGCGTTCGAGAAACTTCAAATCGACGACCGCCCGTTGAGTCTCACAGGCATGACCGAGCTGGTCGATCGAACGGGAGATGTCTCGCGGCGAGAAGGCCCAGCGTTCGGCCAGCCATTGGATCGACGGAGCGATCGGTTCGCATAGTGGCAGGTGTTTCGCTTGAGCCAGCTTGGCTATCAAGTCGCAGCGACCCTCCAGCCCCGGCAGTGGCAGCGTCGCGCAGAGGCCTCCGTGACAGCGACTGATCCAGCGGTGCGAAAACTCGCGCAGCTCACCCGGCCGCTTGCGACTCGTCACCAACACGCGCGGCCCCTCACTGAGCGCACGGTCTATCAGCGAGAGCAACAATTCTTGTCGCGCCGCGTCTCCTTCCAAACCGTGCAAGTCTTCGCAGACCAACACGTCGAGATCGCAAAACAGATCCAGCAGCTCTTCCAGTGACTGCTGTTCATCGGCGCGAACGAGCGACTCGGACAACTCCTTCGCTGTGGCAATCACATAGCGCCGCTTGGGCTGACGGTGCAGGCATTCCAAGATCACCTGCCGCGCGAGGAGCGACTTGCCGCTCCCCTCTGGTCCCGACAAATACGTCAGGCCCACGGCGCTGGAAGCGGTTCGTTTGGCGAGGCTCGTCAGGCGCGAGAGAGCCGCGCGGGCGAAGGCGTGCTCGGGCAACGGCACGAACAATTCGGGACTCGACACGGCCGCGTGGCTGCGTGTCACAAGCTCATCGAACATTGAGAACCGACCTTCATGAGTCGAGTTCGCAAGCGTCCGTTTGCGGGTGATCATCCCTGAGAAGCAGCACGGTTTGAAACGCAAACCGGCCGAACAAAACCTCAACACCCACCCGCAGCGTCAGCGATCAGGCTTCTGAGCGGGGCGGCGTCAGCCCCCTGGTTCTTGGGCGTTAGCCCGTTGTTCTAAGAACCTTGCTGACGCTGCGGGCGGGTGTTGCGGGGCGGGATGATAGCCGTGACTACTTGGAATTGCGAAGCCGCGCGACGACCTTGCCGATGCAACGCGCGGCACCGTCAATCTCAGCCTGAATGTTCAGGGCGCTGAGCGAAAATCTCACGGCAGACCGATACAAATCGGGTGTCAAACCCATCGCGACGAGGATCGGAGCCGGCTCGGCCGAGCCGCTCGCGCACGTGCTGCCCAGCGAGCAGCAGACCCCTTCCAAATCGAGCGCGACGAGTAACGCTTCACCATCGACGCCGGGGAACGAGATGTTCAACGTGTTCGGCAAGCGCGTGGTGCCGTCCCCATTCACGATGGCCGGTGGACAGTGCTCGATCAGCGCCGCTTGCAGCCGGTCACGCAGCCCGGTCACGAATCGAGTCCGCTCGTCCATCGAGCTACAAGCCAGTTCGAGCGCCTTCGCCATCCCCGCCACCAGCGCGACCGGTTCGGTCCCCGGTCGTCGTTCCTGTTCTTGATGACCACCCCGCATGAGCGGCGTCAGTCGCGTCCCGTCTCGCACGAGCAACCCGCCCACACCGCGCGGCCCATGAAACTTGTGAGCACCAAAGCTGAGTGTCGTCGCGTCGAGAGCACGAAACGAAACGGCGATCTTTCCCACCGCTTGCACTCCGTCCAGATGCAACGGCACACCGCGCGCACGACAGGCGTCGGCGAGCGGCTGCACATCCTGAATCACTCCCGTTTCGTTGTGAGCGAGAATGACGGCCGCCAACCGCGTATCACTCGGCATCTCACACGACGTGATCTGCCCGCACGGATCGACGGGAAACTTATGCAGGTTCCACGCGCGCATCG
>CAMAYU010000219.1 GCA_945862235.1 Schlesneria paludicola DSM 18645
GTCGGCGCTTCGCCGCCCCCAGATGGGGGTGAATCCCACTTCGCTGGGGGGCCGCGACGCGCCGACCCCAGCCACACTCGGGAAGTGATTGCGGCCCCGTTCCGAAACCGTGAGTCGGCTCGGAAGCGGATCGATATCGCGATTCATGAAGCTTCCACGGATGCTCAATCCAGAAGTGGAAACAAGCCCTCAACCACTTCACCATCCGCATTGAAGTGACTGTTCTCCTTTGGTCCGACAAACCCTGCGCCGGTTCCTTGACATGCGTCGGGCGAGGACGTTATGTACCGCCCGCCCGATGCCCCCATCATCTAGAGGCCCAGGATACAGGATTCTCAGTCCTGATACGCGGGTTCGAATCCCGCTGGGGGTAATTGCAAAAACAAGCCTGTTTTCTAGTGTTTTTGCGTTTCTCGTCAGCACCGCGTATCCTCACAAAGCTTGCAACGACACCCGTTGCGACACCCGAGGGGCGAAATATGACTGAGAAAAAGCCTGTAAAACCGCATCCCGACTTTCCACTTTTCGCGCATCAGAACGGACAGTGGGCAAAAAAGATTCTGGGGCGTCAGCACTACTTCGGGCAGTGGGCGGATCCACAAGCGGCGTTGACCCGGTATCTCGACCAGAGGGACGACCTGCTTGGCGGGCGGGCAGCAAGGTCGAAAACGGAATCCGGACTTCTGGTCAAAGACGCCGTCAATGATTTTCTCGCCGCGAAAGAGGCCCTCGTTCAGTCCAATGAACTGAGCGGCTACACTTGGTCACAATACCACGGGATCTGCAAGCTGCTGGTCGGCAAGCTTGGAAGCCGCCGGGTGGTTGACCTGCGCCCGGAGGACTTCATCGCGTTGCGGTCCGCGTTTGCCAAAGGTGTCGGGCTGGTGTCGCTCGGGAATCGGATCCGGATCACCCGCATCGTCTTCAAGCACGCGTTCGATTCCGAGTTGATCGAAAAGCCGATCAAGTTCGGGCCGACGTTCAAGGTGCCGTCAAAGAAGAACCTTCGCGCCGAGAAGAACACACGCCCCAAGCGGATGTTCGAAGCCGATCAGTTGCGGGAAATCATCAAGGCCGCGACGGGGCCGTTCAAGGCGGCAATCCTGCTGGCTCTCAATACCGGTTTCGGCAACTCCGACGTTTCCGCGTTTCCGCGTTCGGCCATTGATTGGAAATCGGGCTGGGTCACATTCCCGCGAATCAAAACGGGGGTTGAACGTCGAGTGAACCTTTGGCCGGAAACGCGGACCGCGCTCGAGGGCGTGATCGCACTGGGTCGCACCGCCGAGGATCCTGCTGACGCTGACTTGATCTTCCTCACGCAGCACGGCAGGCGATACGTTAGGCACTACGGCATTGAAACCGGAATGAAGATTGACGGTTTCGGCGTCGGCTTCTCGAAGATCCTGACCCGCCTGAATCTCAACAAGTCGGGCGTCGGCTTCTACACGTTGAGGCACGTTTTCGCGACGGTTGCTGGAGAATGTCTGGACCAAGTCGCAGTCAATGCCGTGATGGGACATCAACCGCCCGATGACGAAATGCCGTCGAGGTATCGCGAGCGCATCAGCGACGAACGTCTGAAGGCTGTCACCGATCACGTTCGCGCGTGGCTGTGGCCGAAGCCGGTTCAGGCGAAGGCGGTTTGAATAGCGGCTTGGCGTGGTATCGTGACACAAGCCCGAGGCTAGGCTGATCCCCGAACGACGGTCTCCCGACCGTCTCGCCTCGCGGTTTTTCTTCTCATCGGGACCGGACGGGAACGGCATCATGCGCGACAATGACAATGCGTTTTGGGCGTGGTCGAAATGTCTCGGCGAACTCATCTTCTGGGCGAGGGAACCGGACGCGGAAACCACAACGCGGGAAGGCTGGCGTGAGGCATTCAGGGACGATATTCGGGACAAGTGCGACCGGGCACTAGATGCCGCACCTGACGACGTGACACGCAACCAAGTCATCCGATCACGTAGCCTCGCTTGCGATCTGGTGCGGATGCTCAATACGTGCTGCGACTTGAATTCGGTTCCATGCCGGAACTGGCCGACAACGGAGCGGAACATCGTCGAGGAACTGACGAAGCTCAAATCGCTGTTCGCGGAACTGGGCGACGGCGGACACAAGATCGAACCCGCGATAGTGCCAGCGACCGTCACCGCGAAGCCCGAGGCAGCATCGACCGCGACACCGGCCAAGACTGAGGGGGCCGTCTCTCAAGGTGTTTTCACCTACAACGGGAAGCGAGAGGAAAACATTCCGCCCGCACCGTGGCGGCTCTTGGAGTTCATGGAAGACCGGAGCGAAGCCGACATCGAGGAAGCGTACCAGCATGCCATCGACGAACACGACAAAGACTCCACGCGCGGAGCGATCAAGGGCATGATATTCAAAGCGAACCAAGTTCTCTTGGCGGTTACGCATCCGAAGCAGCTATCTAAGGCGAGGGGCGTCAACAAGATCGTTTGGGTTTAGATGAAGTCGAGGGTTTCCAATAAGTTTCCGAGTTAGGAACTGACCGGAAACTGACGGTTTCTAATGTGTGCTCCGTTGTGGTTGCGACCATCAAACGGAGACACAAAGTTGATTACACAAACGACTGCCCAAGACATCCCGCCGACGCCCGTCATACGTGAGCGGCTCGGCAAGCTGGTTCAAGAATCAGCGAAGACTCGACGCCTGCTTCGCCTCGCCCAACAGCGAGACAAGTTGCTTCCATCTCTCAGCGAAGCAACAGCGGATGAAACGCCCGCCGACGAAGGCGAGGCCCGCCCATGCTGACGCTCGCCATGCTCACCCGCAAACAAGCGGCCACGCGACTCGCCGTTGACCCTGACGCGGTTTCGGAACTCATCACTTCCAAGCAACTGCCAGCGGTCAACGTCGCGCGAGATCCCAAAGCAAAGCGACCGACTTGGCGCATCCGCCCCGAGGATCTGGCCGAGTTCGAGTTGCGGCGGATGACCGGCAAGGCACCCGCGACCACGCGGCGGATCAAGAGGCCAGCGGGCAAGAAATCTTACTTCTGAACACCAACGAAAAACGCCCACGGTGCGACTCGTGAGCGTTCTCTGTTTCTGTTTGTCCCCGACCAAAGGAACGTCCACAATTATGACACACCGTCCCGCCGAATCAACCGCCGAACTTCACCAACGAACCAACGACTATCTCAACAAGACCTTGAAACATCTCACCGAAGTCGTGAGTGCTCTCGACGCTCTCGACACCGCCTGGCACCTCGCAAGTGAGCGTGATTGCGACGAGCGTGCGGCTCTCGATGCCGCGGCTCGTCGGCTCTCGGCGCTGCTCGATTGCGAGGTGAAGTGATGAGCATGGAACTCGATATTCAATTACTCCCGCATCACAGAAAAGAACTGATCGAAGGAAGCGGACTCACGGAAGAGACGATCCTTCGCGCTGGCATCCACAGCGAAACCAACGCCCATCGAATCAGGGCGATCCTCAACTGGCCCAAGATGCCGGCTCGTGCGGCTTCGGGCATCGTAATTCCGTTCGTCGATCACGATGGCAAACCGACCGGATATTCTAGGTTCAAACCGGATAACCCGCGTACAGATCGCACATCTGGCAAAGCGATCAAGTACGAGTCACCTCGCGACGTTCCGAACCGGGTTTACTATCCACCCGACACGATCCCCGCGCTGGATGATGCGCCGGAGCCGCTAATCATCAGCGAGGGCGAAAAGAAAGCTCTCAAGGCCGATCAAGAGGGTTTCCGCTGCATCGGGCTAGTGGGTGTCTTCGCATGGAAAGCCAAAGGCTGCGAGCAACTGCTTCCCGAGTTGGACTTGATCGAATGGAAGGGCCGATCCGTTTTCATCGCCTTCGACAGTGATGCCGCCACGAACGAAAACGTAGCAGATGCCGAGTGCCGATTGTGTGCTCAACTGGTCAACCGAGGTGCGAGCGTCAGGGTGGTTCGGCTTCCTGCCGGGCCGAGCGGTGAGAAAGTCGGACTCGATGATTACTTGATGGCGTTCGGTGCGAACGGACTGCACCAGTTGCTCAACTCGGCGGAAGCTCCCTCCCCGGTGGAAAACGACGTCGCAGGCAAAGCCGACGCCAAGTCTGTCGATGCGATGCGTGAGGCGCGGCGACTGCTCGCCACGTCGGCAACCGTCAAGGAGGGCAAGGACGAGTGGCACAAGCTCCACGCATATCGAGGCTCGTGGCACTGGCATACGGGAACACACTATCGGGAGGAGGCCGATACGGATTTGGAAGCGAAGGTCGTGCAACATCTCGACCCGGACTTCTACAGACTCACCAAGTCCGCCGTGGCCAACGTGACGATGGCTCTCAAGGCCGAGACCAACGTCTCTTCTCATCGCGAGATGCCGACTTGGCTGGATGGAAAGAGGGAGGGCGTCTTCCTACCCATGACGAATGGAATTTTGAACGTGTCGGGGCTGCTCAAGGGCGAAGCCGATGTTATCGAGCCGCACACGCCTCGATATTTCTCATCGAATTGTCTGCCATATGAGTTCGACCCGGCGGCGGACTGCCCAAAATGGCTGGCATTTCTCGACCGCAACCTTGAGGGCGATGCCGAACGGATCGCACTCATCCAACAATTCTACGGATACTGCCTCTCACCCGCGTTGACGGCTCACAAGTTCCTCTTTCACGAAGGCGAAGGCGCGAACGGAAAGAGCGTCGCTTGTGCGGTTCTCACAGCGATGATCGGCACAGCAAACGTGTCATCGGTTCCGCTCGAATCGTTTGGAGAGCGGTTCTCACTCTTTCAGACGCTCGGAAAGTTGGCCAACGTCGCCAGCGAAGTCGGCGAGATCGACCGAGTGGCGGAAGGGACGCTGAAGGCGTTCACGTCCGGCGATGCGCTGCAATTCGAGCGAAAGCACCGCGACCCGATCACGGCGAGACCAACGGCCAAGTTGGTATTCGCATCGAACAACCGACCCCGATTCAGCGACAAGAGCGGCGGCTTGTGGCGACGCATGATTCTGATGCCGTGGCGGATCGTCATCCCCGAGGGTGAACGTGTCCGTGGCATGGACTCGCCTCAGTGGTGGCAGGATCAAGGCGAACTGCCGGGCATCCTGCTTTGGGCCATCGCTGGGCTTTGGCAACTGGAACAACAAGGCGGCTTCACCAAGTCGTCCGTCTGCGAAGCTGCTCTTTCCGAGTACAGGGTGGAGTCGAATCCGACCCGTCAGTTCCTTGAGGAGCGTTTTCACTTCGACCCCGAATCGTGGGTGGTCTGCGAACACGCCTATCGGCCCTACGTCGATTGGGTGAAGGCGAACGGCTTCATGCCGCTGTCGTCGAGTACGTTCGGCCACGAAGTCAGACGGGCTTTTCCGTTGGTTGAACGAAGGAAAAAGTTGATCGGAACGGATCGACCAATGGCTTACTTCGGACTGAGGTTTCAGCCGTGACTGCCACGACTGCCACGGTTGCCATGCCTTTTCTAATGCGCGCCATAGTCTCTGTTCTATCGCGCTTTCCGTTGTGAAATGAGAAAAGAGGATCAGATGAGCGCAGCGCAAGAGACTACAGAGCGCATTAGGAATGACGTGGCAACCGTGGCACCCGTGGCACCTCCCGCCCTGATCGCGAGCATCTTGGCCCGATTCGTGGCCGGGCCATCGACGTTGAAGCGACAAGAACCGGACTCCCAAACGGATGACGAAACGTTCGAGGAGCGCGCGGCGATACACGAGTTCGATGGCGGTCTGTCCCGTGAGGCGGCTGAGATACTCGCGCGGGCTGACGCATAGGGAGGGGGGGGGCATCGAAGGTACTGTAAACGTCAAAAACATACGTAGCCACACACTTACCCGAATCCCAATGAGACAGTTTTGTTTTCAGCCAACGGAGTCACATATGCCAAAAGTAAAAGCATCGAGTTTTTGCTGCCCCGCATGCGGCAAACCGACTTTCGTCTTGCGAACTCGGGCGGCGACATCGACGCGGCTGATCCGATATCGACGCTGTGAAGACGGACATCGCATTCGGACGGACGAGCGAATAAACGAGCCTCTAAATATCCCGGTGCGATTGGCACTACAGAACATTTGTGACAACGCCGGAATCGTTATCAACTCGCATTCCTCACCCGGTCCCAGAAAGGACAATTGACCCCATGACAACCACGACCCATCCCGACATGAATCAGGCACTCGGCAACGAAGACGCTTGTATCGAGCGACTCGCCCCCGTTTGGAAAGCGGCTGACGTTCTGCCGTTCTATCCATGCTCGACGGAAAACGTTGTTGAGTTGCTCCGTCAAGGCGGCGGCTTCGACGTATCGGCGGAACTGCTCGAAAGCTGGTGCCGTAGTGGCATGGTTTGCGATTGCAAACTGAGGCAGGGCCAGTTCGCTTGGACGGCTCAGAACATTCTCACAGCGATGATTCAGGCCGACACATGGCGGCGATGGATCGCACTCGACCCGAGGCATTTGAGCAAGCTCACCGCTGTGGAGTTGGCCGAGGCTCAGGCGAACGCTGCCGGTTCGAGCGTGTTCAGCGACCTGGGGACGTTTGACGTGAACGCCTTCATCGAAGTGTTGTCACGCTGCGGCGATGCGAATGTGAGGGCCACGTTTGGAATCGCACTCAAAACGAAGCTCAGAAGCTTGGGAGTTCTCGACAAGTGACAAACCTCAGTCTACTCGCACCGCTGGTGCTCAAAGCTGCCAGCAATGGCAAGCCACGACGGTTTAGCATCCTCGCGTATAGCGGCGGGCTGCTGAGCGTCTCAGGCTTCGACAATCCAGTGGTTGTCGATCTGGCGGGACTCGAAGCGGGGGCGAGCGTGCCAATCCTGATCGACCACACGCCAGCGACCGACACCACTATCGGCCAGACGAACGCCATCGTCAACGACGGTCGCTCGCTCCGCCTATCTGGCAACGTGACCGGGCAATCACAGCGTGTACGTGACGTGATCGCCCAAGCTGATTCGGGTTACGAGTGGCAGGCGTCTATCGGCTGCTCTGTCGAGGCTCAAGATCGCGTTGCTGACGGTGTGAGTGTCACCGTCAACGGCCAGACTTTTATCGGCCCAATAATCGTGGCACGGCGATCTGTGCTGCGCGAAACATCTGTTCTCCCTATTGGGGCGGACTCAACAACAACTGTGAATCTCGCGGCCACGGCTGCGACTCTCAAAGGAAACAACATGACGTTTGAAGAATGGGCCATTGAACAAAAGATCGAACTCGAAGGACTCAGTCCCGCTGTCGTCGCGATCTTGCAGCAGGCATATGAGCAAGCGAGCAAAACATCCACGCCAGCAAGCCCAACGGCTCAGGCTGCTGCGTTGCTTGATCTTCGGGCTGCTGCTGCGGCGGATCACGACCGCATTTTGAAAATCAACTCCGTCAGCATCGGCTTCCCGGCGATTGCAGCAACGGCAATTCGACTTGGCTGGAGTGCCATCGAAACCGAGAACCACGTTTTGAAAGCGAGTCGGCTTATGAATACACCGTCAAACAGGGCATACTGCAACAACGATGTGGCCACGAGTTCCGCGCATATTAGCGCCGCACTGATGGTCAGGGCAGGCTACTCAAACGCGGCTGAGAAGCAGTTTGGCGAGCGTGTCATGGAGCAGTCGAAGTCGCTCCACGGTGCCTCTCTTGTGGATATGTGTCGTGCCTCGCTGGCTGCGGATGGCAAGGACTGCCCAACCGAACGCTCTCAGATGCTTCGCGCGTCACTCTCAACCGGCTCAATGCCAGTGGCTCTGGGCGACTCAGCCAACAAAATCTTGGCCGAGGCTTACAAGCAAGCTCCCTCCGCTTGGAAATCGTTCGCGGCTGTGAAATCTTCCGCGAACTTCAAGACGCAAACGAGCATTCGTCCGACGTTCGCTGGAGACCTCGACCAGTTGCCACCCGGCGGCAACATCAAGCACGGCAACTTCACCGAGGAGACCTACGACTGGAGCATTGACACATTCGCGAAGCAATTCCAAATTGATAGGCGAGACATCGTGAACGACGATGCCTCTGTCTTCAGCGACGTTGTGCCGGGCTTGGCTCGTGCGGCGGCTCGATCGCTCAACTCGCTGGTCATCACGAAGCTGCTTGCCAATGCGGGCACGTTCTTCGGTAGCGGCAACAGCAACTACTTTGACGGCGCCGCGACCAACTTGCAGGCGTCATCCCTCGCCACGGCTATCAAGATGTTGCGACAGATGACCGACACCGAAGGGAATCTACTCGACCTCGCCCCGAGTGTATTGTTGGTTCCGCCAGAATTGGAGCAGACAGCTCTGGGGCTGATTAATTCCAGTGAGGTCGCGCGACAAACGGCGACCGACGGACAACTGCCGACCGGCAACACTTTCAAGGACGTTGCCAAGGTAGTTGTCGAACCACGGCTGAGCACGGCCACGTTCTCCGGCTACTCGGCGGTCGCTTGGTATCTCTTCAGCGATCCACGCAATGCCGCTGTGATCGTCGGTTTCTTGGACGGCATGGAATCGCCCACGTTGGAGAGCTTCGGACTCGATCACGACATCAATACGTTGTCGTTCGGCTTCCGCGTTTACCACGACTATGGTTGTGCGCTGGCCGATTACCGAGCGGCAATTCGCTCGAAGGGTGCCGCCTGATTGAACTGCAAATAATCCGTTCCCCCTCACCGGCAAGTCTGGGGGGGCGGTTCTGGTTGCCTCAGCAAGAACATGGCGGTGCCCTTTCACATCGATCCATTGAGTTGAGGCAGCTTGCCCCCTACACGGGAATTGACCGCTCGTGCAGGGGGCGTTTTCGTTTCAAGGGGCACATGATGCTTTGGCAGATCACGAATCAGGAACTTCGATATGCACAACTCATCGCTGACGGTCGTCGTGCCGAGGCTGATCTGAACGAGGATCTCGAGCGCGACGCGGCTGATCTTCAATTGAAGATCCAGCAACTCATCGACGATGGCGAGCGTGCCGAGGCTGATCTGATCGTAGCACTCGACCTCGACGAAAAACGGCTTCTCAGGATCGACGGTGCCGCGTAGTTGGTGCCGGGTGCGATGGAATGATCGTCCCAAAAAGCAGGGTCGCATGGTTCGCGTCCGCCTGTTGAGTTTTGGCGAGTTTGGCAATGTCTCCGAATTCGCCAAAAGTGTCATCAATCGTCTTTCTTGGAATCCCCACCGCGTCAGCGATCTCTTGTTGCGTGTGACACGCCATCCACGCTCCCGCGTAGTTGGTGCGGAGGACGATAGATAGATCGCCCCGAAAAGCAGGGCGGCGGAGAAGGAAGTCCCCTCGCCGCCCGCAGGGCTGAGTGATCGCGATGCTCACGCCATCGAGACCGAGCCACGTTGACGACCAGGTAGCCTAAGACGATCTGACAATACTCGATCACAACGAACTCGACAGCCCGCCGTCACTTCGATGAGCGGGCCGATTTCGCTGGTGGAGATCGGCGAACAGCAATTCCCGGCAACGGGTGTCGCGACACCTGCGAGGGGTGTTTTTGGGGGTAATTAGGGGTCATTCAGCAAATCGGCAAAACGCGAAAGACACTACAAAACACGGGAGTTCTATCGCTTTTGCGTTTGTGAGTTGGTACATTCTCAGTCCTGATACGCGGGTTCGAATCCCGCTGGGGGTACTACCCGAGACTTGAAGACCCCTTGTTGTGCAGCGTTTGCCTGTAGAACAAGGGGTTTTTCATTTCCTGCTTCCGATCCGTGCGACGTTGTGCGAGGTGTTTCGGACGTGTTCCGCAGCGCCGGTGCAGCGCTGGGAACGGCCGGGTTGGTCGCTGACGCATTGGCGAAGTCGGTGTCATGGACTTGCAGATCGTGAGCCATCGGACTTTGGGGGGAATTGCCCAGCCAGTTGGTCACGACCATGGACCGGGCCGAGTTCTCCGCCAGCCCCCTGCCGCAGTTCGTGGCCATGTCACCTTTGAGCCACGAACGGAACTTGTCGGCATCCAGCGGAGTCACGGCGGCGAGTTTCCCATTCCGTTGCCCCCATGGACCGAACAGGAATCGATCGGTGCTCACCTCGAAGAAAAACTCGGTGAACTGAAACGCATCGTCACGGGCATCGAATCTCAAATCGCCATGCTCACGGCGTACCGCAAGTCGCTGATTCACGAAGGCGTGACGGGGTAGCGGCGGATGACTGAGGCGGAGATTAAGGAACGGGGCCGCAATCACTTCCCGAGTGTGGCTGGGGTCGGCGCTTCGCCGCCCCCAGATTGGGGGTGAATCCCGCTTCGCTGGGGGCGGCGAAG
>CAMAYU010000220.1 GCA_945862235.1 Schlesneria paludicola DSM 18645
GTTGGACAAGTTCTATGACAACCGAACTCAACCACGAGGGCCATCGTGCTGCATGTCTTCGAGCCGCTGGCGCGGCCTGTGGCGGGCGGGCGGTTTCACCGGAGTCCCGCAGTTCCTGTCGCGTTCGCGGTGATGCTCGGCATCGTGTCCGATCGGCTGCTGGAACTCGATGCGGCGACATGGCTGTTCCTCAGCGCGATCATGGCGACAGGAGCCATATCCAGCTTTGCTTGGCGTGCGCGAGTGGCCTCGGTCGTGTTGTTGTTGCTGGGTTGCGCGAGTCTCGGTGGGGCGTGGCATCACCAACGTTGGAGCTGTCTGGAAGAGCGCGATGTCTCCGCGTGGTCCACCGAACCGGGACGGCCTGTGCGGCTGAGAGCCAAGCTGGTGCAGTCGCCACTGATCCTTAAAGCGCCCGGCACGGAACAGACTCCATGGCGAGCGGCCGAGCGAACAGTCAGCGTTGTCGAGTGCCGTGCCTTGATGAACGGGGGCCTCGCAGACCAGACGGTCTCGGGACTCGCGCGGCTGTCGATCGACGGTCGCTGCGACATGCTCGCGATCGGTGACATCGTCGAAGTCATCGGCGAACTGGTTCTCCCTTCGTCTCCGTCCAATCCGGGTGAGTTCGATGCGGGGCGATGGCTGCGAACCCAAGGTCTGCGTTGCATCGTGGCGGTGGAATCTGTCGAGGCGGTGCGTGTCATCGGACGCGAACGAACACTGCTCGATCAGTTCACAGTGTTCAGATCGAAGTGTCGTCGCCGGGCGGAGAATCTGATCGCGCGGCAACTCAGTCCTCGCACCGCCGCTGTCGCGCAGTCACTGCTGCTGGGAAGCCGCGTCGATCTCGATCAAGATTTGCGACGTGCGTTTGCCGAGAGCGGGACGCTGCACGTCCTCGCGATCTCGGGAATGAATGTCGGCCTGTTGTGGAGTTGGCTCTGGATGATCTGTCGCGGCCTGCGGTGTTCGTCCACGCTTTCCTTGATGGCCGTGCTGGGCCTGCTGCCCGCGTACGCGATCCTCACCGACGCGAATCCGCCCGTGGTCCGCGCGACCATCGTGGCGGTCGTGCTCGCGTACGGGCAGCTTGCGGGGCGAGGTGGTTCGGCATGGAACTCACTGGCGCTGGCCGCCCTGTTCGTATTGGCGTGGAACCCGAGCGACCTGTTCAACTCGGGCGCACAGCTTTCGTTTCTCGCGGTCATTGCGATCCTGATCACGCTCAGTTTTTTGCGACCGCTACGCGGCGCGTTGATCATCGCGGATGAACCTCTGAGCGGTTCGCCTCGGTGGCGCATCGGTCTCGCGTGGCTGGTCCGCAAGATTTGCGAGAGCTATGCGATGGGAGCCGCCATCTGGATCGTCACGTCGCCGCTGATCGCGTCCGAGTTTCATCTGGTCTCACCGATCGGCTTCGTGCTGAACGTGCTGCTCAGCCCGTTGATCGTCGTGATGTTTTGGTTTGGCTACTCATTCCTGTTGCTCGGCTTGATCTCACCGCTGCTATTCGGCTGGCTCGGAACGCCGTTCGATCTGACGCTGGGCTGGTTTCTGTCGGCGGTCGAAGCGGCCGCGCGAGTCGATCTCGGGCATGTCTATGTCTCGTCCCCGCCCACTTGGTGGTTGATTGGCTTCTACGTGTTGACGCTCGCGTGCGCGATGGTCGATCGCTGGCGTGGTCGTCTTCATTGGTCGCCGCGCGGGTGTCTCGGTTGGATCGTGTTGGGTTTGGCGCTCGCATGGTGGCTGCCCGCGCGGGGCGGATTGACCTGCACGGTGGTGTCGGTCGGCCACGGCTTGAGTGTGCTGGTCGAATGCCCCAACGGACGGACGCTGCTGTACGACGCGGGAGGCATGTTGGGCGGTAGCCGCGTGGCGCGAACGGTCGAGGGAGTGCTGTGGTCAGCGGGCGGAATGCGGCTCGATGCGCTCGTCGTCTCGCACGCCGATGCCGATCACTGCAACGCGATCCCCGAACTGACCGAGGTGCTGCCGACGGGAACACTGTTCGTCCATCGGACGTTTCTGGACTGGTCTCAACCACCGGTCGCCGCCGCGTTGGACAAAGCGACGACGGCGGGAATGAGCATTCGCCTGATCGCGGCCGGACAATCGTTGTCACTCGATCCGGGCGTCTCGATCCGCGTGCTGCATCCCGCGTCCGACTTTCACGCCACCGAGGACAACCCGAACAGCGTCGTGCTGTGCATCGAGTTCTCCGGACGCCGCATCGTGCTGACGGGAGATCTCGAACGCGAGGGACTCGAACGACTGTTGCATTCGCCGCACATCGACGCCGACGTGTTACTCGCCCCGCACCACGGCAGCCTCAAAGCCAACCCGCCGGACCTCGCGCGCTGGGCCACACCAGAATGGGTGATCGCCAGTTCGTCAGATCGCGCCGTCGCAGAACGATTGGCTTCGCGCTACGGCCCCGAGACGTGCGTCCTCTCGACGGCTCAACACGGAGCCGTGCGCTGCCACATCACGCCGGAAGGTGAACTGCACGTCGAGCCATTCCGGACACAGCGACGTTAGATCGCACGCAGTCAAAGGTACGATTTTGGCAGGAGTGAAATGAAATCGGCCGGACCAAGGGGTCCGGCCTACGATTGGGAATGGCCCGCCGTTCACGCCTGCGGCTCGGTCATGCTCCACGGGTCGAGAGCGGTGGCGAGTTGATCGGCGGGAAGGATGTTGTTGTCGAGGCACAACTGGCGGATGGTCTTGCCCGACTTGAACGCTTCTTTCGCGAGAGCCGCCGCCTTTTCGTAGCCGACGTACGGGTTGAGGCTGGTCACCATCGCGAGACTTTTCTCCACGCTCGCCTCGCACGCTTCGACGTTCGCTTCCATCTCGATGGCACACAGGTCGATGAAGGCGGTCGTCCCTTGAGCCAGCAGCGCAACCGATTCCAACGTCGCATGGCCCATCACGGGCATCATGATGTTCAACTGAAACTGGCCACCCGTCGCACCGCTGAAGGCGACCGTTTGATCGTTGCCGATCACGCGAGCGGCGACCTGCATCAGGCTCTCGCACATAACGGGATTCACCTTGCCGGGCATGATCGAACTACCGGGCTGACGATCAGGGAGCATGATCTCGTAGAAGCCGCAGCGCGGTCCCGAACCCAGCCAGCGAATGTTGTTCGCCACGTTGAACAGCGTCGTCGCGATGACCCGTAGTTGGCCGTGGGACTCGACCAGACCGTCACGCTGGGCGTTCCCTTCAAAGTGGTTGACCGCTTCGATGAACTCGATCCCCGATTCTTGCGCGAGTGCCTCGCAGGTGCGACGGCCGAACTCGGGATGCGTGTTGATCCCCGACCCAACGGCAGTGCCCCCCACCGGCAGTTCGAGAACCGCTTGCAACGCCTGCTGCGCGCGACCGACTGACAATTCCAACTGCCGCGCGAAGCCGCCGAATTCTTGACCAAGTCGCAGCGGCGTCGCGTCGGCCAGATGCGTGCGACCGATCTTGATGATCTTGTCCCAGCGCTGAGCCTTGTCGCGCAGAACATCGGCAAACCGAGCCAGCGCGGGGATCAGCTTCGCGTGGATGCTCATCGCGACGGCGACGTGAATCGCGGTCGGGAACGTATCGTTCGTACTCTGTCCCATGTTGACGTGGTCGTTCGGATGGATTGGCTTCTTCTGGTCGAAGCGGTCGCCGCCGACGAGTTCAATGGCGCGGTTCGAGATCACCTCGTTGACGTTCATGTTGCTCGACGTGCCCGAGCCGGTTTGAAAGACATCGACGGGAAACTGAGCATCGAACTGTCCCGCCGCGACTTCGCGCGCGGCGTTCAGCATCGCCGTGACCTGCGTCTCGTTGAGCGGATTCTTGCCGGTCCCCGTCAGCTTCCCGAGATCGCGATTCGCCACACCGGCCGCCCATTTGACGAGTCCCATCGCGCGAATCATCTCGGTGCGCAGCGGCCAGCCGGAGACCGGAAAGTTCTCTACGGCACGCTGCGTTTGTGCGCCGTAATAGGCTTGAGCGGGAACTTGAACGTCGCCCATGGAATCGTGTTCGGTACGGAATGCGGTCATCGGGAAGTCTCAATCACAAAGAAGCGGGAAAGGAATACGGGGCAGTGAGCGCGGGGCGGATGATAGCGTTGGCTGACGGACTCGACCAAGCCACGCTCTGTACTGCTCACGGATAAAGATGGCACATTTCTCACTAACCCGCAGCGTGAGCGAGGACGTGTGTTGCATCCTCGCTTACGCTGCGGGTTAGTGTCACCGTCTGACGCGTAAGGTAAATGAGCAACGTAGGATGGACGCCCCGTCCGTCCGGTTCTTCTGGTCGACTTCGGACGGACGGGGCGTCCATCCTACGGGTAAGATTTTTCTTGGCACTCCGCTTACTCTATGTTCAACAACCGGCCAGCCTGATGGCGTTCCGGGGACACCGATCGTCACAACTGGCTTCTCCCTTGAAGGACATCACATGCTTGGTCGTTCCAGCACTCTGGCTCTGGGGTTTCTGATCTCGCTCGCCACGCAAGGTTTCGCGCAGCCGGATGACTCCACCGCCAAACTGTTTCAGCGGTTCGTGCAGCAGCAGGGCCGAGACCTTCGTAACCACGATACGGCTCCCGCGACGAAGGCCGATTGGGAACAGACTCGATCCAAGCTGCGAGCCAATTTATTGCAAGCTTGGGGCGGTTTCCCCGAGGTGCCGTGTCCGCTGGAACCGCGTTCGTTGGGTGAGATCAAACGAGACGGCTATCGCGTCGAGAAGATTGTTTTCCAGACTCTGCCCGGAGTGTGGATGACAACGAACGCCTACATCCCCGAGCCGATATCGGGAGCAGCGTCCTTACCGAACAAGCTCCCCGCCGTGTTGTGTGTTCATGGTCACTGGGCCGGAGCGAAGCAAGACCCCGTTGTGCAGTCGCGCTGTATTGGACTCGCCAAGCTGGGCTTCTTCGTCCTGTGTGTTGATGCCTTCGGCGCGGGTGAGCGGGGTGTCGGGAAGAAATTGGGCGAGTACCACGGTGAGATGACCGGCGCGACGCTGCTTCCCATCGGACGACCGTTGTCGGGGATTCAGGTCTACGAGAACATGCGAGCCGTGGACTATCTCCGCTCGCGGGTCGAGGTCGATCCGGATCGAATCGGCATCACGGGAGCGAGCGGCGGCGGGAACCAGTCGATGTATGCCGGTGCCTTTGATGAACGGTTCCGCTGCGTCGTCCCCACCTGTTCGGTCGGTAACTATCAGGCATATCTCAGCGCCGCCTGCTGCATGTGCGAAGTGGTGCCGGGTGCGTTGAAGTTCACCGAAGAGGGGGACGTTCTCAGCCTCGCCGCTACGCGCGGACTGATGGTGACGAGTGCCACACAAGACGCCTTTCAGTTCTCGGTCGGAGAAGCGAAGAAGTCGTTCGAGCGCGTCGCCTCGATCGCCAAGCTGTTCGAGAGCACGCAGATCAAGCACACGATCATCGAGTCGCCGCATCACTACAACCAGCCGATGCGCGAAGCGATGTACGGCTGGATGACGCTGCACCTGAAGGGGCAGGGTGAGGGTACCCCGATCTCCGAACCCGAGATCAAAACGGAAGACCCCGAGACGATCCGCTGCTATCCGGGCGAATCGCGTCCCGACGACTACGTGACCATCCCGCAATTCGCCGCCGCACAAGCGCGCGCAGTGCTGTCGAAACACGTCGCACCACAGAGCCTCAACGAAGCACAGGCCGCCCGCGCCGGACGGCTCGCGTCACTGGAGAAAGTTCTCGGCGGGATGCCACAGCCGACGGACCTCGCGCTGAAAGTCACGCTCGCCGATGATGGCAAAAGCCAGACGTTGACCGGCGTGAGCGAGCCGGGCGTTCCGCTGCGCATTCAACGCGACGCCAGCCCGAAGCCCGCCAAGCTCGTCGTGCTGCTCGACCTCGACACGCCACTCGAACAGACCTTCTCGGGTGAGCTGGCTGCGAAACTGCGTGGCGACGGATGGACGGTCGTCACTTCCGAACTGCGTGCTACGGGTCGTACGGCACCGGCCGGTGACAAGATTGGTCACGCGGCCGATCACAATTCGGCCGAGTGGTCGTTGTGGATCGGCCGACCGTTGCTCGGTCAATGGGTCTGGGATGTCCGTCGCACACTCGATGCCCTGCGCCAACAAGACGGTTCACTTCCGAGTGACATCCAAGTCTGCGGCACCGGTTCAGCAGGAGTCGTTGCCCTCTGCGCGGCTGCTCTCGACGAACGTATCTCTCACGCGAAGACGATCAACTCGCTCGCCAGCTACGTCACGTCCGAACCGTATCGCGGCCAGCGTCTCGGACTGATGGCTCCCGGCATTTTGCGAGACGTAGGCAACATCGCGCACATCGCAGCACTGATCGCTCCGCGCCGAGTCACGATCACGGGCGGAGTCACCGGCGGTGGCCAGCCTCTCCCCCACGAGGCCCTCGTGGAACACTTCGCACTCACGCGCGCCGCGTTCGCACAACACGAAGCCTCTCAGTCGCTGAACATCGACGCTCAAGACGCGCGATGAGTGACGCATGCCTGACGCGGTACAAGACAGAGACATTTCTGAGCGGGGCGGCGTCAGCCCCCCGGTTCTTGGGCGTAAGAACTTGCCAGGAACAACACCGTGTTTTGAACAACACCAACCCGAAGCGTGAGCGAGCACGCATGTCGCTCGACTCTCGTCCTCGCTCACGCTTCGGGTTGGTGTTGTTCCTGGACAAGTTCTAAGTCCTCTTCGGAAGACTTTCCCGTCCTTCTCTTTCTGCCGGTCTCTTTCTGTCTCAAATTCTTCGTTCTCGACAAAGAGGGAGACAGAAAGAGACCGGCAGAAAGATGAAGACCGTGCGGCCGTGAGTCACATCATGCAGGCTTCTCGTTTCGCAATGACGGTGGTTCGATCAGCTCGAATCCCACACAGCGCACGACCGGGAGTGGCGGGTACTTGGCGAAGCGGGCATCGTCGGTCGAGCGCGTACACAGCACGAACCGCGATCCTTTGGGAGTCGTCACGATCCGCACGTGGCGGCAGGTTTCGCATAGGCTTCTCGTCATCAGTGAACTCGTTCGCAGTAGGGCGGATCGTGAGATGTCGATCGGTATGAGATGAGGCTCGCGAGGGGCGAGACCCGGCGATATCGTACCCGCCGCTTCGTGTGGCTGGGCCCGTGCTTCGCGGCACCCAGCGATGCGGAACACGCTTTGTTCGCCGGTGTCACCGTCTGGGGGCGGCGAAACGCCGACCCCAGCCACACCACACGCCACGCCACGTCCACCGCTTCGCCTCACGTTACCGTCTGAAGGATGCCCGAGATGCCCTCCGCTTGGCAACGCTACTGTCAGTACCTCGTCACCGATCTTGGACTTGGGTTCTCGCTCGATGTCAGCCGTGTGCGGTTTGAGGAGAGTGATCTCGCGCCGTTGTTGCCTCGAATGACGCAGGCTCTCGATGCGATGACGGCACTCGAAGGTGGGGCCATCGCCAACGCGGACGAGAAGCGGATGGTCGGGCACTACTGGCTGAGGGACTCGGCGCTGGCTCCTTCCGACGAGATCACGACTGAGATTGATGAGACGCGCGCGGCGATCACGCAGTTCGCACATGACGTTCACGACGGGAAGGTCGAAGGGGACGCGAGCAAGTTTCAGTTTGCGTTGGTCATCGGCATTGGAGGCTCGGCGCTGGGACCGCAGTTCGTCGCGCAAGCACTCGGGTCGCCGTATGACTCGATGCTGACGTTCTTCATCGACAACACCGATCCCGACGGGATCGACACGGTGTTGGGCGAACTGACCGGACAGCTTGGCAGCACGCTGGTCGTCGTCGTATCGAAGTCGGGCGGGACGCCGGAGACTCGCAACGGGATGCTCGAAGTGCAGCGGGCGTATCAGCTCGCCAATTTGAAGTTCGCTCAGCACGCGGTCGCGATCACGCAGGAAGGAAGCAAGCTCCACAAGACGGCGGTCCACGAGAAGTGGCTGCGCATCTTCCCGATGTGGGATTGGGTCGGCGGTCGGACTTCGGTGCTGTCGGCGGTCGGATTGCTTCCGGCCGCGCTGCAGGGTCTCGACACGAACGGACTGCTCGACGGAGCCGCCGCGATGGACCGATTCACGCGCGTCGCCGATCCAATGAAGAACCCCGCCGCGCTGCTCGCCCTGATGTGGCATCACGTTGGCAACGGCAAGGGGGCGAAGGACATGGTCATCCTGCCGTACAAGGATCGGCTCTGTCTGTTCAGCCGCTACTTGCAGCAGCTCGTCATGGAGTCACTCGGCAAGGAACACGATCGGCAGGGGAAGACGGTTCATCAGGGAATCGCCGTCTACGGGAACAAGGGTTCGACCGATCAGCACGCTTACGTGCAGCAGCTTCGCGACGGCGTCCCCAACTTCTTCGCGACGTTCATCCAAGTCTTGAAGGACCGCGAAGAAGACCTCGACCCCGACACGCAATACGTCCGGCCGGTGTTTGAAGTCGATCGAGGCATCACGTCGGGAGATTACTTGCAGGGCTTCCTGCTCGGGACGCGCGAGGCTCTGTCCGACAGCGGCCGCGATTCGATCACGATCACGGTGAATGAGGTCACGGGCGAAACAGTCGGTGCGCTGATCGCACTCTATGAACGAGCCGTCGGTCTCTATGCGGAACTCGTCGATATCAACGCCTATCACCAGCCGGGAGTCGAAGCGGGCAAGAAAGCGGCAGCGGCGGTCCTCGACCTGCAATCGCGCGTCGTCGCTCAGTTGCGATCCACTCCGTCCCCACAGACGGCCGAAAAGATCGCCACCTCGCTCGGCGAACCCGCTCGCACCGAATGGGTCTTCAAACTGCTCGAACACTTGGCCGCGAACCCCGGTCGCGGCGTGATCCGTCACGGCGGACAGTCTCCAGCCACAGCGACCTATCAAGCACATGACGAACAACCGGAAGAAGACGAGGAGATCGACGAGGAACAACTGAAACAGTTTGAGTAACCGCGCGATCAGGGGTCAGGTGGTTCAAAGTTCAATTTTCGCGGACCATCGACCTCAGAGGTTCATAACTCGTTTGACCGCGAAAATTGAACTTTGAACCACCTGACCCCGACCTCACTCACTTTCTGAACACTGAAAACTTCCATGAGCTTCTTCCGTCCCGAACTTGATCGTATGGCCGGCTATATGCCGGGTGAACAGCCGCAGGATGGCGGCTGGGTCAAACTGAACACGAACGAGAACCCGTATCCGCCGTCACCGCGCGTGGTCGAGGCGCTCACTGCCGCCGCGCAGGGGAAGCTCAATCTCTATCCCGATCCGCATGGAACCGCGTTCCGCAAAGCAGCGTCAGCGGCACTCCATCTCGATCCCGATTGGATTCTCCCCGGCAACGGCAGTGATGAGATTCTGACGATCCTCACACGTTCGTTCACCGGGCCATCCGACCAGATCGCCTATCCGTACCCGAGCTACATCCTGTACGAGACGCTGGCCGATTTGCAGGGAGTGCGCCACGAGCGGCTGTTGCTCGAACCTGACTGGTCGTGGAACTTCGACCGCATCGGCAAGACGATCGAGCAGAGCAAGCTGATCTTCGTCCCCAACCCGAACTCACCCTCGGGCAATCGCTGGCCGTTCGATGACCTGCTGGCTCTGGTCCCCAAGCGTGGGATGCTGGTCTTGGACGAAGCCTACGGAGACTTCGCCGATCACCCGCATCAGTGCGAGTTACTCAACAGCACCGCCGGACGACAGATCGTCGTCACGCGCACCTTCAGCAAGAGCTACAGCCTCGCGGGCGTACGGTTCGGTTTCGCGGTCGCTCACCCCGACACGATCGCCGGGTTGAGAAAGATGAAGGACAGCTACAACTGCGACTCGTTGTCTTTGGCCGCAGCGACGGCGGCCATTCAGGACCAAGACTGGATGCGCCAGAACACGGCGCGCATCCGAGCGACTCGCGAACGACTGACAACCGAACTGAAGTCACTCGGCTTCGATGTCGTTCCCAGCCAGACGAACTTCGTTTGGGCCACGCATCCGACCGGCCAGCACAAGGCGCAATACGAGGCCCTCAGGTCGAAGAAGATTCTCGTCCGCTACATGTCATTCGGAAACATCACGTGGGCCAGCGACCAACGCCTCGACGGCCTCCGCATCACCATCGGCACCGACGCCGAAATCGACTCACTCCTGATCGCCCTGCGCGAGATTGTTTGAAGAGTTTGAACCACGAAACACACGAA
>CAMAYU010000221.1 GCA_945862235.1 Schlesneria paludicola DSM 18645
CGTCAACGCATGGCACCGGCCGCCGCGAGTCATCGCAAAGTGGCCCTTGAAATCCATCTGCCACAGATCGTTCGGAGCCGCGTGCTCGAACCGTTGCAGGTTCGCCTGACCCGCTCCGTCACGCGTGTCGAGCTGACCGTGACGACGCAGAATCGCCGTGATCGTGCTCGCCGCCCGCACCGCGACGTGCTTCAAATCCTGCAACCGCCGCCGCAGCTTGCGACCTCCCCAAGCCGGATGCGCGACCCGCAAGGCCAACACAGCCTGCTCCAAGTCGTCGCTCGTTCGACCCGCCGACTCCAGCGGACGACGAGACTGATCCGCCAACCCCGCACTCCCCTCGGCCGCGTAACGCGACAACCAATTGTAACCCGTTTTCCGGCTCACCCCGAACCAACGGCACAACTCGCTGACGTTGACGCCCTCCGCCGAGGCCAACACCACAAACTCCAATCACTGAGACATCGTAGACACATCTTTCCAAGCCATGATCGACTTCCTTCCAGAGGCCCGTCAGCATGACTGAAATGTGTGACTCATTTCCCCGAACACATGTGACCCATGTCCCCAGTCGATACAGCTTCAAGCCGGACCACCCCGAGAATGAGTTCCGCCCCGTTACTCAACCTCATCTCAAGCTACGTGGAACGACTGGCCTCAATGAGCCGTGCCAAGATTGCCGAGGCGTAGCAGTCCGTCCAGCCTCAAAAAGGCATTGGCCCTGCCTCCCTCCAACCGATGCTTGCTGCGATCAACGGCCCTGCCTATCATTCTGTCCCAATGTTTGGGCGTGGAGCGGGACTCCAAAGGTTGAGGTGGGGGGAGCGACACGAACTCACGGCTCCCGATGACATCAACCCGAAGCGTGAGCGAGGGAGCAGAAGTGTCTTCGAGGAAGTCGAACAGTCTTTCCTCGCTCACGCTTCGGGTTGGTGTTCTGCGTTTGATCCCAACGGTTGCCGACGAACTTCGCCCTGAATTGGGGCGACTCTGCCTGCGGGCGAAATAGCTGCAAGGAATTTGCGTTGCGCGCCATCATTAGCGACATCCACGCCAACCTCGAAGCGCTCGAAGCGGTTCTCGCCGACATCAAGCAACAGGGGATCACCGAGATTTATTGCTTGGGCGACATCATCGGGTACGGTCCGAACCCGAATGAGTGCATCGATCGCGTCACCAAGTGCAAGCTGTGTCTGCTCGGCAATCACGACCAAGCGGCGCTGTTCGATCCCGAAGGCTTCAATGCCAGTGCCGAACGCGCCGTGTTCTGGACCCGCAAACAATTGGAAACCGGCGGTGGCGCCAGCTCGGACAAACGCTGGGAATTCCTCGGTGAACTGCCGCGAGTTCATCGTGAACCGAACTTCATGTTCGTGCATGGCTCCGCGCGGAACCCGCTCAACGAGTACGTTTTCCCCGAAGACATCTACAACCAACGCAAGATGGAACGCATCTTCTCACTCGTCGAGAAGTACTGTTTCCAAGGTCACACGCACATTCCAGGTGTCTTCACGGAAGACCTGAACTTCCTCGCGCCGGAAGAGATCGACTTCAAGTATGAGTTGGGTGACAAGAAGGTGCTGGTCAACGTCGGCTCCGTCGGTCAGCCTCGCAACGGTGATTCGCGATCGTCCTACGTCGTGTTGGACGGAAATACGATCCACTTCAAGCGCGTCGTGTACGACTTCACCAAGACGGCTCAGAAGATCTACGACATCCCCGATCTCGACAACTTCCTCGGCGACCGCCTCAAGGACGGTCGCTGATCTCCACGAGAGAACTTCGCCGCCGGTGATCGTCAGCATTGTGATCCGGAACACATCGGCCTCGTTCCCCGCCGCCGATTGCTCGCGCGAGCGTCTCGTCCCTTAGTGCTTCTGATGGGTTTTGCAGTATGGACCAGCGGCGGTTTCTTGTTTTCTTCACCCTGTCGATGGGCATCTGGTTCGTCTGGTTGCACTTCCTCGTTCCGGTCGTCTTCCCGATTCCGCCGAAGGCTGCCGACGTTGCGATTGCACCGAAGGTTGCCCCCGCCGAAGTCAAGTTTGCGGAAGAAGGCGAACCAGGAGAAGCCGCGCCAGCACAGGGTGTTACCCTGGCACAACACCCCGTCAAATCGGTGTGGCTCGGTCCAGCGGACGACAGCGATCCCAAGAAGCTCGATGAGTATTTTCTCGCGGTGAAGCTCGACAGTCGGGGAGCGGCAGTCGATTCGATCGAACTCACGGATCGAGTTCGCTATCCGGCGTTCGGTCGCCGCGACCAGCGAGTTCGCCTTGTCGGCAGCGATGACGCAGCAGCACTCCGCACGTTCGAGCTGCGGGTCCCCGCGATTGATTCCCTGCTGAAGGACCAGTCGCTCGATCGCGTTCCGTGGGAAGTCGCCGACCAAACCAGCAACTCGGTCACGTTCCGGCTGCAAGCCGCCGACGGAAGCTGGGAGTTGTCGAAGCACTACGAGATCAAACGGCTGACCGACGCCGAACTGAAGCAGCCCAAGGTACGAGACACCTTGGCCGGCGGTTACCGATTGGCACTGTCTGTCACTCTGAAGAACCTGTCGGAACGACCGCAGGAACTGACCTATTCTTTGCGCGGTCCCGTCGGCGTGCCACTGGAAGACCAAGACAACTCCTACAAATACCGCGACATCCGCATGGGGTTCGTTCGAGATGACGGGATAACCATTGATGAAAGCAAGCTGTCGATCTCCGAGGCTCTCAAGAAGACCAAGAACAAGAAGCCCGAGATTTCGAGACGACCGGTGAAGTACGTCGGCGTCGATGTGCTCTACTTCGCCGCCCTCGTCCTGCCGCAAGGAGATCAGCTCAAAGAACGAACGGTGGCGCAAATCGACGCCGTTGTCATCGACGAGAACAAACAGAACTCCAGTTTCAGCGACATCTCGTTCAACCTGACATCGCCGACCTTGACCGTCCCCGCGAACGGTGAGATCAAGCACGAGTACCAACTTTATGCCGGCCCCAAGCTCAAAGAATTGGTTCAACAGGTCTCGGCCGGTGCGGTGATGGACTACGGCTGGTTCGACTCGATCTGTCGCGGAATGGTCTGGTTGTTGAATACGTTCCACGCGATCGGCCTCAGTTACGGCCTCGCGATCCTCTGCCTGACCGTGATGGTGCGCACGGTGCTCATCCCGCTGTCGAAGCACCAGGCGATGCACGCGGCCAAGATGAAGGAACTCCAACCGAAGGTGGCTGCTCGACAGAAAGAGTTGGAAGCCAAGCACGGCAAGAACACCGAGGAATACATCAAGGCGTCTCAGGAACTGGTGGCCGAGCAATCCAAGATGATGCTTGGCGGATGCCTGCCGATGTTCCTGCAACTGCCGATCTTCATCGCCCTTTACCGCGCGATCGGCAGTTCGATCGAACTCCGCATGGAACCGTTTCTGTGGTTCGAGAACCTCGCCGCGCCGGATGCCCTGTTCCAGTTCGGGTTCGCGCTGCCGCTGCTCGGCTGGACGGAATTCAACCTGTTGCCCTGCGTTTCTGCGGGACTGATGTACGTCCACCAAAAGTTCACGATGCCGCCGCCGACCAACGAAGAGCAGGCCGCTCAACAAAAGATGATGAGCTTCATGATGATCCTGATGGCCGCGATGTTTTATCGCGTCCCGTCGGGACTCTGCCTGTACTTCATCGCGACCAACATCTGGAGTATGACGGAACGCTGGCTCTTGGAACGGAAGGCTAAAGCCGCCGCGCTCAATCCCGCACCGAGTCCCCCGCCCATTGCGCCCGGCAATCCGCCGCAACCCAAGAAGCCGTCACCGCTCTTGGCTTGGTGGAACCAGATGGTGCAAGCGGCCGATAAGGATTCCAAACTCAAACGCGGTGGCCAAGAGAACACCAACAAACCCAACGATCGCAAGAACAAGAAGAACCGCGACAATGGGTGGGGATCGTAGCGCAGGCGTAGTGGTCGAATAACTTCGATTTGCGGGGTTCACCACTAGCCCGACGCGCAAGCGAGGGCTTCACTTTCGACAACGGTTTGCCCTCGCTTGGGCGTCGGGCTAGTTGTTGAACAACCACGCAATCTCAAGTCGTCCGCTATGAATCTCTCGCTGGATGAACCGATCGCGGCGTTGGCTTCTCCTCCCGGTTCCGCCGCGCGAGGAATCTTGCGGTTGTCGGGTGGCGACGTGCGTGCGGTCTTGGCGGAATGGTTCGAGCCGCAAGACGGTGACGCTTGGCAGCACATGCGGGTGGCTGCGATTCATGCGGGCGTTCTTAAACTTCCTCACGCCCGTGTCCCGATTCCCGTCGAAGCCCATCTGTGGCCGAACCATCGCAGCTACACCGGTCAGCCGACGGTCGAGTTGCATCTGTCCGGCTCGCCGCCATTGCTGGAGGCTGTGTTGGCAGAGCTGCATCGTCGCGGAGCGCGGCCCGCGCGGCCGGGTGAATTCACGCTGCGAGCCTTTCTTGCCGGACGACTCGATCTGTTGCAGGCTGAAGCGGTACTGGGCGTCATCGACGCGCACGATCACGTCGAGTTGCAGGCGGCGCTGGCGCAATTGGCGGGAGGTCTCTCTGGACGGCTGGCCGATCTGCGGCATGACCTGCTCGAACTGCTGGCCGATCTCGAAGCGGGACTCGACTTCATTGAAGAGGACATCGAATTCGTCGGCCGTGGCGAACTGATCCACCGCATCGCACTGGCCCGTCGTTTTGTCGAGGACTTGCTCCAACAATCGTCTGATCGAATGCAGTCGCGAACGCGTGCGACCGTCGTGTTGGCGGGCCTGCCGAACGCGGGGAAGAGCACGCTGTTCAATCGGCTCGCGGGAAGCGATGCGGCGCTCGTATCGACGCACGAAGGAACGACACGAGACTTTCTTTCGGCTGCGGTGGATTGGCGAGGCCTGACGTTCGATTTGATCGACACCGCCGGTTGGGAACTCGCGGCGACCGGCATCGCGCAGGCGGCGCAGAAGCAACGATCGGATCAGTTCGACGCGGCCGATGTGCTGCTGTGGTGTTCGTCGATCACACTCGATAACCAACAACGACTGCTCGACGAACAACTCTTTGCGGAGGCCGCCGCCCTGTCTCGTAGTTCGGTGCGCGTCCTCACGCAACTCGACCGAGTCGATCCGGCACAAACGCTCCAGATGCCACCTCAATCCGATACCGCGATCAGTGCTGTCACCGAAGTGGGCCTCGATACGCTCGCCGATCTGCTGCGCAGCCGTCTCTCGTCGCCGCGCGGTTCGGCCCGGCAATGGCTTGGCATGACAGCCGCCCGTTGCCGCGAGAGCCTCGCCGCCATTGCGGAATCACTCGCGCGAGCCGAAGCGACCGCCGCATCCACTTCGTCAGGTGACGAGCTGTTGGCAATCGACTTGCGTGAGGCACTCGATCACCTCGGCCGAATCCTGGGCACGGTCTACACCGACGACATCCTTGATCGCGTCTTCAGCAAGTTCTGCATCGGCAAGTGAAGCATTGATGTTTCTGGGAACGCTGGTGACACTCCGGCCCTTAGAACCTGTCCAAGAACGCCCCCGTTGTTTGCCGTCTTTCGCTCCGCGTAAGACGACAATCATTGATACGCCAGCTCTAACGACGGTCACTTGATTTGCGTTCGCCCTAAGACAAGCGACCCCACCGGGGCAAGCCCGGTGGGGGTCGCTTGATCGCGGATTCGCAGCGCACAACCTTTACAGACGCGATGCCCCTTTCTCAGGAGAGACTTTCGATGCAAACAGCCACCGGAGTGACGGTGATTGAACATGGCCAACTCGTAGACGGAACCGGTTCCACTGCGATCCGCGATGCGGCGCTGGTCATTGAGAATGGACTTATCACTTTCGTGGGGCCCGCCGCCGCGATGCCGGTCGTGCCACCGAATGCGACACGGATCGACGCTCACGGCGGGACGATCATGCCGGGGTTGATCGAGGCTCACTTTCACGCGACGTACTTCGATGTGGAGGCTCTCGAAGATCTCGATATCAAGTATCCGGTCGAGTACGTGACGCTGCTGGCGGGCTGTAACGCGAAGCTGGCGCTTGAGTGCGGATACACATCGGCACGCAGCGGCGGCAGTCTGTTCAACGTCGATGTCTGGCTCAAGAAGGCGATCGAGACCGACATGATTCCCGGCCCGCGACTCGCCGCGAGTGGTCGCGAAATCTGTGGCGTCGGCGGACTGATGGACTGGAACCCGGACTATCGCAAGATCGGCATGGACGGTTTGGTGTTGCTCGTCAACGGAGCTGACGAAGCGCGGGCGGCGGTGCGGAAGCTCGTCAAAGATGGCATCGAGTGGGTCAAGACGTACCCGACCGGCGATGCCGCTTCGCCCGATGTGAACGATCACCACACGCTCTGCATGACGTTTGAAGAGATGCACGCGGTCGTCGCCACGGCTCACAATCATGGCTTGAAAGTGACCGGCCACTGTCGAGCGATGGAAGGAATCAAGAACGCCCTCCGTGCGGGATACGACACGCTCGAACATGGCACGTTCATCGACGACGAAGCGTTGGAGATGATTCTCGCTCGCGATGTCCCCGTCATTCCGGCGCTGTATTTTGAACTCGCCAGCATCGAACGCGGCCCCGAGTTCGGACTATCGCAGCGTGTCATCGACGGACATCAAGAGACGCTCGACGGCGGCACCGAAAGTGCCCGGCGAATCTTGAAGGCAGGTGGACGGATCGGCCTCGGCGGCGATTACGGCTTCGGCTGGAACCCGCACGGCCAGTACGCGCGCGAGCTGACGTTCTTCCACAAGCACGTCGGCTTCACGCCGCTTGAAGTCCTGAAGTGCGCGACGCAGACCGGTGCCGAGATTCTCGGCCGCGCTCATGAACTCGGCACGCTCGCCATCGGCAAGCTGGCGGATGTCCTCGTGGTCGATGGCGATGTCGTGGCAGACATCGCCATTCTCGAAGACCGCAGCCGGTTCATCGCCGTCATGCAAGGGGGCATCGTCAAAGCGGGACGGCTCGCTCGGGCTTAAGATCGGCACATCAATCACCGTTGCGTATTGTGAGTTGTCGGGTGCCACGGTCACGGAGTCCTCGACGTGGCCGTGTGAGAGTGGTGCCCTTTCTCTACCGTCGCACGGCCACGTCGAGGACTCCGTGACCGTGGCACCCGATTTATGGCAGCCGTTTACTCGCCGTCCTTAGTTGATGAGGAACATTCGCTTTGCACTGATTTTCACCGCACTTCCGCCGTCCACTCTCCGTCCAGCCTGAGCAATTTATGAGCGTCTACCTCGACAACGCCGCGACCAGTTTTCCGAAACCGAACTCGGTCTATGAAGCCGCGGATCGCTATCAGCGCGACTGCGGTGTCTCGATCGGACGCGGTGCGTACCGTGAGGCGATCGCTTCGCAGCGGATGCTCGACCAGTGTCGGCAGCGGGCGGCGCTGTTGCTGGGGGCGGAAGGCCCGGATCGGATCGTCTTCACGTACAGCGGGACCGATGGCCTGAACATGTCTCTGAGTGGACTGTGCCGTCCCGGCGATCACGTCGTCTCCAGTGAACTCGAACACAACTCGGTGTTGCGGCCGTTGCGGTGGCTCAGTGAGACGCGCGGTGTCGAAGTGAGCTTTGTTGCGCCACGCGGCGATGGTCGTATCGAACCGTCCGACGTGCGAGCCGTCTTGCGTCCGAACACGCGACTCGTGGCGATCCAACAGGCGTCGAACGTGACCGGCGTTGTGCAGCCGGTTGTCGAGATCGGCGAGGTCGCGCGGGCCAACGGTTCGCTGATGCTGGTCGATGCGGCGCAGTCGGCCGGTCACCTGCCGATCGACCTGTCGCAGATGCCCGTCGATCTGTTGGCTTGTCCCGGTCACAAAGGCTTGCTCGGGCCGCTCGGGACCGGACTGGTTTACCTCCGCCCCGGTCTCGAACAGCAGTTGGATTGCTACCGACTCGGCGGAACGGGGACGCAAAGCGAGGACGACCGCCAACCGTTGCAGATGCCGGAACGCTACGAGTCGGGCAACCACAACGCTCCCGGCTTGGCGGGCCTCAATGCGGCGCTGGCTCATCTTCAAAGCGAGACCGTCGAACAGATTCGTCGTGTGGAGACCGAACTAACCGGACGGCTCGTCGAGGGACTGCGATCGCTTTCTCTCGTCACTCTTTACGGACATGCCTCACAGGAACGGAACGGGACCGAGCGAGTTCCGCATGTCGGCGTAGTCTCGTTCAACGTGACCGACTTCGCGCCGCAGGAGGCCGCGTCGATCTTGGATGACTCGTTCGGCATTCAAGCTCGCGCCGGTTTGCACTGCGCGCCGGGAGTTCATCGTTGGCTCGGAACGTTCGCTGGCGGAGGTACCGTGCGTTTGAGCGTTGGCCCGTTCACGACGGCCACCGAGATCGACCACGCTGTCACCAGCATTCGTGAACTGGCGGGTTCGTAGGATGGGCACGCTTGCCCGTCCTGTCTTCGCTTTCGCCACAAAGCGGGACGGGCAAGCGTGCCCGTCCTACGAACCGGCATCCTTTCTCGCCGCCGATGGCCTCACTATTCTCTCGCCGCGTTGATTGCCCCTCACTTCACGGAGGATTCCGTTCATGCTGACGACCGTTTCCAAGTACCTCGACCAACACGCTGATCGGTTCCTTGAAGAGCTCAAAGAGTTCCTGCGCATCCCGACCGTGAGCGCCGACCCTGAGTGCAAGCCGCACCTCATTCGCGGTGCGGAGTTCGTGTACAAGCAACTCGCCGACCTCGGGATGAAGGCAGAGATCGTGCCGACTGCCGGGCATCCGATTGTGTACGCCGAATGGCTTGGTGCGCCGGGTGCTCCCACGGTGATGGTCTACGGCCACTACGACGTTCAACCGCCCGACCCGCTCGATCTGTGGACGACTCCGCCATTCGAGCCGACCGTCCGCGACGGCAAGCTCTACGCGCGCGGAGCCACCGACGACAAGGGCCAAGTCTTCACGCACATCAAGTCGGCCGAAGCGTGGTTGAAGACCGTCGGCAAGCTGCCGGTGAATCTCAAGTACGTGATCGAGGGCGAAGAAGAGGTCGGCAGCCGGAACCTCGAAGACTTTTTGGCCGCGAGGAAAGAGAGCCTGAGTTGCGACGTGGCGGTCGTCAGTGACACGAGCCAGTACGCGCCGAACCAACCCGCGATCACATACGGCCTGCGGGGAATTCTCGCGGTGGAAGTGACGGTCACTGGTCCGAAGAAGGACTTGCATTCAGGAGTCTTCGGCGGCGCGGTGATGAACCCGGCGACGGGCCTCGCACGAATGATCGCCTCACTTCACGATGACCACGGACGAGTCCGCATCCCCGGCTTCTACGATGCCGTGCAACCTCTCTCCGACGCCGAGCGACAACAGTTCTTGGACCTCAACTTTGATGAAGCGGCTTTCAAAGCGGAGCTTGGCATCAGCGAGGTCTTCGGGGAGGAAGGGTTCACAACGTTGGAGCGACGTTGGGCGCGACCGACCTGCGAAGTGAACGGCCTCGTCAGCGGCTATACGGGAGTCGGGCCGAAGACCATCGTCCCGTCAAAGGCGACGGTGAAGATCACCTGCCGATTGGTGCCGACTCAAGACCCGCACCAACTCACCGAGGCGCTGCATCAGTACCTGAAGGCTCAGTGCCCGCCCTCGCTCTCGTTCGAGTTCACGTCTTACCACGGCTGTCCCGCGTTCGTGTTCGACCCGAACAGTCCGTATATCGAAGCGGCAGCCGAAGCGATCCGCGAAGCGTGGGGAGTTCAACAAGTCCGACTGATCCGCGAGGGCGGCTCGATCCCCGTCGTGCAGACCTTCAAGGACGTGTTGGGCGTCGATACGTTGCTGCTCGGCTGGGGCCAAAACACCGACAACCTGCACAGCCCGAACGAACATTTCAGCATCGCCGACTTCCATCGCGGAACCAAAGCCAGCGCAAGCCTGTGGGCCAAACTGGCGGCGATGCAGGGGGATGGCTCAGCAGCATCGGCCGCGAACGTCTGTTGAGCGTTATTCCTAGAACTTCGCACGAAGTCCGGCTTTTCCGCACCCGATCTGTGATGAGACATCTGAGCGGGGCGTTGGGGGTGGCGAGCATCAGTCGTTTCACCGTCGTGCGGCCTCCGTTCGGCTTGGTCTCGTCTTTCTCAAAGAGGGCATAGACTTCGCCCGCCTTGGCGAAGGCTTTGCGAACACCACCCACATCAAAATTGCTGTCGTTG
>CAMAYU010000222.1 GCA_945862235.1 Schlesneria paludicola DSM 18645
AGGGTGTCGTCGAGTCTTCGAGACGCACCACAACAAAGCGAGAATGGTGCGTCTCGAAGACTCGACGACACCCTACAACTGGCCTCACTCCAACAAGGCGATGGCCCTGAACATCGTCCGACCAGCCTCATCGACTCACCTCAACGGGCGGTACCGGCTCGACACAACCCGAAGGCCGGTCGGAAAAAAATCATGTGTCACAGAATGATGAAAGCCAGGGCCAAGCCATGCTTGAGGCCGGGTGAGTGACTTTCCTTCGCCCCTCGTTCCCAAGGTGGAGCTTGGAAACGAGGATGATCACGGCCAGGTCTTCATCATTTTGTTTCACATCATTTTGCCAACTCATCTCTTCGGCGGAGCAGCTTCGCGGACCAAGGCTCCGTGTTCTTCGGACATGACCAGGACCGAGAACTTGGTCGCGACATCAAGGTCGTTGGTGTTGAGCGAGGCGTAGTCGAAGCGGCCTCGCAGGTCGGTGTAGCCGTCTTTATAGAACTTCACCTGGCCATCGTTCATCTGGGCGTAGACCTTCACGTAGGCTTTGGCGACCGGCTTGGTGGTCGTTTGATGAGTGACCTTAATCTGGCCGTAGTTCTCGATGACCTGTACGGCCAGCGAGTGCGAGTAGTACGCCTGCGTCTTGGTCTGCCCGGCGGCGACGATTTCGACGAGGACGTTCTTGTTTCGTAGTGCTTCGGGTAATGGAATGGTCTTGGTGCCACTCGGCAGAACCAGGGGACTTACGTCCCCCGCTCCGGGTGCTGACGCCGGGGCAAACGCAACGCTCACCGACTGGTTCGGCTTGATCGAGCTGAACTGGCCCTTGAACTGCTGCACGAACGGATTCCGGCTGAACAGCAGTTCGACATCCATCTCGTAGAAGTTCACCGTGACCGAGGACAGGTTCTGGTAGTTGAGATTGATCTGCTTGGCTTCGACCTTGAAGTCGAAGTTGGGCTCGGTGGCGGCGAGTTGTGCCTGCTGCTGGTTACGGTCTTCGCCATCGACGGCCTTGGCGTCCTTCCCTTCGGCTTCGTCGAGCTGGGCCGTGATGGAGGCGAACGTGTTCCGCCAACGATCGACCGGATGATCGGCGTACTTGGCGGCGATGGCTCGGGCCTTGGCGTGTGCGTCGGTGAAGAAGTCGAGGTAGGCGGCGCAGTAGTCGTACTGCATCTTCGTCGCCAACTGCTCGACGTTGACTCGGGCGAAGGTGGCGAGGGCCTCTTCGATCCGATCTTGCAGCAGCAGGTAATAGGTGACGGTGAGCAGGTCTTCGCCGCTGAGTTGTCTCGAATAGCCGAGCTGCTTCAGCGTGCGATGGTACTGCTCGTGGAAGCGGTCATTGACGATCTGGCGTCGCTTGCCGAGCGAGTGCGCTCGGGCATTGACCAGCGGTTTGTATTCGAGATGCTCGACCTGCCGTCGCTCGACCAGATCGACCTTAAGCAGCGGGCTGTTCAGTCGGCCACCGCATTCGTTGACGATGGCGTCGGTGTGGAGCAGGAACTCGCGCGAGGCCGCCGCCACGTTGTGCAGCACGCCATACGACCAGAGCGTGTGTTGGTAGACGTGTCGCGCGGTGAGCCGCTTCAGGACGGCATCAAACATCTTGGCGTCACGCATTCTCCACGCGATGCGGTCGAGGTTCAGGCCGCTGACGTTGTGCTTGTCGAGGAACGCGAGGACATCGTTGTTCGAGCCTTGTTGAGAAACATAGTCCCACGATTCGGTGTCGATCTTCGTCGGCTTGTCGACCACGTTCAGAGCGACCGCCGCTGCCGAAGCGATCAGCGTTTCGTTCTTCGCAACGTGGACCGGAAAGTGATCGAACTGCCCCGCTGTCGGGAAATAGAAGTGGTATTCGACCGTCTGGGTGTGGTACGGCTCAAGCGAAACGTGGACGGTCTTCGTCGCTTGGCTGTTCAGAACCGGGATGGCTCCCTGCGGAATCTGCAACAGGACGTTCAGCTTCTGGCGGGCCGAGGTCGGATTCGTGATGACGACCTGACAACCGTAAACGGTGTGAATGAGGAACTCGTCATTGACGTACTTGTCGATCTGTTCGCCATTCTCCTGTCGCGTCCGGTCGCCGTGACGGAAGAAGTTCTGGCTGACAAGAACCTTCGTCGCACCATCGGCTGCGGGAGCGGCCTTGATCTCTTCGTGGAAGATCACGACGGGCGTGGCGGGTGAGAGCGTCATCTTCACGGCATCGAACTTCGTCTCGTGCTGGCCCGCTTCAAACGGCAGGTCGAGGATCGCGAGCGCGAACATCATTTCGGAGAAGTTGTCGGTCGCTTCGGCCAGATGTCGAGAAAGGAACGGTGTCGCCGCGTCATGGTTGGCGTAGTCCTTCCAGAATGCGTTGACCGTGACAAGACCGGCGTGCTGCTGGTCGATGGTGATGTGGTGATAGTTGTTCTCGGCCCACTCCATCGTTTTATCGAGTTTGCGGTAGAGCTGGCGAATGCCGAGTCCCGAACCTTCGGCGTTGTCGTCGAAGAAGACCTCAGCGCGATTTGGCCCGGACTTGTCGAATTCGGCCAGTTCGCGTGATTCGTCTCGCGTCGAAAGCGACCGTCGCAGGTTCGTTTTCCCATCCTTGGCCTCGGCGCTCAGCTTGGACTTTTCGGAGGCATCCACCTTCTTGCGAGAGAGCTGTTCTTCCTCGACGAACTTCGCTCCCGCTTTTCTGTCGGCCTGACGATTCATCGCGCGACCGGCCATCTCCGGCTTCGCGGCAGCGACGCCACTGGAAGCGGCAGCGGCACTGTCGGCAGGCATGTTGCCCGCCTGTTCGCTCAATCGTTCCGTGACCAGCATTCGATCTTGAAGTTGCAGTTCTTTGCCGAGTTGCAGTTTGAATCCGAACGCATCTCCCGTATCGAGCGATCCTCGCTTCACCGCCGTGTCGAACCGGTGGATGAAGTCGTCGATGTTCGGAGGCAACAGCGTGTAGAGGTCGCTCACATGGCGCGACGTGAGCGGGCGTTCGTCTTTCAACCGTTGAGACAGCAGGATTCTCTCGACGATGTTGAGCTGCGCGTGCTTCCACGGCAGGGCGTATTCCGTGAGATCGACTTGCAGCAGCCAGTGATCGAGGAACGTCTGGTCCTTCTTATTCACGAGGTATGGCTTGATGACGGCCGCGAAGAACTCGGGGTCTTTCTTGAACAGAAAGAAGCTCAGTTCGTGGCTGGCGTGCTTCGAGTAGAGCGTTCGCTTCTCTTCCGGCTTGAGCTTAGGCCAGTTGAGCAGGAACGCGAACTCGACCAACTTCGGGTCGTTGTTGAGCGTCAGGAAGAGGCCGTAGACGCGAGCGAGTTGATCGTAGGCTTCAAACTTCGACGTGGTGATGTCGTTCAGAACAAAGCCCTGCCCGACAGGGGCGATCGTGATTTGCTTCTGCTGTGTGAAGTGCCCTTTCGGATCGAGGCCCTCCAACAGGCGGAGGTCGAGGAACTCGGTCTTCTGCTCCGGCAAGGCGATACTGCGGTAGGTCGTGTTCAGCGGATCAACGGCCACGACGTGCAACTGCTGATGGTCGCCAAGCGCCTTCCGATCGAACGTCACTACGCCATCCTTGTCCGGCGCGAGGTTCACCAACACGGCGCTGGCATGAGCGAGAAAGTCGAGGTTGGCGAAATGATCGGCTCCGCCCATCATGCCTCCGCCACCAGCCTCACCACGCTTTGCGGCACTGGCGGGCGCGGGGGCACCGCCCCGGAACGCGTCTCCACCAGCAGCGACCTGCTCACCAGTCTCGGTCGAGCGGACAGCCCACGGGTTGAGCAAGAGCGATGGCCGTTCAAGCATGTTGCCGGGGAACTTGGTCGCGTACTTGCGGTCAATGATGTAGCGGTACTCGTCGCCGATGTTGCGCCCCGTCAGATAGACCGATCCGGCTGCTGTCTGTTGGAAGACGTACGGCTCGGCGGTGCGGACTCGGCTCAGGTGCGCATAAGCCGCGTACTCGGGGACGTAGCGTGTGCCGAAGAGATGGACACGGGCGTACTTCGTCGAGTTGGTCAACTTGATCATCACTTTGTCATCGCCGACGCTGATGTCCGCGATTTGCAACGGAGCAAGCGCGGGCGTCTCCAACTGTCGCTGCTTCCCGGAGACGAAGCGACCGAGTTTGTCTTCCGCTGTGACGCGCAGCCGGATGCGATTGCCGGTTGTCTTGAGCAGCAGGTCGAAGTCGCCCGCAGGGAGCTTGTCGATGACGAGCATTCCGTTCTTGACGCTGAGGTGTTCGAAACGATCCGCGACGAAGATGTCGCCACGCAGTTCGAGGAGCGAGATGTCGCTTCGCGTCACCGTAGCAGCGGACGGCTCGCCTGCTGCCACTTTGTCCATCTCATTGGCAGGTTTTTCGTTCGGCCGGGCAAGCGAGACGCTTACCCTACGGAGGAAGGGCAACGTGATCGGCTCGCCCGCTCGACCATGCAGCGACTGCGAATAGGTGTGCTCATCGCCGCGCAACACCCACGTGTGCGAAGTCCCTTCGGGTCCCGAGACGGTGAGGTGCGCGATGTCCTTCAGTACGCCGAGGCTCGCTCGCCCGGCCGCGTCGGATTTCAAGGCGACGGTGACGGTCTGGCGGAAGTCGCGGTGTTTGAGTGCCACAACGACGGGCCGAGACGGTTTGGTCTCGCCTGTTTTTCCTCGGACTTCCAGCACGTAACCCGCAGCCGTGCGCATCAAGTGAAGGTCTTCGACCTTCTCTGACTTGTCGATGCCGTTGAGCGAGAACGACTCGCCAGCGGCGAGCGTCAACTTCTGTCCACCGGCACTCAGCTTCTTGACCTGCGCCGTGAGCTGGAACGAGATCGAAGCGAGTCGCTGCGGAACCTGGAACTCGTGCGTGGACTCGCGGTCCTCGAAGAGCTTGAAGTTCGGAACTTCTTGGTTGGTCGCGGTGCCATCCAAGTCGATCGTGTTGATCGTAAGCTTCACTTCGTCGAGCAGGCCGAGTGACACGGGAGTGCCATTCAGCGACAAGCCGGGACGAATCACGACGGTCGCCGTTTTCCGTTTGAGCAGCGATTCGCGATCAACATAGATTCCGGCGGCCAACGAAAAATTCTCGGACTCGTGGTTGAAGTAGTCGAGCGATGAAAGTTGACCGCGCGAGATCACGATCGGCTGGCGACCGGGATTCGTGCTGAACGGGATGAGGATTTCGCCGGTCTTCTCGGTGGACGGCTTTTCGTCGCCGTCCTTCTTCAGAACGGGAATGTTCGGCGTGTACTCGTGCCCCGCCAGCCAGACGCTCGCGTCTTTGACCGGCTTCCCGTTGTCATCCAGCACCGTGAAGATTTGGCCGAACGTCGAGGTCCGCACCAAATGACGCAGCCGTCCCTTGCGGATCAGTGCCCGCGAGCTGCGGCCGTTGCCGATGAAATCGACGATGTAGACGCCCGGCTTGCTCAGTTGAGGGAACTCAAACGTGCGAGGCATGCGGCGCAGAGGGGCGTCGTTGTACGAGTGCGTCTGTTCGACATTCGCCACCAGTCCGTCGAGGTTGATGTCGGTATCGACCTCACGCAGCGCGTCGCGATAGTGGTTCTTCGTATTGATCTCGAAGACTTTTACGATGAGCGTCCCGACGTTTTTGACGTTCAAGCTCAACTTGACCGGCTCTTCGGCGGCGAACTGAGTCTTGTTCGTCGGGGCGAAGTCGATGTCGATCCGCTCCTTCAACTGCTGGAACAATTCGGGAGGCAACAGCGCCGCCCATTGCTCCGGCTCACCGAGCCCGTTGACGATCTTGGTCTCGGCGAACAGATACTTCAGGTAAACGTCGTTGATGTACGGCTCGAACTCCTTCGTGTTGGCAGCGTCGAGCAGGAAGTGAGACAGGTGCGCACGCACGATCGGCTCATCGTTACCGATGGGATTGAGGAGCGTCGCCCCGCCGTAGTTCGAGTTCAAATCGCAGGGGAAGCGTTTGAGATTGTCAGACTCGGCCATCTGCTTCGACAGATAGCTGACGTGTCGCGGCAGCTTGAGGTACGCGAGGAAACGGTCCTTGTCCGGCTTGCCCATCGCATGATCGAGCAGCAGCCGCTGATAGAGGACGTGCGCCTTGAGCGAGTTGTGAACTGGTTGCAGCTTCGCGGCGAATGCCTGCAAACGGTCGAGATACGCCAGAAGGATTGTGCGGTCGTTGCGCCAGTCGTCGTCCGTGCCCGGTTGCAGTCGTCGCAGGTAGGCGTTGACGAAATGCTGCTGGTTCAGCAGATCGGGCTTCAGCTTCAGCACGTCGTCCAACTGCGTGAGGAGCAACTGGTGATGAATCGGCATCGACCCGAAGCCGCCCGAATTCGGGTGTTCGAGGTCATTGAGAATGTGCCGCACCAGCTTCTCATAGTCAGGACGCTGAAGCCGAGACAACAGATGCCGCCGGTGATTTGGATTGAGTTCATATCCAACCAGCCAGTCGAGCGCCGTGTCCTCAAACCCGTCGGTGTTGTCCTGCGTGACGGCGTTCGCGCGGTTGATGAACTCTTCGAGCGAGATCATTTTCTGATCGAGTGTCGTCGGCAGATTCGGCTCGACACCAAGCTGCTCCTTCTGATGGCCGAAGTGCAGACCAAGCTTGTTCCGCAGGTATTCGAGCGTCGCCTGCGGGTTCTTGTCATACGTGAGCAACGCATGACGAGTCTGAATCTCGGTGAGCCGCGCCGTCTGCCCATGCCGCTGATGCCACGGCCCGGTCAACTCGCGTGCCTTCTCGAACTGCTCCGTGTTCAGAAAGTGGAGGCAATGGAAGTAGTAATAGTCTTCGGTGCCGGGAACCAACTGCTTCAACGACGCCGCCCGGTCGGACGACAAAGCAAAGTCCTCAATGAACCCGATCTCACCCCCCAATGAACTCTGCTCCCAACCACTAGAGCCTTGCACCAACGACATCCCGACCAAGACGATGGCACTCCACAAAATATTGCGTCGCATGAAAGGCTCCTGATTGAGTCTGATCTGAAGTTGAATTCCTTGGGAAGTTGCCACTTCCGGCTATCCGTAAAGCTCTCCCCCCGCCCCGGCTTCGCGGGGAGAGGGGCCGGGGGTGAGGGATTCTTGAATCGTCTCTTAGTTCGGTCTCGCTCGGACGAGGCTTCCAAGCTACGCACGGCAACCGACCGTTCAACGAGACACCTCGATCATCGGTCGGATGATACCTCTGACGGCGAGCTACGACGCGAGCCTCGCCAAAAAGTTCCCGACTGTTTGCCCTCGCTGGCGTCTCACTGTTACGAAGGTAGACTGAGCCGAAAAATCGACGGCTTACGACATCCGCGAACTTCACTCCTTCATCTCTTCAGACTCACCGCTTCATGACCACCCCCGACCGTGCCCCGACCCCCGCGATGCAGCGGTATCTCGAAGTGAAAGCCCAGCATCCGCAGGCGATTCTGCTGTTTCGGATGGGAGACTTTTACGAGCTGTTCTACGAGGACGCGGTCACGGCGTCGAAGGCGGTCGGGCTGACATTGACCAGCCGCGACAAAGGCTCGACCAACCCGATCCCGATGGCGGGGTTTCCGTATCACCAGCTCGACAGTTACTTGCAGAAGCTGGTTCGTGCAGGCTTTCGTGCGGCGATCTGCGAGCAAATGGAAGACCCCAAGCTGGCGAAAGGTCTCGTCAGGCGGGATGTCACGCGCGTCGTCACTCCCGGCACGCTGACCGAGGATTCTTTGTTGGATCCGCGCGAAAGCAATTTCCTGGCGTGTGTCTTTCCAACGAAAGAGGCGTGCGGGTTGGCGTGGCTGGAGGTTTCGACTGGCCGCTTCTTCACGACCGATCTCGCGCATGAAGCGGTGCTTGATGAGATCGCCCGCATTCATCCGGCCGAATGTCTGGTGCCGGAGCAGGCGAAGAACAGCGGCATCGTGCAGGAGCTGACTCGCACGTCGGGACTGTTCCTCAGCGAGCGGCCCGCGTGGTCGTTCTCCGCCGATCAGTGTCTGCGACTGCTACTCGAACAGTTTCAAACGAAGACGCTGTCCGGCTTCGACATCGACGAGCAAACGCCGGGCGTCGTCGCGGCGGGAGCGTTGCTCGATTACGTGCGCGAGACGCAGAAGAGCAGTCTCGGACACATCACACGGCTCGAACCGTATCGGCGTGGGACCAGCCTGCTGATCGACGAGGCCACGCGCCGCAGCCTCGAACTGACGCAGACGCTTCGCAACGGGACGCGCGATAACAGCCTGCTCTCGGTCATTGATGAAACCGTGACGCCGATGGGGGCGCGGCTGCTGGCCGAGTGGTTATCGAACCCGCTCACCGAACCGTCGAAAATCGAACGACGGCTCGATGCCGTGCAGGAACTCCACGACGACAACATGTTCTGCCGCGACCTGCGCGACCAACTGCGTGAGGGTTACGACCTGCAACGGCTCACCGCGCGCGTCGCCACCGGCCGCTGCTCGCCGCGCGATCTGTCGTGTCTGGCAAGAACCCTCGCGCTGCTGCCGAAGCTCAAGGCAAAACTCTCCGGCCGAAAGGCGACATTACTCGCGGACCTCGAAGGGCGGCTCGACCTCTGCCCCGAGATTCGCTCTGACATTGAAGCGGCTCTCGTCGATGAGCCGCCGCTGCTGACGACCGACGGCGGGATGATCCGCGACGGCTATCACGTTCAACTCGATGAGTGGCGAGACCTCGCACGCGGCGGCAAGGACTGGATCGCGAAGTATCAGGCCGAAGAGATCACACGAACCGGCATCCCGAACCTCAAGGTCGGCTTCAACCGCGTCTTCGGCTACTACCTCGAATGCACCGCCGCGCAGGCCGACAAGGTGCCCGTCGATTACATCCGCAAACAGACGCTGAAAAACCAAGAACGCTTCATCACGCCGCAACTCAAAGAGTACGAGGAAAAAGTCCTGCGAGCCGAAGGCCAGGCCGTGCAACTCGAACAGGAACTCTTCACCGCCCTGCGAGAGCGCGTCGCCGCACAATCGGCCCGCCTGCGCGAAAACGCCGAAGTTCTCGCCGAGATCGACGTCCTCGCCGGCCTCACCACACTCGCCATCAGCGCCGGCTACTGCCGCCCCGAAATCACACTCGACCCGATCCTCGACATCCGTGAAGGACGCCACCCGGTCCTCGACCGCCTCAAGCCAAGCGGCGAGTTCGTGCCAAATGACGTGAGAATCGGAAGAAGTGGCGATGGCAAAGCGACAGGTGTGGCTGGGGTCGAGTCATCGAGCCCCCAGCTTGCCGCAGATCAATCACGGAGTGTTCACTCAACTCCCGCTGGGGGCAGCGAAGACGCCGACGCCAGCCGCACGAGCAGTATCACTTCGATGTCCTCTCCGCCTGCCCCTCAACCCTCAACCCTCGCCCCTCAACCTCCCTCCGGCCTCATCCAACTCATCACCGGCCCGAACATGGCCGGTAAAAGCACCTACATCCGGCAGGCCGCGTTGCTCACGATCATGGCTCAGATGGGATCGTTCGTCCCCGCGAAGTCGGCTCGGATCGGAATCGCCGACCGGATCTTTGCCCGAGTCGGCGCGAGCGATGAGCTCGGCAAGGGCCAGTCCACGTTCATGGTCGAGATGACCGAGACGGCCCGCATCCTGAACGCTGCCACCAAGCAAAGCCTCGTCATTCTCGACGAGATCGGGCGCGGGACGAGCACCTACGACGGCATCTCACTCGCGTGGTCGATCACCGAATACCTGCACGATGTCATCGGCTGCCGCACGCTGTTCGCCACGCACTACCACGAACTGACGCAACTCGCCGAGACCCTCAAACAGTGCGTCAACTGGAACGTGGCGGTGAAGGAGGAGGCGGACGACATCATCTTCCTGCACAAGATCGTCCCCGGCTCGGCCGACAAGAGCTACGGCATCCACGTCGCCCAACTGGCCGGAGTCCCGCGCACGGTCCTCGACCGCGCGAAGGTCATCCTGCAAACGCTCGAATCGGACCACGTCGATGACACGGGCAAAACCAAAGTCCCCGAACGCCCCACGAAACAGAGGCGCGAACAGCAACGGACCCTCTTCGCTCCGGAAGAGCATCCCGTCATGGACGAACTCCGCCACCTCGATGTCAACAACCTGACACCCCTCGCCGCACTGCAGGAACT
>CAMAYU010000223.1 GCA_945862235.1 Schlesneria paludicola DSM 18645
TGTGGTTTCTCTTGTGCGACACCAGACTGAAGTGAGGCATCTGCCCAACGTCGGTCTTGGTGAGCCGGGCGGCGTAAGCCCCATGGCACTCACTTTGAGCGGCACGGCGCTAGCCGCCGGTGGGTGGAGTTGTGTTTCCAAGAAAAGAAACCGGTGGCTAGCGCCGTGCCGCTCACGGGGTGAATGACAAAGTGAGTGCCGGGTGGGGTAAGCCCCCGGACTCCGTGATGAAGAGTCCTGGGGCTTACGCCACCCGGCTCACCAAGAAAGCCTAAATACCACCACCTGAAGTATAAACGAGGCGAATGTGCCACTCGTGAGCGATCAAGTCGCACCATCCCGTTCCTCTCCTGAGATCTCCTTCCTGTGTCGAAACCGCGCGTCGTTCTGCTGATCCCCACACTGGACCGTTCTGGAGCCGAGAAGCAATTCACGCTGCTGGCGACCGGGCTGCCGCGTGACGAGTTCGATGTGCGCGCGATCGCCCTCACGCGCGGCGGTCCGTACGCCGACGAGTTGCAGGCGGCGGGAATCCCTGTGACCGTGATCGGCAAGCGGGCGAAGTTCGATCCGTTTTCGTTCTGGCGGTTGCGAGCGGAACTCGTGCGACAAGCCCCCGACATCCTGCACACTTGGCTCTTTTCGGCGAACGCTTACGGGCGGCTGTGTGCTCACGCGATTCCCCGCGCAAAGGTCGTCGTCTCGGAGCGGTGCGTCGATAGTTGGAAGGCGAACTGGCAGCTCTGGCTCGATCGGCGTTTGATCGCGCGCACGGATCGACTCGTGGGAAACTCGGCCAGCGTTGTCGAGTTCTATCGCGAACTCGGCGTCCCATCGGAGAAGTTGGTCTGCGTGCCGAACGGGATCGAATGCGAACCAATCGAAATTGAATGCGAGCCGCCGACTCCCCTCACCCTAGCCCTCTCCCGGCCACCGAAGCGGCGGTGCCCGAGCCAGGGCGAGGGGACAAAGCCAAGTCGCCGGGAACAACTGCTCGCAGAGCTCAATCTCCCGCCGGACTCCTTCGTCGTCGGCTTCATCGGCCGTCTGGCGAAGCAGAAGCGGGTCGAAGACCTGATCTGGACGGTTGAAATCCTGCGACAGATTCGTCCGCAATTGCAGTTGGTCGTCATCGGCGACGGCCCCGAGCGCGAGCGGCTCGAACGGTTCGCACGCGACATTCATTGCGATCGCCATGTGACGTTTCTCGGTCATCGCGAAGACGCCGCACGGTTCCTGCCCGCGTTCGATGTCTTCGGACTGGCGAGCAGCTTTGAGGGGATGTCGAACAGCGTCATGGAGGCGATGTCCGCCGGACTGCCGATCGTCGCGAGTGACATCCCGCCGAACCGCGAACTCGTCGTGCAAAGCGAGACCGGCTTCCTGTTCAAGCTGGCGGACACCGTCGGCATCATGCAGTTCGTCCGCCGACTGATCGACGAGCCGGGGCTGGCCGAACAACTCGGACAAGCCGGGCAGGAACGGATTCAACGCGAGTTCAATATCCCGCGTATGGTCGAAGGCTACGCGAGCATTTACCGCGAGCTACTCGCCCGATAGGAAGCCAAGTGGACCCGACTCGTCACGAGCCATCGTTTCCGCCGTTGCCTGCTGAACCCAATCATCCGCAATTGGCGAGCGATACGCCTTCAACGTCGGGGCGTGCAACGGGACGCCGAACGATGAAGCCTGCCGAGCGACTGGCCGAGTTCTATCGAAGGCTCGCCGCCGCTCCGCCGTTACTTTCCGCCGATGCGGCCTTACAGCAGCTTGGCCTGATCCTTGAACAAGTCGAAGACGAACTTTCCGGAATCTTCAAACGAACCACACCACCGGGAATTGGAGATCGAGACGGGCGGATGTATCCACCACTGGACGATCATCTCCACCGACACGATGATGGTGCCCTGACGGCTTTCACTCGCGGACACCGCATCGAGATTGATCCGGCTGGTCGAGTGGAAGTCTTCGATCGACGAACCGCAACGAGGGAGTTCCCCAATGAATGACAGACCCAACATCAAGGGACTGCGGAGTTTCTCCGAAGAACTCCGTCACGAACTGCCGTCCGCTCGCATCGACTTCGTCGTCTTTCCTTCGGGCGCGGCCATGTTGGATGTCGTGATTGGTGACCGGCTGTTTGTTCTTGAAAGTAACGCGAACGGAGAATGTGGCGTGAGTGAAGTTCGCAAAGCCGAAGGTTTCATCGCGGGACATAAGTTCACCTCGACCGATTGGCAACCCGCTGCCGAACGACTTCAGGAATTGGCTGAGGCGGCTGACCGACTCGCCGAAACAACCGCAACCGCATGACTCGTCGAACTCAATTTAGACACAGCAACAATGTGCGGCATCGCGGGAGCGAGTTGGACGAATGAGGGCGAGCCGCTCGCCGAGGCCGTGTTGCGCCGCATGACCGGCGTCTTGAGCCATCGCGGGCCGGACGACGATGGCCACTACTTTTCGTCGAACGGTGGCAGCACTGCGGGCGGCGCGGCACTCGGGCACCGTCGGCTCTCGATCATCGACCTCGCGGGCGGGCATCAGCCGCTCTCGAATGAAGACGGTTCGGTATGGATCGCGTTCAATGGCGAGGTCTACAACTACCGCGAACTTCAGCCGCAGCTCGAAGCGCTCGGACATCGCTTCCGCACGTCAAGCGACACCGAGTGCATCGTTCACGCCTACGAGCAGTGGGGGCACGACTGCGTCCAACATCTGCGTGGCATGTTCGCCTTCGCGATCTGGGACGACCGTCATCGGAAGCTGTTCCTTGCGCGAGACCGCATGGGACAGAAGCCGCTCGTGTATCGAGTCGCCTCGGGCCGAATGACCTTCGCCAGCGAACTCAAAGCCTTGCTGCAAGTCCCCGGCGCACCGCGCGACATCGACCCGCAAGCGGTCGCCGATTTCGTGACGCTGCAATACGTGCCGCATCCGAAGACGATGCTGAGTGGCTATCGAAAACTTCCCCCCGCACATTGGGCCGAGTTCAACGCGACGACGGGGACGATGACGATCCGACGCTATTGGGAAGCTCCGTTCGTGCGGCCTCAGGGCTATGGACCATCGCAGATTGAGTCGCTTTCTCTGGCCGCATTCGACTCACCCCAAGCCGGTCTGCGCGAAACGCTCACGGAAGCGGTTCGACTGCGCATGCGCAGCGACGTTCCTTTCGGCGCGTTCCTGTCGGGGGGAGTCGATTCCACGATCATCACCGGACTGATGCAGCGCGAGACGACCGAGAGGGTCCAGACGTTTTCCATCGGCTTCAACGTGAAGCAGTTCGACGAACGGAGCTATGCGCGAGAAGCGGCCGCGAAACTGGGGACGGATCACCACGAGTTCGTCGTTGATCCGTCCGCCGTGGAGATGCTGCCGAAGTTGACGCAGCACTACGACGAACCGTTCGGTGACAGCTCGGCCATCCCGACGATGTACCTAGCGCAACTGACTCGCCAGCATGTGACCGTCGCACTGACGGGCGACGGCGGTGACGAGCTGTTCGCAGGCTACGACCGCTATCTCGCCGTGGACCTCGCGTCCAAGATTGATCGCTGGCCGTGGCCGATCCGAAAATTACTGGCCAGTCCTCTTTGGCAGCGGCTTCCGGCGGGAGTCCGTCAAAAATCGAAGCCGAGGCAAATCAAACGTTTTCTCGCAGCGCTCGGCCAACATCCTCGGCGGCGGTACGCGAACTGGATCAGCATCTTCGACGATACCCGTCGCCCGGCGTTGTTCAGCACCGAGTTCGCACGCACACTGGGCGACTACGACGGCGCGTCATTCATTGAGAATGCGTACGCGCTCTGTGCCGAAGAGAACTTCGTGCAACGGACGACGTGCGTCGATGTCGAGACCTACCTCCCGTGCGACATCCTGACGAAGGTCGATGTCGCCAGCATGGCATACGGTTTGGAAGCCCGCAGCCCGTTCATGGACCATCACGTCGTCGAGCTGGCCGCTCAGATGCCACTCGCGTTGAAACTGCATGGTCGTCGAGGCAAACGCATTTTGGTCGAGACCTTCAGGGACTTGCTCCCCGAGTCGATCCAGTCGCGGCCCAAGATGGGCTTTGGTGTGCCGCTCGATCATTGGTTTCGGAATGAGCTGCGCGAGTTGCTCTGCGACACGCTGCTCGATCCCCGCTCGTTGCAGCGCGGCTACTTCGACCCCGCCGCCGTGAGACGCCTGATCGACGAACACGTCGCGTCCCAGTGGGACCACAGCGCGCGATTGTGGTTGCTCCTGATGTTTGAACTCTGGCAGCAACGCTTCGTCGATGAGGTCACACGGTGAGGCGATATCTGAGTTCACTGTCATGTCCGGCCTATGCCCTTTCGACATCGGAAGGACGAACCTAGAATGCCGCCGCGTTCCGGGTTGGGCATTGAGTAGGCACAAGACCACTAACTAGCGAACCCCACCGGGCTTGCCCCAGTGGAGTCAGGGCTTTGCACTACTTGGATACTCACCCAGATCCGTAAAACGAGTAGTGCAAATACCCGCGAGCCACCGGAACAAGCCCAGTGGGGCGCTTGCTTGAGAGCCAGACAGAGGGAGCTGAAAACGATATGCGATTCAACACAGTATTTCGTGCGGCGTCGGTCGCGGTGTGTGGGTTGATGCTGCTGGTGGCGGTGGCTCGTCGCGGCGATGCGGTGGATGACGGGAAGGCTCCCGCCAAACCGAAGGCCAAAGCGAACCGGCTTGCACGCGAGACGAGTCCGTACTTGCTCATGCACGCTCACAATCCCGTCGACTGGTACGCGTGGGGGCCAGAGGCATTCGAGAAGGCTCGCAAGGAAGGGAAGCTGATCTTCCTCTCCGTCGGCTACAGCAGTTGCTACTGGTGTCACGTCATGGAGCGAAAGGTCTTCATGAACGAGACCATCGCCAAGACCATGAACGACAACTTCGTCTGCATCAAAGTCGATCGCGAAGAGCGGCCCGACGTGGACGACATCTACATGACGGCGTTGCAGGTTTACTACCAAGCGATCGGCGCACAGTCGGGTGGCGGCTGGCCGCTGTCGATGTTCATCACCGCCGATGGCAAGCCGGTCGCGGGGGGAACGTACTTCCCACCCGAAGACTCGGACAAGAGCATGGGCTTCCCCTCGATCCTGGGTCGGTTGAATGACCTCTGGAAAGACAAACGCGAGCAACTCGAAGCGAACGCCGACATCCTCGCCAACGAGACGCGTCGCGTGATGCGGCCAAAGCTGTCGCTGAAGCCGATCGAAGTGAACGACACGCTGGTGGCGAAGTCGTTCGAGGCCGTGGCCAACAGTTTTGATCCCGACTTCGGCGGAGTCGATTTCCAGTCGAAGCGACCTGACGGCCCGAAGTTTCCAACGCCAACGAAGCTGCTGTTTGTGCAAGAGATGTTGAAGCACAAGCCCGATGCCGACACGGCAGAGTTGCTCGACCTCACGCTGATGCAGATGGCTTGCGGCGGGATTCGCGATCATCTCGGAGGCGGCTTCCACCGGTATTCGGTCGATCGCAAATGGCTCGTCCCGCACTTCGAGAAGATGCTCTACGACCAGGCTCAGTTGGCCGATGTCTACGTCAACGCTTTCGTCGCCACACAGAAGCCGCTCTACAAACAAGTGGCCGAAGAAATCCTGACGTTCGTCGAACGCGAGATGACCTCGAATGAGGGCGGCTTCTACTCGGCGCTCGATGCGGAAACGAACGGCATCGAAGGCGAAAGCTACGTCTGGGAGGCCCGTGAGATCGACAACATCCTCGGCGCTGCCGCAGCGGATTTCAAAGAGGCGTATCACGTCAAAGACCTCTCCGACTTTGAACACGGCAACGTGCTGAGGCTGTCGACCGGTGAAGTGAAGGCGCTCGAGGGGCCGCGTGCCGAACGCTTGGCGGTCTCACGCCAGAAGTTGTTGACCGTGCGCGATCAGCGGCAACGGCCACTGCGTGACGAGAAAACGCTGACCAGTTGGAATGGCTTGATGATGGGAGCGTTCGCGCGGGCCGGTGCGTTGCTCAATCAACCCGACTTCGTCCGCACGGCCGAACGGGGCGCGAACTTTGTGTTGGCGAATCTGCGTGACGCCGAGGGCCGTTTGCTGAGAACTCACACGGCAGGCAAAGCGAAGCTGAACGCCTATCTCGACGACTACGCCTTCGTGATCGACGGGCTGTTGGCTTTGCACGATGCGACCGATGACGCACGGTGGTTCAAAGCGGCGAAGGAACTTCAGGACGACCAGTTAAAAATGTTCCGCGATGAGACCGGCGGCGGTTTCTTCTTCACGTCGCATCATCATGAAGAGCTGCTGGCTCGTACCAAGAACTGCTACGACGGTGTGCTGCCAGCAGGAAACAGCGTCAGTGCCCGGAACCTCATCAAGTTGGCCAAGCTCACCGGTGAGCAACGGTATCTCGACGAAGCCCGCACGATTGTTGAGCTGTTTGCCTCGAACCTCGAACAAGCCCCGCGCAGCCTGACCGTGCTGGCCCTTGCCGCGTCTGAATTGCTCGCCGCCGACAAGCCGAAGGGGCAGTCTGATACTCCTCGCGATGATCGAGTCCAGCAAGTCGGTGCCAATGACACAACTGCCAAAGCGGGCGAGAAGCTGATCCTGCTCGCGGAACAACAAGAAGAGCGTCCCAAGAAGGACGAACTCGTTCGGGCGCGAGCCTATCTCTCGACTGACCGCCTTCCCGCCGGTGGCACTTGCCGGATCGTCGTGCTGCTGGACGTGAAGGAAGGCTGGCACATCAATGCCAATCCGCCGAGTCCCGACTTCCTCAAGCCGACGAAGCTCAGCTTTAAATCGAAGTCGGGAGTGACCCTCGCCGACCCGGTCTATCCGAAGGGTCACGGCTTCAAGATGGAGGGCGAAGACATGGACGCGATGGTCTACGAGGGTGAGGTCGCGATCGATGGAACGCTCACCGTGCCGAAGTCATCGGGCGGAGTGACCGATGAAATGGAGATCACCGTCAACTACCAAGCCTGCAACGAAAAGGGCTGCCAGCCACCGAAGTCGATCAAGCTGACCGGCAAGCTGGCCGTTGCCAAGCCGGGCGAATCAGTGAAGCCGATCAACTCAAAACTGTTCGCTCCGAAGACAGCGACGAACCGGTGAAGTTGCGTTGTTTAGGATCGCGTTGAAAACGTAGGGTAAGCGTCTCGCTTGCCCGTCAATGCTGTTGAAAAGCGGGTAAACCAGAGGCTTACCCCTACGGTTATTAACAGGCTGTTAACCGCGTGGGCAACACCCGCGCTGCGATTGGTGAAACAGGTTCCAACGTCACACGACGCGCGGGGCGTTGCCCACGCGGTTAAGCGAAGACGCTCGGTGCTTGTTTGTGTTTTTGAAATCGTGTTTCGTCGCGCTGCCGAACTCACGGTCCCGTCTCCTTTTTGGAAGTGAGTTAGAATGGACCTTTTGCATCGGCCGTACATGGAAGGCTCTCTGGTCAAGACGAAGATCGTCGCGACAGTGGGGCCGGCTTCGGGAACGATTGAGAAGCTGACGGAGCTGGTTGCAGCGGGAGTCGATCTGTTTCGGCTGAACTTCGCACACGGTAGTCATGCGTGGTTCGAGCAGATCGTCGGATGGATCCGACAGGTTTCGCGCGAGCAGGGACACCCGATTGGCATCCTCGGCGACCTGTCCGGACCGAAGATTCGACTCGGCATCCTTCCCGAAGAAGGGCTGCGGCTGCGACAGGGTACGTTGGTTGAGTTCGTGCGCGACGCAGCGACCGCGCGCGTCGATGCCAATCCCCCGCAACTCGTCTGCACATACGAGCCGTTGATCGACGATGTGCGTCCTGGCGATCGCATTTTGTTGGCCGATGGCATTGTTTCCCTGCGGGTCGTCGAACAAGACTCGCAGGCCGGACGAGTCGTTTGCGAAGTCGTGCAACCGGGGTTGATCCGCAGCAAGCAAGGCGTGAATTTGCCGGGAGTCGCTCTCAGTACACCGAGCCTGACCGACAAGGATCGGGCGGATCTCAAGTGGGCGTTGGACAACGGCATCGACTACATCGGGTTGAGTTTTGTCCGCAGCGTTAGCGATATCGTGCTGTTGCGTCAGGCGATCGCCGCCCACCCGACCCAGACGCCACCGTGGATCGTCGCCAAGATCGAGAAGACCGAAGCGATCGCCGACCTCGAAGCCATCGTGGCCGAATCCGACGCGGTGATGGTCGCGCGGGGAGACCTCGGCGTGGAGACCGACATCTTCCGCGTGCCAACTTTGCAAAAGACGATCATCCGCATGTGCAACGAACATCGCACGCCGGTCATCACGGCGACGCAGATGCTCGACTCGATGCAGAAGAACGAGCTGCCGACGCGGGCCGAGGCGAGCGATGTTTTCAACGCCGTCCTTGATGGAACCGACGCCGTGATGCTGTCGGGTGAGACCGCCGCCGGCGACTACCCCGTGGCGGCTGTGGCGATGATGAGTCGCATTGCACGTGAGGCCGAACGCTTGCTGGAGCCGCGCCTCTCTAAAGCCGACTCGCGCAGCCTGCCCCGCAACCGCGCGACGGCCATCACGGAGGCGGTCACTCACGGGGCAGCGACCGCAGCCGCGCATCTCGGAGCCAATCTGATCGTCGCCGCCACACGGAGAGGAAAAACGGCGATGGCCATCTCAAAGCAGCGGCCTCCGGTGCCAATCCTTGCGCTAACCGACCATCCGGAAGTCGCCCGGCGAATGTGCTTGTTCTGGGGAGTGACTCCCATCGAAACGACCGCCGTGCAGTCGGCCCCGCGCGAGCTGCTCGCGTTCGTCCAGGAGTTCGGTCGCAAACACCACTTGCTGGATTCGGGAAGCAAGCTCGTTCTGGTCGGCAGCAGTGACTGGACCCTCGACTGTCACGACATGATGCTCGTTCACGTCGTGCCGTAGGGCGACCGGCAAGAGAAAGTAGCTCCTCAACACTCCGTGGCGAGAGTGGTTCGTGTCACGGAGTGGCACGCCTTGGAAGGGGCCAACGAGTTCCTTCTGCTTCGTATCGACCGAGATCACCGACTCGCCGCGCGATTGAAAGTCGGCGATCGTCGCGGCGATGTGCTCGAACTGCGCGTGGCGGTCGGGATGTTCGTTTCCCTCACGCGTTTTGCGGTTGCTTTGCAGGCTGTCGTCCATGTCGCGCAGCTAGTCGGCCACCTTCTGCCGACCGATCTGAAAGTTCTGCCGCTGCAGTTCGGCGGCCAGTCGTCGCACACCCTTGCAGGTCCAGCGTAGGGGCGACTCAGGATCACTGCGGCTGGTCGGCTCGACGAGCGTTTCCAAGGCCGCCAACACGCCCGACTGTGCCTGAGTAATCGGCCGACGTCCTCCGCGACACGCGTTCCACGGGTAGCAGACTCGCGACCCCGTCCGCCAACTCCTTCAGCCCCGCATAAATCGCAGGGCCTCCGCATCTTATTTGTCGGTAATTTGAGCGAGTAGCGATTCGAGGTAAGCGTCGTTCCAGCCTGCTTGCTTTCTTTTTGAGCGTCAGCTTCCCACTAATCGGGTGTCCTGTTGTGGAATCATCAGCGGCAGTTGTCGGAGCATGGAGGCGATTTCGGGGCTGGAGTCTTTGTGGATTCGGCTGGCGTCTTGTGCAAAAACGACATCGAGGGTCCAGTCAGGGCGAACGCACCAAAACGAGTCCACAAGATATTGCGTGAAAGGGGTTTCTGGAATACGGGTCTGTCGAGAGCGGCCGTCTCAGGGATGAAACGGCGGATGGGGTTTCTCGCGGAGGTTGTCGGGCATGCGCACGGAAGCGGATGTGATGGACTCGATGAAGGAACATTTTGGCGGCGTTTCGGACCCGCGTGTGCCGGGGCGAACTCTGTATCCGTTTATGGAGGTGCTGGTCATGGCCTTCGTTGGCGTGTTGTGTGGCGGCGACGATTGGGAGGGGATCGCGGCGATCGCCGAGGAACATGAGCCGTGGCTGCGCCGGTTCCTGATGCTGCAGCATGGCGTGCCGTCACACGATACGTTTGGCCGCGTGGGGAGTCTGGTCGATCCGGCGGTCGTCACGCTGAGAATGGTCGATTGGATCAAGACGTTTCGCGAGACATGCGGCGAAGAGATCATCGCCATCGATGGCAAGGCGC
>CAMAYU010000224.1 GCA_945862235.1 Schlesneria paludicola DSM 18645
AAGGCGGTCACGATCGGTTCGATGGCGGCGTGTTTGTGCGCCTTCTGTGGCGACCGTCGCAGCTTGCGGGCCGAGTCTCGGATGCGAAACCGCTTCAGGTGGAACGAACCGGCGGGATAGCCTTCAGTCCGCAGGAACTCGGCCAGCGGTTCGTAGAGTTGCCACGGACTCCCCGAGACAAAGTGGAACGCGGCACCGGCCTCGGCACACGCGCGGTACAGCTCGGGCATCCCCGTGACGGGGGTGAAAGTCCGCATGAACGTGTTTCGAAACAGGTCGCGTCGGTTGGGGACGTTGCTGTGTTTGATCGTGTCATCCACGTCTGAAATGATCGACGTGCCAGTCGGTTCAATGAGCTGCAACTGACCGAGACACACGCGCGGGTCGTCTACGGGGAGTGTCGCTCCAAACGGGAGCCACACGTTGCGATCGACAGTGCCACCGGCCAGCTGTGCGACTTCGTCCGTCGTTAGCGTCAACGTGCCACGGAACAATCCCATGTAGTCGGACTCCGCCACGAGACGTTCGTGGTCGCCAATCTTCACGGTGACCGACCGGCCGCGCAGGCCGCTCATCAAAAACTGGCGCATCCGACTGCGGAAGTATCCTTCCGACGTGTGATCGAACCGCAGCACCCGCTTCACGACGGCGAGCATCGGCTTGCGACGGAACCACGAAATGCGCGGATCGAACACACGGCCCTGCACGACCAGCGACCAGCCTTCGCCATCTTCCGTCCGCGCAGCATAGGACGGATAGAAGACCACCTGCTCATGACAAGCGACGGTCCTCAGGCGGGAACTCGATCTGGAGGGAAACAACGCCACGCGAAGGTCTCGTTTGCTTTCGTCTCGCCGCCGATGCGAGGTTTGCCGGCGATCAGGGCCGCTCTTCCAGCACACTCACCCGAAGCGTGAGCGAGGAGGTGAGCTGCGTCCTCGCTCACACTTCGGGTGAGTGTCCGCTTCGGCCGCGTGGAGGATAAACAGCACCGTTCCGGGTCTATCGGCATTCCGCCCACGCAGGCCACGAAACTTTGCCAATGTCCGAATCTGGCGACCTACTTCAACAAGTCAGACATCTCATCGCGAGTGAACTTCCGTTCCAATCGCGCTCCCATCTGAGCGACCACGCGCGCGGAGGCGTGTGAGGCGAGATGTCCCGCCTGCGGCCAACTGAGTCCGTTTGTGATGCCGTACAGGATTCCGGCGGCATACATGTCACCGGCACCGGTCGTATCGATCGCGGAGACTTTGACTCCCTCAACCGGATACGCATGGCCGTCGTGCATGAGCAGCGATCCATCGGGACCGAGCGTCAGCGCCACATTGGCCGCGTGCTTGTGAATTTCATGGGCGCAGTCGATCGGATCCGTCTTTCCGGTCAAGCTGCGGGCCTCTTCCAGATTGCAGAACAACAGATCGACGGGGCCTTCAATCAGCTTCCAGAACAGATCGCGATGGAAGTTGATGAGGAACGGGTCCGAGACGGTGAAGGCGACCTTCACCCCGTGCTTCTTCGCCAGTTCTATGGCCTTCAGTGCGGCCGCCTTCGTCGAGTCCCCCGCGAACAGGTAGCCTTCGATGTAGACGTACTTCGACTGTTGGATCGAAGCCTCATCAATGTCGTCCGGCCCGAGCGTCGCCGACAGCCCGAGATGCGTCAGCATCGTTCGCTGAGCGTCCTCGGTAATCAGACAGACGCATGTTCCGGTCTGACCGTCGGCTTGAGGCGTCACGATGGAGACGCCCAAATCGCGCATGTCCTGCAACCAAACTCCACCAAGTTCATCGCTGCCGAGCTTTCCGCAATAAGCGGCCTGCCCGCCGAAGTCGGCCACTCCGGCAATTGTGTTCGCCGCCGAACCGCCCGCACACCGATTGAGTCTCGCACCGTGCAACGCACCCAACACGCGACACTGCGTCGGTTCATCGACCAGTGTCATGATCCCCTTGGGAAACTCCAGCCGCCCAAGCAGCGCGTCATCAATCCGCGCCTGAATATCGACCAGCGAATTTCCCACACCGTAAACGTCGTATGCCATGTCAAACCGTTTCCAAAGAGACGAAAGGGGACTGTTTAGTGGCGATCCTCTATCAGATCACGCCTGCACTCGCCACCTTCCCCGTCGAACAGCCAAAGCAATTACACGTCTCCTGTTGAGCCCCCGCTATCTTGGCAAGGCGATGGCCTTGGGGACGTTCCAACAGGTCCATCGCCCTTCTTAAGTTGGGGTGCCACGGTCACGGACCTTCGACGTGGCCGTGTGATCGAGAAACAGCCTGCACGTCGTCCCCACGGCCACGTCGAAGGTCCGTGACCGTGGCACCCCGTCCTCCAGATTTAACAAGGCGATGACCCTGGACACACCAACGACGCAGCTTGACAGTGCCCTTTCATCCAGTGATGCTGATGCCCGACCTTGCGGTTTGCCCCGCCTGCCGATTCCTCCCGCCTCCACGTTACGACTGATCTGGCCTTCGCTTGGAGGGCTACTCACCGATCAGTTGTCTTGCCACATTGAAAAGGATCACTCGATGAAGTGCCTCGCTCGCCTTATCGTTGCCGGTTGCCTGCTGACACTCACTGCGAGTGGTCTCGTGGCTCCTGCCAACGTGATTGCTCAAGAGAACCTCGACGCGAAGATCGCCGAGCAACAAAAGTTGGCGGACGACGCGGCGGCTCGCCGAATGGCGGGGGAACCTGCGATTCAAGCCGCGCGGGCGAAAGGCAAAGAGCTTTCGACCGCCATCACCACGTTGAAGATCGAGCAGAACAAGGCCGAAGCAACGGTGAAGGATGGCGACGCGAAGCTTCCGATGTTGCAGGAGGCGGTGAAGAAGGCGACCGACGAACGGACGAAGCTCGAAACGGAATCGGCGGCGGCGGCGAAGGTGGCTCTCGATGCGAAGGGCAAAGACACCGAGCAGGCCGAAGCGGACAAGTCCAAGGCGGCGGCTGACAAGGTTGTCGCGGCCTCGAAGGTGTTAGAAGACGCTTTGAAGGCGGTCCAGCCGATTGAAACCGCACTGGCCGCCGCACGCAAAGTCGTGGCCGAGCAACCGGCCAAGATCAAAGCGGCCGAAGCGGCGAACGTCGCCTTCCAACCGGAGCTAGTCGCGGCGGAAGCGACATTTGCGGCACTCGGCAAGGAAGCGGTCGCGAAGCAGATCGACGTGGAAGGAACGCTCGTCCAAGCGGGCAAGCTGGTCTCGTTTGCGAAATCGGTCGCGCCGATTTTCTCGCAACGGTGCCTCGCCTGTCACAACGCCCGCACGGCGAAAGGGCGGCTCAACATGGAGACGTTCGCCAACCTGATGAAGGGGGGCGAGAGCGGACCCTCAGTCGTTGTGGCCAAGCCGGGTGAATCGCTGCTCCAAACCATGATTGAAGATCACTCGATGCCGAAGGACGCTGATCCACTCACCGCCGAACAGATCGCCGTGATCAAGAAGTGGATTGAAACGGGAACGCGTCTCGACGCCGGTGTCGCCGCGACCGCACAACTCATCACGATCATTCCCAAACTGACACAGCCCGCGCCGCCAGAAAGCTATCGCGTGCCGGTCCCCGTCATGGCGGTCGCCTTCAGTCCCGATGGCAACCTGCTCGCCACGTCGGGCTATCGCGAGGTCATTCTGTGGAACCCTGCGGACGGACAGATCGTGCGACGGATTACGAACATCGCCGAACGGCCACACGACATCGAGTTCACCGCTGACGGCACCAAGCTCGCCGTCGCCGCCGGAACGCCGGGTCAAATGGGTGAAGTGAAGCTGTTCAACGTCGCCGATGGCGCTCTGATCGCGGACCTGTTTACGACCGATGACGAAGTCTTCGCGGTCGCCTTCAGTCCGGATGGAACGCGACTCGCCGCAGCTTGTGCGGATCGTTCGGTTCGTTTGTTCGACGTGGCTTCGCGACAGCAACAGAAGCTGATCGAAGATCACGCCGATTGGGTGATGGACGTCGCGTGGTCGCCCGACGGCAAGAAGATCGCCACCGCCAGCCGCGACAAAACGTCGAAGGTCTTCGACAGCACGACGGGTGAGTCTCAAGCGACATTCAACGGACACGCACAGCCGGTCTTCGGAGTCGGCTTTCTCCCCGACGGTGCTTCGGTTGCCACGAGTGCTCGCGACAACAAGATCCGCGTCTGGGCCGTCGCCGATGCCAAGCAAGCTCGCGAGATGGCCTTCGGCGGCGAAGTCTTCCGCATCGTGACTCAACCCGACGGCATGGTTTTCGGCGGCAGTGCCGACAAGACCGCACGGCAGTTCAACCTGACGAACGGCCAGCAGGTGAAGCAGTTCGGCCCGCACCTCGATTGGGTCTACGCCATCGCCTTCCACCCCGCCACCAAGCGCGTCGCCAGCGGCAGCCACGATGGCGAAGTCCGCATTTGGAACGCCGATGACGGCAAGGAACTGTTCAAGTTCACCGCCGCCCCCGGCTTCAAACCACAGGTCGCAGCGGCGAAGTGAGAGTTGAGCAGCCGGCCCATGATGAGGGATTTTGTATGACCGCGACCGTAACGATTGAAGAGGCTCAGTCTCATCTGCGCGAGTGGATTTCCAAGTTGTCCCCCGGTGATGAGATGAGCATTACCGAAAATGAGCGTCCCGTGGCACGTCTGGTCATTCCGCGTGAGTCCGTTCGCCGGTCACGACGGCCGGGGAGTGCCAAAGGGAAGCTCACCATCCTTTCGGAAGACGATTCTCACCTGAGCGACTTCGCGGAATACCTGTGATGAGGCTGCTGCTTGATACGCATACGTTGCTCTGATTTCTGCTCGACGACCCACGATTGTCAGAGACCGCGCGACAATTGATTGCGGATGGCGGCAATGAGATCGCCATCAGCCCCGCTTCGTATTGGGAGATCGCGATTAAAAATCGGACTCGGCAAGTACGCCCTGCCCGAACCTTATGACTCGTTCATGGAGCGAGAACTTGGCAACAACGATTTTCAAATGCTGCCAATTCTTCCTCGACACACCGGCCTGCTGACAACACTTCCGCATCACCATCGTGATCCGTTCGACCGCCTGCTGGTGGCTCAGGCGATCAGCGAAGCGATCCCACTTATCAGCAATGATTCTGTTTTGGATGTCTATCCAATCCAGCGACTCTGGTAGCGTGACTGCGACAGGATGATCATCGAGTTTAGAAAGTGACAATCTCCTGCGTGGGGCCGTCGCTGCGATGAGCTGTCCAGCAATGACCTTACGCCTCACAATCAATTCACTTTTCTTCAAGACGGCACCATGAACAAAGTTCTCGTTCTGTTTGATTCCAAGTCCGGTCACACGGCGCGCATGGCGACGCTTGTAGCTGAAGGAGCGGGGAGCATCGCCGACACTGAAGTTCGACTGCGATCAGTGGACGAGGCGACGGCTGATGATGTCGTCTGGTGCGACGGACTGGCGGTCGGCAGTCCGACCAACATGGGGCTGCTCAGTTGGAAGATGAAGCGGTTCTGGGATGAGACCATGATGCCGCAGTGGGCCAAAGTGGATGGCAAGATCGCCTGTGCGTTCAGTTCGTCGGGAGGCTGGGGTGGCGGCTCGGAACTGGCCTGTCAGAGTTTGCTGACAGTGTTGATGAACTTCGGCTTTCTCGTTTTTGGCGTCACCGATTACGTGAGCCGGGATCTGACGTTGCACTACGGCGCGATCGCGGCCAAGGAGCCGCGCGACGAGGAGACTCAAGCCGCCTGCCGCAAGCTGGGCCGCCGTCTCGCCGAGTGGACCGCCGTCTATTGCCACGCGCGCCTCAATGAACATCCCAACAACAAGATGTCCGAACGGATGATGCCGGAAGGTTGAGCCAACAGCAGAGGTGAAACTCACACCAGGGAACTTGCCCAGCGGAACTCACGCAGTTGGATCGAGGCCCCTCGCCGTCTATCATGCCGCCCGCTGTGAACGCCCTTCGTTCTCAGGAACGCCCCATCCAACAGACGCTCTCTCCAGAAAGCCCGACTGATGCCGACGCCCGATGAACTGTATGACGATGCCAACCGACTCAAAGACCAAGGCGACTTCGCGGGAGCAGCCGCCACTCTGCTCGGCATCGTCGCGGAGACCCCGACGCACTCGCTCTCACACTCAGCATTGGCCGTGGTGATGCACAAGCTGGGGAAGTTCGACGAAGCAATCGCTCACGCCAAGAAGGTCGTTGAGCTGGAGCCGAACGATCCGTTTTCGTTCGCTCAACTCTCGGTGATCTGCCAACGCTGCGGTCGCATCGCCGAAGCGGAAGACGCACTCGCCCGCAACAAAATGATGAGCGGCGGTCACTGAACAAACGCCCTCTTTGTTTATGCCTCACGCAGCCATTGGTGAGATGTTTAATTGCGACCCTCTGGGAAGCGCGTGGGAGTTGCGAGCACCCGCGCAACTCGCTCCCCAGAGGGTCGCGGCTAAACTGGCCAGCGCCTCATTCTTGACCGCGAGACGTTTCACAGCGTGGGAAACGCCCCGCGCGTCGAGCGGCGTGGAAAGCCGCCTCCCGATTCGCCGCGAGCAGGGCGTTGCTCGCGCGGTGAAACGACGGAACTTGGCCTGACGATGTTATCGAACGGCTACTTTGCACCCTTGAGCGAGACCGCCAACGGGACCGTCGCCCAACCGGCGTGAAGGTGTTCGGCGATCCAAAACGTGGCCCACTTGCCCGACGTGTCTCCGTCCACGAGTTTGGCGGGAGCGGCGTCCGCGTTGTTTTCCCATTGGCTTTCCGCGTAGGGCTGGCAGCCGAGGGCCACGTTCTCACGACCGACGAACACTTCAATTTCGCTCAGCCCGCCGCCGTTCGGTTGGTGCTTCGTGATGTCGATCCGAATTTCGTCGATGCGAGACACTTTCGGCCGGAGGACGAGATAGGTCATCTCATCGTTCTTGGACGGATTACCGTTCTTGAACGGAACAATCGCCTGTTGTTTCCAGACTGGCCTCCCCTGAAACGTCGTCGTGGCCACGATCGCCCTGGCACCGCGATCGTTGTTGCCGAAGTTATTGGTGTTCCACACCACGATCCGATCCGGCATGAGTGCCAACTGTTTCAAACGGCGGTCGATCTCCACCTGCGTCGCGTAGTCGGCGGTCGGAAACGCGCGCAACATCCAGCGGCGGGACCGCAGTTGATAGGCCAGACGCTCTGACGCCGTGCCATTGATCTGCGCGAGTTGCCACCACAAATTGGCAGCGTCCATCTGAGGCTTCGGCTTCGCGGGGTACTCCAAGTCGGCTGCCGCTGCGGCGGCCAGCTTGGCATCGTCACCTTGGGCAAGCAGTGGCAATCCCTTTTTCCAAGTTGCTTTCACGGTGCATTCGTAGCGCCCCACGGCGGTGGCGGCCGACTTGTCTTCCGCATTTACTTGGAGGTCCGTCACTCGCTGACTGATCTTGCCAAACTCTTTTGCCATGTCACCGGTTTCTTTCAGCCGTTCGGTCGCCTCAAGCTGCATCTCCACGTCCTTGGCCTTTTTGGCCGCAGTCTGTATCTCGCGCAACAGTTCTTGAGCGACCTTGAAATCATCTCTGTCGATCGCTTCGTTGACGGCTTTAAATCGCACGTCAGGGTCACGCCACGGTGCATCAGCCTCACCCGCGAAGCAACCCCACGGAACAAGACAGACCAGAATGAAGGCGATTCTCATGGGACGAGCCTTTCAGTCATGAGGCTGCGACGAGCGTGGCGACGACAGTTGATGAGACCCCGTTCCTGACGGGGAAGCGGCCGCGAGTATGTACTCGTCGGATCGCTGGAGTCGAGTGAGGGCGACTGGAATCTGGGCGTGCCCGCGGGAAGAGCAACGTCGGTATGAGACCACCACAGGAAACGCGTGGTGCGGCCTGACGAACCCGTCGCGGTGACGGGCCTCCTCTTTCCCAACAATGCCACGCCAACTCAAAGCCTGTCCCCAATTTGGTCACAAGTGAGGCGAGAAACAAAAAGGACTCGGAGCAATCTGCTCCGAGTCCTTTTTCAATCGCGTCTCACATCACTCACGGCGTGGTGCTGAAGAGTTGCCCGACCAGGATTCGAACCTGGACCAAATGATTCAGAGTCATTCGTGCTACCGTTACACCATCAGGCAGGATGTTTGGCCTTCGGAGCCGCATTGTCGATCGAGTCATGGTTTCTGAGGCCGTGACTCGGGCTGCGAAAGCGGGCGAAGTATACTGCCCTTCCTTGTTTTGCCAATTGTGAACGCGGTGTTTTTCCAGTTCATCTGACATTCCGCATTGGTCATGGACGCGGGGCCGGTGATATCTCACGCGGCCCTGAGTGAAGCATTGGCGAGCCGCTTGCCGTAAGCGGCGAGTTCGGGGGAATCCGTGGCCTGACGGCACACGACTCGCCTCGGACATCTCATTCATGGCCGTGGGAAGCACCCGCGTTTCGACACCATTTTCTTGAGGAGTGATATTCATGGCAGAGGCTGATGAGTTGTTTTCGGTTCGCGATCGCGTCGTGCTGGTCTCGGGAGGGAGTCGTGGGATCGGGCGCGGGTTGGCGGAAGGGTTTGCTGCGCGAGGTGCTCGCGTGGTGATTGCCGGGCGCGAGGAAGCGACATTGCGGCAGGCCGCGAGCGAGATCGGAGGTTCCGCGTGGACGTGCGATTACGTCGTGTGCGATGTCTCTCAACCGGATGACGTGCCGCGCCTGATCGAGTCGGTCGTGGCCAAGGCCGGTCGGATCGACACGCTACTCAACGTGGCGGGAGTCAACATTCGCAAGCGAGTCGAAACGTACACCGAGGCCGAGTACGACCACATTTTGGACATCAATCTCAAGGGAGCGTTCCTCGTCGCGCAGGCCGTCGGTCGGCAGATGATCGCGCAGGGGGACGGGGGGACGATCGTCAACATCGACTCGCTCAACACGTTCGCACCGCTGAAGGGCGTCCTGCCGTATGCGATGAGCAAAGCGGGGCTGGGAATGATGACGCGCGGGATGGGCATGGAGTGGGGCCAGCACAACATTCGCGTGAACGCGATCGCGCCGGGCTTCATCCTGACCGATCTCACTCAGAAGCTGTGGTCCGATCCCACGATGCAGGCGTGGGGCGAAGCCAACACACCGTTGAAGCGGCTCGGCAAACCGGAAGACATGCTGGGTGCGGCCCTCTTTCTCACCAGCGATGCCTCGCGGTACATGACCGGCCAAGTGATCTACGTCGATGGCGGCATCACCTGCGGCATAAACTGGCCAATCCCGCTGACGTAGGACTTTGTCGAAGCCGTGTTTCGAGTTGTTTGGTGTGGCTGGGGTCGGCGCTTCGCCGCCCCCAGCGTAGTGGCACACGCTGACCTCTGGGGGCCGCGAAGCGCGGACCCCAGCCACACCATGTGTTTCAATCGGTCGGCTGTCTTCCAATTCAAACCGTCCGACCTCCAAACGAACGCCATCCCAACCAGGGGCTGATTCATGTCGAGGGCGACGACCGAACGAACGACATCACGCTACCGCACGAGATCGGCGATCAAGACCGTTGTGCTGAGTCTCGTGCTGCCGCTGGTCGTGATCATCTGGTCGGCAACCACTGCGCTGAAGGACAAGCTGGTCTGGGGGCGACCGTCGAATGTCCTCAAGCTGCATCACACCGGTTCGGTCAGAAACGGCGAACTCTGGTTTGCGGAAGCCCACTTGGATGACAACCCGAACGCCACGGCCAAGGAAAGCCGCATCAAACGGCTCGACCTTCAAACGGGAGTCGAACGCGACACAGGACTCGTCGTCGCCGGGGACTTCGCTCATCCCAAATGGCTCAGCGACAAACTCTATTTGTTGACCTCCAACGCGATCTATGAAGTGCGGGGAGACTCGCTCGTTCAGATCGCCGCCTCGCTGCCGTCGATGGGACCCTCGCACAGCTTGGTGTTTCTGTACGAGGACCGGTTAACAACGATCCGTGAACGAGAAACGGGACGGCGGTCTCTGACTCATTTGATCGACGGCCAGTGGGTGGACGGTCGCGAGATCGTGCTGCCGGGACCGGACCTCACTTGGCAACGCGACCACGAGCGGGCTCAGACAGTCTTGTTGCCTCGCACCTCACAGCCAGCGTCTGGAACCG
>CAMAYU010000225.1 GCA_945862235.1 Schlesneria paludicola DSM 18645
CAGGACGACGAGTCCCTCGGTCTGCGGCACCAAATTCGGAGGCTCAACCGGCTGCCGTTCGTACTTCGCTTCGGCGATCAGTTTGTCATCGGCATCGAACAGCCGAACCGTTCCGTCGGCCAGGAACGTTTGGTTCGCAAGCACCTTGTTGGCGGTGACGTTGATCACTCGCAACGCACTCAACCGACCGTCCTCCGCGAAGACCAGTTCGACCGCGATCGTAGGGTGCGTGGAGTCTTCGGAATGCACCGTCTTCTTCTCTTCCCCGTCCTTTGGTTCATCATTCCCATGAGAACGGGCAGGAGTCCCCGTCCTACGAGTGATTCTCACCGTTCGCGCACCGACCGACTTCACATCGGCCTCAACACTGAGGTCCTCGACCGACGGGACGTACCACGGGATGAGTCCCTGAATCGCCGACTGATGGAACCGGCTCATCGGCCGCTTCGCGCCGAGAGCGATTTCGGGATACAGATGCCACAGCGCCGAGCCGTCGTGGATGACCTGCTGCTTGAGTCCCTCGCTGACTTCTCGGTTGAAAACGAACCGACCCGAGCCGTCTGCCAACACAACACGGCCGGGGGCGGCCATCCTACAGCTCTCCCAACCGAGCGATCGTGCCTTCTCAATCAACCGCCGCGCTTCGGCATCGATCTCACCGTGAACCGGCTTCGTCGCCGCCGCTTGCTCGACGATGGCCAACCGATCCGCAGGCCACGTTTGCAGGCCGGGTGCATAACTCGGCAAGTCCTGCAACACGCCCGCGAGTGGATGCGCGGCGGGAAATTGGAAGCCGCCGTCCGAGGTGTCATAGACATCTGACAGGCTCGTCCCCAAGCCACGCCACTCCCGACCCTCAAGCATCGGGTATGTGTATTCCGCACCTAAGAGGCCCTCTTCCTCTTCACCGATAATGATCCTTGGTGTCACCGTCAGCATGAGATTAGGTTCCGACCCAGCCACCAATAGCCCCGATCGAAGCATCGGCTGCGTACCGAAGTAGCGGCGATTCCCGAAGTTCAGGGGTTGAACAGCGCCACCGGTTGCGAAGCCGTACAGAGGAATGTCCTGCCGCAGCCGCGAGGAAACGAAATAAGAAAAGTTGGTAAAATGCGGCTCCAAATCGAGCATGAGTCCGCCATGAACTCCATCGCCGCTGCCGTCGAAGTCCTCGAAGCGCATGTCGAATTCAGATGGCTGCGGGTTCGTGAGGAGTAGATCACCAGTTCGTGAGAACCGGCGGTATCTCGGGCGAATCGAATCGCCAGCAGTGAATTGGACCACGTCGTCCAAACTGGAGGTGGGAATGTTCGCGCTCGAGTAGAGATTCGGTCGGGCATTCAGATTGCCGAGCGTGTTGAAATTGAGACCAACAGTCCCTGCTCCCTGGGCTTGGCTCAGTCCCAAGTTTTCATCGGACAGAAACCAGTCGTTGGTGCCAGCATTTACTCCGCGCAGGCCATAGTCGTCGGTTGAAGAGCTCATCGATGAGCGGTCGAAGCGATCCGCCGCTGGCAAGAACTTCCAGTGGGAGGGGACGGCAAACCGGCCATTCCATTCGCCACGCATCGGCAAACGGAACAGACGTTTATCCCACAAGCCGTCATCGCCACTTGCCTCTGATCCTCTGGTGGTGAAGTCCAGCGACGAGAGTCCTCCGAACAGTTGATCACCGCCGTTGAGGTCGATGAGGCCGTCCATGTCGGGCGGCGCGAACTGCACTCTGGAAAACTCGTCTTCAGCTCCCCAGCCCAACGGCCTGTGGCTCCAACGCATGTTGCCCCATCTCCGCGACCAGCTCTGAAGGTGACGTGTGTTGGCAACAACGTTCTGTTGCCATCCCGTTCGCCGCAGAACGACCGACTCCCACGCGAGACGCACCGGGTCGGCGGCCGCTTCCGTCGCTTGTTCGATCCGCTTGATCTCGCGTTCGATCAGGAGGACCTCGGCTTGCTCGGCACGATTCAAGCGGTCGAGGCGTTGCAGGTCGGTAGCAGGTCGTCTCTCGGTGACGCTCCGTTCGTAGTTGCTCTGCGCCGACTTGGCTCGGGCTTGAGAGTGCTTCAAGCGTTCCTTGGCGGCATCGAGCGGGCTGAGTTGCGCGACATTGTGCTCGGCGACGACCGGGATCTCGGCCGGAGCGGGGTACATCGCCCAATGATCCTTGCGACCGCAATCGACTTTGAACTGCTCGTACATCGCCTCGGACTCCAGCACGAGGAGCGACGTGAACGGCGACATCACGTACATCGACTTGCTCAGTTCGATGATCTGCGACTTGTGCTCGGTGGCCCCGAGTACGACGAGCCGATCAATCTCCAGCCGTGCCCAAGTGCGCGGGAGATGACTCTGTAGCCGAACTCGTGAAAGTTCTGCGTGGTGTGCGACCACTGCCGCACCGGCTGAAGTCTCACGACTTCGGCTACTGTCAGCATCCGCTTTCGGCAGGGTCACGTTCGTCGAGTACGGCTTGCCGTTCAGCTTGCCCGTGATGGTGAGGGACGGCGGCAACGCTTGGCCTTTCGGGACGCGGGCCACGGCGGCCAGTTCTTGGCCGTGCGCGAGAGATGTGGTGAGGAGTAGGAACGCGGGTTCCGAAGCGGTGGTGGCGGGATGCTCGTCCTTGCTCACGCTGCGGGTTGGTGTGGAGTGGACAGCGATCTCGGTCAGACGCGGAGCGTTGAGCGTGCTGAGCAGATCGAACGCGCGCCACGCGACCGCTTCGTCGGGGTTGATCTGCGTGACGTGGCCTCCTGTGCGACGAGCGCCACTTTCCATGAACGACTTCGACCAACGCTTGCCGACCGCCACGCCGACGTACCGCGCGTTGTTGGGCAGCAGTCGCAGCAGGGCGTTGTCGTCCCGCTCACCCAACACGGGAATGCCGGTTCCGAGATGGACGACCCAAACCTCACGCTGGCTGCGGACGTGTTGTCGCACCGCGTGCAGAGCCTGCTCCAAATCGAGGGCACCAATCGGCGCGACGCCGCTCAGAAACGTCTCAGCCGCCGCGATGTTCTCAAGCGAACAGGCGACCGGCTTGCGGCGGAACGACTCCGCTTGAGTCCCCGCGCGGATGAGCGAGAACGTGTCCGAATGTTCGGCGTTCTCGAGCAGCACTTTCGCGATTTGCCGCTGCGTCTCGGCCAACACTTCGTTGCGATCGGCCGAGTTCTCAATCAAGAAGACCCACTGCCGCTGTGCTCGTTCGGCGTTCGCTTTCAGATCGGGACGCTGCCGCAGCATCACGTATTGAAAGCCATCCTGTTCGCAGACGGACCATGCACCGCCGTGGCCGACGCTGCGAGCGTCGGTTCGGATGCTGGCAGCATCCGCCACGAACTCGACGACCAAGTCGCGATCCAACGCCGCGTATTCCTCGCGACCATCGAGCAGCAAGTCACCTGCTTTCTCGCGTCCGTTCAGCAAGTGCGAGGGCGAGTACCACTTCGTCCCGGCTGCTCCCTTCACTCGCACCTGAGCCGACCATTCGCGAACTCCGTCGAGCGAATGTCCCGCTGGAAAACGGTAGACGCTGCGACCGTAGTCGTTCGGCAACCGCTGCGTGTAGCTGAGTAAAATCCGCTTCTCTTGCCGGGCTTCCAGTGGAAACACCCGCATCTGAAACGTGCTGCCATCAACCCACTCCAACAGAGCTGGATCGCGCTTCGTGTGCCGGATTTGCTCGAAGACGTTGCGGCCGTAGTCCCGTTCGACCATGCCTCCTTCCATCAACTTGCCGTTCACGTACATCGCCAACCGCGACAACGATGCATCGGCAGGCAGTGGGAAGCGAAAAGTTCCTTCAAGCTGCTTCCACGTGTGATTGAAGTACGTCTGGTCGATCGTCGTCCGAGCGAACCCGTCCTCGATGTGGACATCGACGTGGAACTTTCGCAGCGACAACTTCATCTCTTGTCCCTGCGGATCGACGACGGTGACGGTCCCGCCCGCATGTTCGCTGGCGGGCACGACGACCGACCCCGACGCCGCCATCAAGTCCTTGACCCACTCGACCACATACGCCGACCGCTTCGCCGGTCGCAGTTCCGCTGAGTGCGAATCGGTCAGATCGGCGATCAACTCTTGCCCGGCAGTGATCGCTTCCTCAACGCCACTCACCCGAACCGTCCCCTGCGTGACAACGACGTTCGTCGCCCGTTCCCGTGCCTTCACGACGAACTTCGTCCCCAGCGCCGTGACCGTGCGTTGAGGCGTCTCGACCACATATCGCTCGGCGTTCGTGGCAGGCATGACCTCGACAAATACTTCTCCCGCCAACAGCTTCACGCGACGATCACTGACGACGGTGACTCGCGACAGTTCGTTGATCGACAGCACCGAGCCATCAGGCAACGTCACGCGACGCTTCTCACGCGGGCCGGTCGTCAGGGTCTCACCCAACTTCACGCGAGAAACCGCTCCAATGCGTGAAGGCCGTCCCGAGCGTGCGGGTGCGGAATCAATCGGGCTGCCGCCGGAAGGAACGTCGTTCGACCGAGCCTGATCGCTCGACGTGGCTCGATCCGTCGTCGAGATCAATTCACCCGGCTGCAGCGCCGGAGTCAGTCTGACGCGGGCCAACGGAATCTGTTCACGATCATCCGAACGGAGAAACACCACCCCGATCACCAGCAACAACGCCGCACAGGCGACAACGATTCCGAACGGCGACTTACCGCGAGCTGGCGGAGAAACATGGCCCGTCCCGATCAACAGGACATGGCTCGCCGGTGCCGCTGTGTCGTGTCGGGCACTCGCCGCGATCGACAGCCGGACTTGCCGCATAATGCGTTGCTGCACGGCATCGCTCAACGGCTCGGGATCCACGGCGTCCAGCGCGGCGGCGATGTCCGCATCGGACTCCGGTCGATCCAGTTCACGCAGCGCGGCCGCAATGCGGTTGCGGAAGACATCGTCTGGTAACGGGTCTCGGTTGGGCGAGTTGGTCATGGCGCAGTTCCTCAAAATGATCGCGCGTAGCAATGGCACGCGTTGAATCGGGCGGATCAGTCAGATCGGACGGATCACGGGTCACCCGCCGGCGGCAACTTCCAGCAGTTCGATCTCGCGCCGCAGCCGTTCCAAGGCCCGGCGGCGATAGACCCGCACGGTCGATTGCGGGATGCCCAACTCCTTCGCCAGATCGTGGCTCGCGACGAGGCCGTCGCGAGACTCAGCATCGGCCAGCACGATCCGTCGTTGCTTCTCGGGCAGCAGCGCGAGCAACTCGCGCAATTGTTCGGGCGGTACGCGGAGCGTTGGGAGGTGTTCGCGATCCGCACCGTGGTTTGAGTCGCCATTCGTCTCGACATCGCTCTGACGCCAATCGATGACCTCGGCGAGCCACATCGGTTCGGTGCTCAACTCCAACTGGCGAGCCTTCTGCCAGCCATGCTTCAGCACATCCCGAGCGACGTTCTCGGCGATGCGAAAGAACCAGACACGGAGCGACGACAACGCCGGGTCAAACCGGACTCGGTGCTGCCAAATGCGAAATAGTGCCGCCGCCAAGACATCCTCGAAATCCGTGGCCGTCAGCCGCCCCACAAACTTCTGTCGCAGCAGCGTCAAAACGGGAGGCCCATGCGTCCGAAGGATCACCTCCAACACGGCTTCCTCCCCAGCTCTCAGCCTGGCCCCCAAGTCCGGAGCAGAATCACTGCGAGTCATGTCGCATCCGTTGATCGAAGGAAGTTCTCTGTCTCACCACGATTGGCCAGGCACCTCTACATACGCAGGCCCGTTACACGAAGGGCGGGGCAACTCTCGCTGACAAATCGACCCGTAGGATGGACGCCTCGTCCGTCAGGGCCATCGCCTTGTTGGGTTTGCATAAACTGTAGGGGGGGGACAGCGGCGTTTCGCCGCGCCGGCCTACCATGAATTCTCGACGTTTCCTGATGGTGGGCCGGCGCTCGCAGCGAGCTGGCTCCACCCTATCTTGAAAAAGGCGATGGCCCTGCTCGTCCGTCCGCGCCTGCAACCTCGGACGGACGAGGCGCCCATCCTACGAGTTACTCATCCTTCGGGTGTTGGCTTGGAGGTGGCTGGCGGTGCATCGACGCGGGACCGCATCGGAAATGCTGGCTTTTCCGTGCGCAACTGAGGGGACGAACGAGAGTCACCAGAGGGCATTTCAAAACCAGTTGTTGCCTTGAAAAACTAGCCCGACGCGCAAGCGAGGGCTTCACCATCATCGAATGCTCAGCCCTCGCTTGCGCGTCGGGCTAGTTTTTGAAATGCCCTTTAAACTGTGGTGGCTCTTGTTGCCAGCCCGGCTCAAGAACAGCACTCCGGCAGCGGACACGAGCCGCGATCGCCAACGTGTCACCTCACAACACTCTTCACGGCGCATTCCAGAAGTGCAGTTCGCCTGCTGAATCTCCGCAGATCAGCGTCTTGCCGTCGTGGCTGATGCAGGTTGAGACGGGGATCGCGCGTGAGATGTCAAACGCCTGCTTCGTCTGGCCATCAGTGGTCCAGAAGCGGACCACTTGATCGCGGCCTGCCGTGAGCAAATTGCCGCTGTGATCGAAGGATGCCCCGAGGACGCCGTTTCGGAGCCGGCCATAGACGCCCTCGGCGCGCTTCGGCGGATGAGCGTTGGGCTTTGAAATCGCTGGCCAACCATCGACGACATCCCACCAAACTAGCAGGCCGTCTTCTCCCGCTGATGCCAACACGCGGCTGTCGTTGCGCCAGTGCAGAGACGGAATCGACGCCTTGTGCTCGGCCAGCGTCAGCAGGATGCCACCGGTCTTTGGTTCCCACAGATGCAGGCCGCCCGAGCGATCGGCCGTGGCCAGCTTGCTGCCGTCGGGACTGAAGCCGATCGCGGTGATCCAATCCGTGTGGCGAGTCAGCTTGTACTTCAACACGCCGTCACTCGTGCCGTAGACCTTCACGACTTTGCCCGAACCGCCGATCGCCACCAACTGTTGATCGGGACTGAGATCGGCTGCGAGGACCGCATCGAGTTCATCGCCGATTTCCGCGAGCCGCCTCCCCGAGCGCACATCGAACAACACCGCCTTGCCCGACTGCACCGGCTTGCCACCCGCGACCAGCAACACCGCTCCGTCGCGGCTGAAGTGGATGACGTGCGGGACTCCTTCGGGAAAGGGCAACACGCCGAGTTCCTTGTGCGTTCCGATGTCGATTAACCGCACATGCTCTTGTCCGGCCACGGCGATCAGCGGGGCCCACGGACTCGCATCCATCGCGATGATCGGCAGCTTGTGTTTGAGTTCCGGCAGAGACACGCTCGGTAACTTCTCCGGCATCGGCGGCGGCCCGTCCGGCTTGGTCATCGCACTGGCCGTCGGCGTGAACGTGAGATCGCGATTCACCACGAGCGACTTGCTGGTCGCCGATTCGCGCAGCCCGTCGGTGATCCACGCCAGGATCAATTTCACCTGAGCCTCCGGCAACGGTGGCTGATTCGGCGGCATCCGCGCTTCTGCGTCTTCGTTCGTGATCGCTTGATAGAGCAAGCTTGCACTCGCCCGCCCCGCGACGACCGCCTTGCCTCCGCTGCCTCCTTTGATCGCCCCCTCGAAGCTTTGCAGATTCAAACCCGCCTTCTGCTGATCGTCCCCATGACACTTCGCGCAATGCTGTCGAAAGATCGGCTTGATGTGGTCGTTGAAATTGACGGGCGCTTTGTCGGTCTTCTCGTCGGCGAGCGCCGCCGAGGTCAGGCCGATCAGCACGACTGCGATGTATTTCATGGTTCGTCGTTTTCGTAGCACAGGTGGCTCCCCTGTGGCAGATTTGAAGCACGGACACTGGCGAGCGGCCTGTGTTAAGCCAGTTCCAAAGCGACCTTCAAACACTCATCGACCTGTTCCATCAGAACTGGCGAAAAGCTCCCAATCACTCGATCGAATCGGCTCTCATTCACAGTCGCCAGATTCAGGCACGACACCACGCAGTTTCGCAATAGGCCAGTCGCCTGCCCGTCAGTCGATGAAATATCAACAAATAAATGAGCGGGATCGGAAGCACGAACCGAATTGCTGGTGATCTCGACCACGATGGCGTTATGCGCACTTCGGTTATACGAATCCGCATGAACGACCAGCACCGGGCGTTTTTTGGCGGTGAGGCCCGTGGCGAACGGAAACAATGCGAGCAGAACTTCTCCGCGTTGCACCGTCATCGCTTCACCTCGTCGTATCGATCGTACTCACCCATTTCATCCCAGCCCAAGGACTGGCCAGCTTCCGACGCCAACAAACCAGTTTCCGTTTGGGTCCACGGACTGTCGTCATAGGCCAGCTTTTCGAGATGATGAAACAACTCCGCTCGCACCAGCATGTAATGCACTTGAGTGCGAGGATCGATCACTTCGACAGGCTCGGACTGCTGTTCGACGGCAGATTGCAACGGCTCGCTCAATTCGATCATGAGTGCAACTCCTCAATGGTTAAATCCAAACTCGGTCGATTGTAGCAGGCTGCCAAAGATGTCCTCGTAGACCTTGCGATCCTTCACGTTGTCGCCGATGAGCTCGCGCATTGCGGCTCGTTCTTCCGAGGTCGGTTTGCGGCTGAGCGTGCGAACGAAGAGTTCCTCGATGATCTCGTCCGGGGACTTCCCGCCTGCCATCAACTTCGGAACGACTTGACCGCCGCCGACTCGGCCGTCGATCGTGTCGCCGACGAGCAAATGCAGGGCTTGAGATAGGTTCGATTCCGTGCGTGTCTCGCAGACGCAGATCGAACCACGGCGTGAACGGCCGAATGTCGCGAAGAACGGATCGCCAGCGTTCGGGCCTTCGGTGTCGCCCGGCGTGCGTGGGTAATACTGGATCGCCTTTGTTCCGCGCGGAAAGTACCCGAACCCACGTTCGCTGCTCGTCGCCACCACGATCGCGTCGAGCAATACGTCCGCTCGCAGACGACGCAGGCGGCTGCGCGAGAATTGCCGAGTGTCGCCGGAGTTCGTTTCGTTTGGCTGACTGGCAAGCTGATAAACGCGAGACGTGCAGATGTCGCGGACCATTGCTCGCAGATTGAATTTTGAGTCGGCGAAGTGTTTCGCCAGCGCATCGAGCAGCGGCTTGTTGGTCGGCGGATTGCTGATCCGCATGTCATCGACCGGCTCGACGAGTCCGCGTCCGAAGAAGTGCGCCCAAGCCCTGTTGGCGAAGTTCCGTCCGAAGTGCGGGTTGTCCGGCGCGGCGAGCCACGCGGCGAGGGCCTGTCGCTTGTCACCCATTTCGGAGACAGCCGCCTCGCCACCAAGGACCGTTGCCGGGACAGGGCGTTCATCGACGAGATGCTTCGCGGCGGCCATCGACCGGTCGTTGAAGATGTACATCTCGCGCGGCTCGGCCCCCAGCTTGCGCTTCATGCCAGTGAAGAAACTGACGAAGCCGTAGTAGTCGTTCATCGTCCAACGATCGAACGGATGGTTGTGGCACTCGGCACATTGAATCTGGATCCCCATCGTGAGCTGCGAAAAGTTGGCCGCGAATTCCTTCGGCGTGAACCGCGTGCTGTGAACGAGCATCGTGTAGAGATTGGCCGGGCCGTTAGTAAGGTTGCTCCCCGTCGCGGTGACTTGGTCGGCGACGAACTCGTTGAAGGGGCGATTCGATTTGATCTGCTCGTGAATCCATTGGTAATACGCTTCGGCCGCTTTGATGTCGGTCCCCGTCGGCGCGTATCCCCCCCCCATCAGCCGGATCGACTCGGCCCACAACGCCGTCCAGACTTGCGAGAACTCGTCACTCGCGATGAGCTGATCGACGAGCACCTCTCGCTTCTTCGGATTCGCATCGTTCATGAAGCTGCGGTACTGCTCGACCGTCGGCGGAACTCCGGCGAGATCGAGATAGAGGCGACGCACGAAGGTTTCGTCGTCGCACAATTCCGAGGGCAACAGGTGCAGCTTCTGAAGTCGGTCGTAGACCAGTTCGTCGATGTAGTTGTGAGCCGGCGGATTACTCCACTGAATCGCCGAATCCTTCGGCAACACGATCACTTCCGAGCCGATCGT
>CAMAYU010000226.1 GCA_945862235.1 Schlesneria paludicola DSM 18645
CTTCCTTTCTTCGTGAGTGACACCGTGACCGCTCCTTCCGATTCGACCGCTGACAATCAGCCCCGTCCCGGTGAACCTGCTCCATTGAATGAATCCGCTGCCGTCTCCAACGGGTCGCCGTCTGTGGGTGATTCGCTTGGCCAGCCCGACGCGGCACTCAGTTCGCTGCCGGATGGAGCCGCTCACATCGACGAGGGACTACCGGAATGGGAACCGCTCACACCGGAGTTGGTTGAGGACGAAGCGATTCGCGGCGACTTCGTGCTGCGTTGGGCGGTGGTCGGGTTGGCGCTGTTGTTCGGGTTCTCGCAGATTGCCGAGACCAAGACGCTGGTTCACATCAAGTCGGGGCAGTACCTCGCGTCGCATGGAGTGCTGCCGTCCGCCAACGATGTGTTTTCATCCACCGCCGGAGATCGTCGGTGGGTCAACCTGTCGTGGTTATTCGACCTGTTTGCGGCCGGGGTTCATGCGGTTGCGGGAGGCATCGGCCTATCGATCGCTCAAGGCGTGTTGGCAGGCGTGGCGTTTGGTTGTTTGGTTCACGCTCATCGTTCCGGCATTCGGACGTGGTGGGGGTCGATCTGCGCCGTGATGGCATTGTTGGTCTGCTATCCCCAGATCACGATGCAGCCGGAATTGGTGACGCTCGCAGGACTGGCATTCACGCTGTTTGTGGCATTGCAGGCGGAGGAGGACTCGTCACGCAAGCCGCTTTGGAAACTGGTGCCGTTCGTCTGGCTGTGGTCTCAGTTCGACAACCGCGCGTGGTTTGGTTGGCTGTTATTGATGCTGCTGGCGGCGGGTGAGTCTCTGCGCAGCGGGGTGCTGGGTGACGAAGCCCTTGCCAACCGTCGTCGCGATTGGTGGCGTGTGGCCGGTGCGTCGCTGGCCGTGACTGTCATTCACCCGTTCCTGTTTGAGGCGTGGCTCGCGCCGTGGCGATTGGTCATGGTGGATTATCCCGCGTTGAGGCAGGTGTTCCCGAAGCCGTCCGCGCTGGAGTTGTCTTACTTCTCAATCCTGTTCCCGGCGTTCTGGGATTCGATCAATCACAGCGACATCGCGGCGATAGTGTTGTTCGTCGCGACACTGGTCTCGCTGTTTCTCAATCGTGAGCGTTTGCATCCCGGTCATTTGCTGGCCGTGCTGGTCTTCAACGCGATGGCATGTCTGACGACGCACGAACTCGCGGCAGCTAGTCTCGTGAACAGCGCGATCTGCACGGTGAACGCCCAAGTTTGGTATCGCCGACGGTTCGGGCAGGTCTACTCGGTCGATTGGCGTGAGCTGCTGTTCTCGCGCGGAGGCCGTGCGGTGACGGTCTTCAGTTTCTTCGGTCTCGCGTGGCTCGTCATCAGCGGGCGGATCGATGGTGCGGGAGGTAAGCGGACGGGCGTCGGCTTCGACCAGAACCTCGCGATTCAGATGAACGTGTTCGAGAACCTCGCGGCCCACAGTTTGGATGACCGTCCGTTTCACTTCGCACTGCGCCACGGAGACTTGGTGATTTGGTCGGGGCAGAAATCGTTCGTCGATCAGCGGGCGAGCCTATTCGCGGGAGCCGGTGATCGTGACCTGATCGGTCTCTACAACACGACGCGCCGCGCCCTGCAACAGAAGCGTGAGCAACTCCCCGGCAGCGGTGAGCCCGCCGTCTGGCAGGCCGTGTTCGACAAGTACCAGATCACGCACGTCATGCCCCGTTTGACGGGACCGATCCCTGCCCCGGATTACACGACGTTTAGCGACCTCCTGTCGTCGAAGGATTGGGCGCTGACGGATCTGGCCTCCGCCACGGCCGTGTTCTACCGCGATGGGACGGATACACCGGAGTTGAAGGAATTCATCGCCAAGCATCGGGTCAATCACGTCGAACGGGCCTTTCGGACGGAAGGTTCCGTCCCCGAGACGACGCGCGAATGGGCCAAGCCCGCAACGACGTATGACAACATGTTCTCACTGCGTCGTCCGTCGCTTCCGGCCGGGGTTCAAGCCGGTCAGCATCGACTGCAAATGTCCGTATCGGGCGGCGAGATTTCGCTTCCCGTTCGAGCCGGCTTGGCACTGACTGCCATCCGCGACGCGACCGCCGGCTTGCGAGACGATCCGCATTCCGCCGAAGGCTATCGCGTCTTGGGCGTGTCCCATTTGATCCTCGACCGAATTGAATCGGGGATCATGTCGGAGGCCCGCGCACCGTGGTCGCCACTCTTCCGGTATTACCAGGCGATCGCCGCGTTGCAGCAGGCGGCCGCATTGCGCCCGGATGACGTGAGTGTTCGCTACGACATGCTCGCACTGCTCGAAAAGCTGGGACGAGCCGACTTGGCTTTGCAGGCGTTGCAGCAGATCAAGCAACTTCAACCGTACCGTCCCGATTTCACGGAGCAGGAACGACAGCAGCGCGAATCGCTACTCGATCGCGAAATCGCTCTCGAAGAGGGCGTCTCCAAGTTGAATGAGATGACTCAGCAGGGACTCGATGCCGGAGCCGAGCGGTTGGAGGTCGCCAACGCTGCGGCTCAAAGCGGAGGAGTCCTCGCCGCCATTCGGATTCTGGAAGCGGATGCCGTTTACAAAGAACAGAACATCGCGGCCAAGACGATGCTCGGGCCGTGGCTGATGGAAGCAGGGCGCGTTCGTGAAGCTCACGAATCTCTGGAGGCGGTCGAGTCGATCGCCACGGCGGGCGGAGCACCCGGTTGGCGCGGCTTGGTGGCCATGTCCGCACTGTCCAACGGAGACTATCTGCGCGCGATCCGACTCTGGCGAGATCAAGCGCGAGAAACGGAAACGGCGGCCGCAGAGGCGGCCGTCATGACGCTGCCGTTCCTGACACTCAACCCGTATTGGATGGCCCCCGATCAGTACCCGTTGGTTCACGCGGGAGCCGTCGCCCAATCCCAAGAAGGAGTCCGTTCTGAAGCGACCATGCTCCGCTTCCAAATCGCGATGGCTCAGTTGGAATCGGGCGATGTGAAGGGCGCGGCTCAAACACTGAAGGCGGCGCTGGACCGTGATCCCGCTTCGACGCTCCGGCCGCTGCTGCGGTTCTATCTCTTCTGCACCACCGACGAACGCATCGACGAGCAACCGGCCGAGACCGCTCCGGCGGAAGAGTTCGACTCACTGCTGGCCGATGTCGCGGAGCCTCGCCCCGCGAACAAGCCTGCCATTACGAAGCCTGCCACGGCGAAACCGGCCACCGACTGAAGTCCGGCTTTAGGGGCTTTGAATTTACTGCGTTCGAGAATGGCAGTCGGGTGCGTGGCACCATTTAAGAACGACACCTGATTTGGAGACTTCCCCATTTCGTTCCGACTTTTTGCTCTGCAATCCTTCTGCCGTTCTCTTTCTGTCTTCTTCTGCCTGCAAGATTGAAGCGGGGAGACAGAAAGAGAACGGCAGAAAGAGGAGGGCCTTGAAGCCCGAAGGAACTTTCGAGCGTAGTCAATGCACCGCCCCTAAACGAGTCGATTCTCGCCGGGCGAGAGGCAACCTCACGGTGACGGAGCGGCCGCTTGCAGTTGGACATCGACTGTTTGAAGGCGACCATTGCGGAGCAGCGTGACGCGGATCGAATCTCCCGGCTTTGGTCCGTCGAGTGCCTTCAGCAGGTCGATCGTCGATTTGATTTTTCGACCGCCGATCTCAATGAGAACATCGCCGAGTTGGATGTTGCCTTCCTCATCTTCGTAGGTCGGTCGAATCCCGGCCGCAGCCGCTCCGCCGTTCTTGAAGACATCTCGGACGAGTGCCCCGTCTGGAATTCCCAACCGACGCGAGACTTGGTCATCGAACAGACGCAGGCCCAGCACGGCGTGCTCGACCCGGCCATGTTGAATTAACTCGGGCACGACTTGGTTGATGATATCGACCGGCACCGCAAACCCGACGCCCGAGTACGCGCCCGACGGGCTGACGATCATCGTGTTGACACCGATCAGCCGACCGGCGCTGTCGAGCAGCGGCCCGCCCGAGTTGCCCGGATTGATCGCCGCATCGGTCTGAATCACCCCTTCAATCGGTAACCCGCCGATCGACTCGATCTCACGCCCCAATCCACTGATGACGCCGGTCGTGAGCGTTTGATCGAGTCCAAAAGGGCAACCGATCGCGAAGACCTTTTGACCGACCTGCAAGTTGGCTGACTCACCGATGTCAATTTTGCGGAGGCGATCTGCGGGAGCTTCAATTTTGAGGACGGCCAAATCCTTGTTCGCTTCGTACCCGACGAGTTTCGCGTCCCAAGTGGATTGGTCGGCGAGTCTCACTTTCGCCGCCTGTGCGCTGCGAATGACGTGGTAGTTGGTGACAATGTGTCCTGCGTCGTCATAGATAAACCCGGTGCCGGTCCCTTCTGGGATCTCGAGTACGTTCATGCTGAACGGGTCGCGGCGGCGAGTCAGCGTTTTGATGTGAACGACGCACGGTGACGCCTTGCGGAACAGTTCGATGTTGGACTGCTCATCGGCGGCCAAGTCCCCGCGCGGAGTGACGGTTCGTGGCTCGGTCGCCGCCCGCGAGGAAAAGCCGGGCAACAGACCGGCATTCCGCAGCATCAACGTCGCCACCGAGACCAACAGCACGGCCACCAACCACGCAGGAACCGCCGTGGATGAACTCGCCGGTGTTGCCGTTCGTTCGGCACGAACAGGTTCTCGCGCCGGAGGCAGATCAAAGGAAAAGTCGGGCTGTTCGGGGTCGCTCATGGCGCTCGCGCCTTTCCATCTCGTCACTCGCAGAACGAAGACGGTGTCGTTGATACCTCTCGTGGTCGTGAATAAGACCTCTGAGCGGGATAGCGTCAGCCCCCCGGCTCTTGGGCGTCAGCCCGCATGCAAAGAACTAAAAGAACTAAGGGGCTGACGCCAACCCGCTCAGCAATGTCTCACTCCTCAAGCGACGCGGACTTTTCGGAAAGCTGTTCGACGGACTTCAAGAACCGCAGTCGAACTTTCTCGGGTAGCTTAGAGAACTGAGTAAAGAAGTGGTCGTTCATCGCGCCGTGACAGCGTTCGATAGCGGTCGTCATCCGTTTCACCAGTTGTTCGGTGGTCGGTTCGATGTGCGACGCGGTGTCGCGCGGCGAAGTGGCCGCGTCTTCACGAAACGGTGCATAGCTGCTCGATGCGTTGACGGGCGTCTCTCCCGCCGAGAGGGCGGCGGACTGGCGACCATCGTTGTCGATCGTCGCCACGGAACCGAGGGGGCGCCGCGGCGCATCGGCATCAAACGGCGCGGCTTCACCGACAAGCGTCAGTTCCGCGGGTGCGAGGTTGAAATCGTCATCGCTCGCTGACTCACTCAGGTCTTCGCCGCGTTGAGCACGCCGCCAAGCTTTCATTTCCGCGACACCCGCCTGAACGTCCTGCGCCCACTGAAGACACTCCGCCGCATCGTCCCAGTTGAGCGAAGAATAGAAGTGAGACCACTTCAACGCGGGGTAGTTTTCGGAGACATCGCCGAACGTCTCCCACACGCGGCGACGCTGATAGACCTGATCGGCACTGAGTCCGACGAGGATGCCAAAGTCAGCATCGGTGCGTCCCTTGGCGAAACGCTTCGTCCACAAGGCGGCACATTCGCCGACCTCCCAATTGCAGTGGCTGAGGGCCGATTGAGCGCGCGAAATCAACGCCGATTCGCTGTCTTCGCGGACAGAGTGTTTGTCTTCGCGAGCAGCGGCGAGAGCCTGAATCATTCGAAGTGCATCCTGAAAAACAGAGAAGCGGGGAGAGCCTGACCAATCAATTCAACGCCCCGTCCGTGGATGCGAGGTGCGGATCGTATCCGTGTCGAACGCCCCTCGCCACCGACGCACGCGGGGGGATCACGACGAGAAAATGGCTTCCAGACCAGCGACGGCAGCGACGGATTCTCCGGGGAGAATTGCCCGACCGGACGAATCGTCAACGCCCGTGTTGCTCAGGCCATCGCCCCGGTCAACGATCAGCGTTGATTGACCTCACCAAAGGCGCGTCCTATAGTCTCGCCCCAACACTACATGCGACTCGGCCCGCTCGACTTTCTCTTTTGTGGCCTCTCTTCGCAGCTCTCAGTTAAGGGTGGTCGGTTGACCGACGAAACAGTTCCCGCTCCAGCACGATTTGAAGACTTGGGCCTCGGTGAGGCTTCGCTGGCTGTACTCCGCAAGATCGGATTCAAAGCCCCCAGCCCGATTCAGGCCGCCTTCATTCCCGTGGCGATGACTGGTCGCGATTGCATCGGTCAGGCCCGCACCGGAACCGGCAAAACGGCAGCATTCGTGCTACCGATCTTGGAGCGGATGAACTTCGACGATCCGCGCACGCAGGCGCTGGCACTCACGCCCACGCGAGAGCTTAGCCAACAAGTGGCCGACGAAGCCGTTCGACTCACCTCCAATCACGCCGTATCCACCTGTTGTTGCGTGGGCGGACGACCGCTCCGAACGCAGATGAACGAGCTACAGCGCGGCGCTCAAATCGTCATTGGAACACCCGGTCGCGTGATCGACTTGATGGAGCGAGGTTGCCTCGTCTTGGATCATCTGAAGATCGTGGTTCTCGATGAAGCCGATCGCATGTTGGACATCGGCTTCCGTCCGGACATCGAACGGATTCTCAGACGATGCCCGGCCGAACGGCAAACACTGTTGCTCTCGGCCACGCTTCCGGCACCCGTCGAACGACTCGCTCAACGCTACATGAAGTCCCCTGAGCGGATCGACATGTCGATCGACACGGTGCGCAGCGACACCATCGACCAGTACTACGTCGCTGTCGATCACGACCGAAAGTTCCCTGTGTTGGTCCGATTGTTGGTCCAGGAGCGACCTCAACAAGCGATCGTGTTTACGCGCACCAAGCGAGGGGCCGAAGAAGTCTTCCGCCGCTTTGGTGGTCGGCTGGAGCAAACCGCGTTCATTCACGGGGACCTCGCCCAAACGGCCCGAGACCGCGTGATGCGTCAGTTCCGCGATGGCACCATTCGCTTGTTGATCGCTACGGATGTGATGGGACGCGGGATCGATGTCAGCGGTATCTCGCATATCATCAACTACGACATCCCGCAGGACTGCGACGACTACGTCCACCGCATCGGTCGAACCGGCCGCCTCTCGTCGAATGAAATGAAAGGCTCCGCCTTCACGTTCGTCTCCGGCGACGAGGGAGACCTGCTGACCAACATCGAAATGCGAGTCAACCTCGTCATCGAACCGTATGCCGTCCACGGCGTCGAAGCCCATCGTGGTCGCCCCAAACGGCAGCACGTCAGTGAGCTGCCGCCTGCTGAAACTAAGATCGAACCGGTCAATGACGACGACTTCTGGTCCGTCGGTTGAACCTGTGGCTGAAGCCCAGACTCGCGTAACCTGAGCCAAATGTTCTGGGCCTCAGCTCAGCGGCTGACCACGAACGCGGCTCTCGTGGCAGGCTTGTGACGCGAAGCGAAATCGCTAAACTCCTGCCGCCTCATCGAAACCTCTGGGGACTTGGACCTGTCTCAAGTCCGTTGCAATGAGACGTCGAGACAACACGGCAAGGTAGCTCAGTCGGTTAGAGCACAGGCTTCATAAGCCTGGGGTCGCGGGTTCGAGTCCCGCTCTTGCTACTCAAGAAAGCCCCTGTTTTGCAGGGGTTTTCTGCATTCTTTGGGCTTGCCAGCAACACCACCGATTCTTCATCGTTGCGACGTGTTGCTTGGACTTGCGTCACGTTGCCGGAGCTTACTGCTGCGCTTTCTGCTGCGCGCAACAACGGGGGAGCGGACGAGGCGCTGTCCATCACGGAACTGTCGCTCATCAGGTAGTGCTTTTCACTCACGGCGATGCTGTGACCGATCCAGCGGCTGACTTCGTGCTGAGGATACCTCCTCGCGAAATCAGTCTCGGCACAACTCCGCAGCGTCTGGAACAAGTCATCCCACGGAACCAGCCCCGCCCGGAGAATGATCTTCTCCAAACCCCGATGCAGGTTCGACCGGTGCGAGCCGAGCGACACGATGTTGACCGTCCCTTCGGGCGCGGCATCGAACGCGGCTTGCAGGATGGCGAACAGGTCCGCCGTGATCGGGACGATCCGGTTCGTGTCCGTCTTGGGTGCGAAGACAGATAGGCGTCGCCGTTCCCAATCGACATCAGCCCACGTCAGCCGGTGCGTTTCGCTGGGTGTTCGCAATCCCGCGAAACGAGCCAACCCGAACACCAATCGCCACGGGTGAGCGTTGCCAGCGGCTTCGAGGATCGCCTGCACTTCATCGGGCGACACGTACCGAGTGCGGTTCGCAGACAAGACGGAACTCTTGAGCTTGGCGAACGGATTTTTTGTTATCAGTTCGCGATCAACCGCCGCGTTGAAGATCGTTTTGGCGTCTTGCGCATAGTTGCGAGCCGTCGCCTCACATCGAAGGGGCTTTTGCTCCGCGCCCGATTTCGGTTTCTCCCCACGTCGAGCGGGTTTCTTTTCTGCCAGCAGAGCCGCTCGCCAATCAGCCGCGCCGTTTGGCGTCAGTTCGTTCAGTCGCGTCTCATCACCAAAGAACGCCCGAAGATGGTCTGCCGTCTGCGAGAGCCTTTGCAGGCTGCTCGGCTTCAACTCGGACTTGAGTTGATCGAGATACTTTGTGAGCCAGTCCCCCAACGTAGGAGCAGCATCGACCGGGATTCGCGCTTCGCACAGCCCGAACCGGGCGAGTCGTTCATGGATGGCATCAGAGAGACCATTCAACCAGGTCAATGTCGGTAAGTTCGGAGCTTGATTTGTCGAACGCGACTCAATGAGCTTCTCCATCTGTCGGCAACATTCTGCCGCAGTGTCGTGCGACACGACCCCATGCCTCACACGGTTGCGTTTGCCTTCGGGATAAACGAAGTCAATCGCGCGGGGCGGTTGTTTGCCTTTACCGAGTTTTGTGATGCTGGCTATGCAAGTGATTCGAACTTCGCGATGAAATGCTCACTACTGTAAAAAAACGTCCACGACTTGGAATTGTTAAGTCGTCAAGGCAAGCCAGCATAGGCATGCGGCCATCGTTCTCATCCACGTTTCAATCCGCTCCCCACTCAATGAGGGGGGAGAACGGGACCGGCTACGGTTCGACCGCTACTTCTCCGAGTGTTTCAATCCGCTCCCCACTCAATGAGGGGGAGAACGTCGCACCACATCCAGAACCGGACGCACAGCCCGAAGTTTCAATCCGCTCCCCACTCAATGAGGGGGGAGAACCTACGGGGTTTCTTGGTGTTGCAGCTCCTGAGACTCGTTTCAATCCGCTCCCCACTCAATGAGGGGGGAGAACAGCTTACCCCATGCGGTCTTCGGCTCGTTGTAGTGTTTCAATCCGCTCCCCACTCAATGAGGGGGGAGAACCGCCCGGCTGTAATTCCGGGCGGGTAAACACGTTCCATGACACTTTCCGCGAACTTCCGACGGAACGTTGCCGGAGGTTGGACGATGATGTGGAACCAAGCGCGAGACCGCTTGAGCCCCAACGGGTTGCGTGCATCGCGAAGAGGCCGGTGTTTCGTCGTCGCTGGTGGTTCGCGGAGTCATACGATCAGCGGCTCTTCAAAGTCGATGGAAGGGTTTTGACCGTGATGTTCGACACGTGGGCTGGGATTCTCGCCCAAGAAATACAAGCGCACACTGTCTTCTGACGGGTTCATTTCCTCAAGCAGATCGTGTCGCAGCCGCATGAGTTCGGTGTCACCGACCGAACACTCAAACACCGACAATTGCACGCGCTGCCCATAGTTCAGACAGACGCGAGCCACACGCCTCAGTCGCCTTCGACCTTCCGGCGTGGTGGTGGCGACATCATACGTGACGAGAACCAACATGTCCCTCTCCTTGTCCTGATGTCATTGCTTAGGGGCTGTGCGGTTTCTATTTCCGAGATTGGTGCGTTGTTGTATCAAGCGTGTGACCGGAAGGAGGGTCGGACGCATGGATGCGGTCGTGGTTCGAGCGTGTGGGTGTGCGGATTGCCAAGGCGGTGAGGACGACCGTGTGTTTG
>CAMAYU010000227.1 GCA_945862235.1 Schlesneria paludicola DSM 18645
TTACCGGAACGACGGCTCATCGAAGAATTGAACGAATATCTCCGTTTCAAATTGACGATGCTTGCGAGGATGAACGGCGGCAGTCACTGAAGGAACACAATTTCCGAGAGTGCGTCGGTCAATCCAACGGCCGCCAGACCGACGCGTCCGAGCCTACTTTTCGCTGCATCGGTCGATGAAACCGGAGCAGCCAAGCACTTGATTAAACGCTTTGGGCTCCCACAGGGCGGGCGGGCTAGTGTAGTGTCTCACTCAGATGGGAACGTAAGCTTATGCCTGTTTCCATTGAGTGAATCGCGTTCACGTTGTGCGAATACTGTCCGCATAACATCCCGTAATTGAGTGGCACTACACTAGTATTAGGGCATCCGGTTCCTCACTAGGTCTCTCCCGCCGGGAATGCACCAAGGAGACGGCAAGATCTCGCAAGTTCCCGAGGGCTAAAGGCTGCCTTCTTTTCGCGAGGGGCGGTTTGGTGTCTCCAGCGCCGCGTGAGCAGGAGTCTGGGCGCCGAGTGCAGTGAATCGGCCTCCATTTTTGTAGTCCGCGTTCTGATCGGTTGCGCTTTTGGCGCTTCGGCTGGTTTGCCGTTGAACCGTAATCAATGCAATTCCCTTCGCTCGTGCTGATCAGTAACATGTTTGACATGTGGACAACGCCTTCCGGGAGCCGACATGCAAATTGACGCAATTGAACCTCGCCAGACGACTGCTGACCTGGTCGTCGAGCGGTTAGCGAGGGTGATCAAAGATCGCCAACTCATGGCGGGAGAGCGGCTGCCGGGTGAGCATGAACTCGTCGAGCAATTGAAAGTCAGCCGCCCGGTGTTGCGGGAAGCGCTCGCTCGGCTGCAGAGCATCGGACTTGTCGATGTTCAGCGCGGGCGCGGGACATTCGTTGGAAATGCGACAAGTCTGGCGAACTGTGTGCGGTTGTTGCGGTCAGCCGTCACAATCTCGCCGCAGGAGTTACGGTCGTATGCGGAACTGCGGACTGCAATTGAAGTGCAAGCGGTTCGGCAAGCGGCAGAGCGGGCAACCGATGAAGAGATCGCCGAACTCGCATCACTGCTCAAGCAACTCGACAACGAAGAGCTACCATATCCAGTGGCGCTCGAGCTGGACTTCCAGTTTCATCGCAAGTTGATTGACATCGCGGGCAATCCGCTGATGCGGAACATGATAGAAGTGATTTACGAGTTCATACTGACGCAGATGGTTCGCACTACGCCGTCGCAAAGTGAAAACCACCTGGGGCGTCGCCTGCACAAGTCAATTCTGAAATCCGTTCGCGACCATGACCCCGACGCCGCAGCCGTGGCCATGCAGCAGCATATGCAGGCCGTGCTCAAACGTCTGGATCAATAGGAGTCGACAATGTTCCGATTATGGTTTTGCCTCTTCTACATCATGGCGGCTGCGATGCCCGTCTTCGGCGCGGACCGTCCGGCGTTGACGCAGGAGCAGCTTACATTCTTCGAGACGAAGATCCGCCCGGTCTTGGTCGAGCACTGTCAGGAATGTCACGCAGCGGGGGCTAAGATCGTTCAGGGCGGACTGCGAGTTGACCATCGTGAGGGATTGCTCAAGGGGGGCGACACGGGGGCTGCGGTTGTTCCCGGCAAGGTGGATCAAAGCTTGCTCATCAAGGCGTTACGCCACGATGAGATCAAGATGCCGCCCAAAGGGAAGCTGGCAGATTCCGTTGTGAAAGATTTTGAAACCTGGGTCACAATGGGGGCACCCGATCCGCGTGTCGCCGAAAGACCAGCGACATCGCGCACGATCGACTTTGTGGAGGGACGTAAACACTGGGCGTTTCAACCGGTCGCCGATCCGTCGATGCCGACCGTTAAGGACTCCGAGTGGCCGGTCGATCCGCTGGATCGTTTCGTGCTGGCGAGGCTGGAACAGACGGGACTGCGCCCCGTGGCCGATGCCGATCGCTACACCTGGCTACGCCGCGTCAGTCTCGACCTGACCGGCCTGCCGCCGACGCTCGCCGAGATCGATTCGTTCATTCGTGATAACTCGCCACGTGCCTGTGAGACTGTCGTCGATCGACTGCTCGGTTCGCACGCGTACGGTGAACGGTGGGCACGGCATTGGCTCGATCTTACCGGCTATGCCGACATGATCGGGACATCGAACAACGTCTTCGCCGAACATGCTTGGCGCTACCGCGATTACCTGATCGAGTCCTATCGCAAAGACAAACCGTTCGACCGCTTTGTGCGCGAACAGATCGCGGGCGACCTGCTCCCCGCCGCTTCGCCGCAGGAGCGAGCCGAGAGCATCACGGCGACAGGTTTCTTGATGGTGGGCGATGTGGAGATCGTCGAGCCCGACAAAGCCAAGATGGAAGCCGACCACATCGACACTCAGGTCAGCAAGATCGGCACGGTGTTTCTCGGAATGACGCTGGGCTGCGTGCGGTGCCATGATCACAAGTTCGATTCGATCGCCCTGCCAGACTATTACGGCATCGCGGGAATGCTGCGCAGTTCGCCAGCCACGCACAAGATCCCGTTCGGCGTCTGGAGTCTGCTCAACTCCACGGAACTGCCTGAGGTGCCGGAGCAACTCGTCGCGCGGCAGACGCTCGAAGCCGAACATGCCGAGAAGCTCGCGGCGATGAAAACCGACCGTGACAAGCTGGAGGCCGAGAAGAAGCCGGTGAATGAAGAACTCGCACAGATCGAGAAGGCGGAGAAAGTCACTAAGACCGATGGCGCGGCTCAACCACCATCGGAACCAGTTGCTGCGAATCAGGAGAAGAAACAATCGCTCACAAGGCGGCGCGATGAACTCAATGAGCAAACACGGAAACTCGGCACGGCGATTCAGCACGCAGAGTTCTTTCAATCCAAAGTGCCGAAAGCGTTTGCCATGCACGATGGCGATCAACCCGCCGACATGCCGATCTACATTCGCGGTAATCCCTACGCGCCAGGCGCGGTGGTGCCGCGCGGAGCCATTCGCGTGGCCTCATGGGAAAAATTTCCTGAGATCCCGGCGGGACAAAGCGGTCGATTGCAACTGGCCGACTGGCTGGCCGACAAACGCAACCCGATGACATCGCGCGTCGCGGTCAATCGCATTTGGCAGAAATTGTTTGGTGAAGGAATCGTTCGCAGCGTCGATTACTTCGGCACGCGCGGCGAAACGCCGTCGCACCCGGAATTGCTCGATCACCTCGCGACGCGCTTCATGCAAAACGGATGGTCGCAGAAGCAACTCATTCGCTCGCTTGTCCTCAGCCGAACCTATCGTCTGAGCAGCACCAACGAAGCAGCCACAAAGCAGATCGATCCCGACAATCGTCTGCTGTGGCGGATGAATCGCCAGCGACTCGACGCGGAAGCTCTGCGTGACGGACTTCTGACCATCAGTGGCGAATTGCAGACGAGCCAAGGCGGCCCGGGGCTGGTGCTGGAAGAGGTCGAGAACTGCGGCGACCTGCGACAGTCGGGAGTCAATCCGCCGAATTATGCCCATCGCAAGTCGCGTGTTGGGCAGGAATTCCAACGCACGATTTACCTGCCAGTCATGCGGACGAGCTTCAACAGTCACGATCGACTGCGGAGCTTTTTCGACTTTGTGAACCCGGCTCAAATCGCTGGACAGCGCAGTCAGACCGTCGTACCAACTCAATCGCTGTTCGTGATGAACAACGAATTGTTCCGCCAACGAGCGAACGCGCTGGCTGATCGCTTAATCGCCGAGTCATCACACCCCGAAGCGCGACTGAATCAACTCTGGCTGCGCGTCTTCAACCGCCCCATTACACCCGCCGAACGTGAGGATGCTTTGGCCTTCCTCACGCAACTCGACGCCACGCTTGAAACCAAGGATCCTTTGGTGCGCGATTCACTGCGTTGGCAGGAACTTTGTCACACCCTATTGGCATCGAACGAGTTCCTGTTCCGGATCTGACACGAAGGTTTTACACATGAAACCCACCCTTACTCTTCTCACTGCCCTGCTACTCGCGCTTCGTGCCGTAGAACCCGTCGGCGCTCGTGAATTGCCGCTCGTGTTTGTCAAAACGTATTGTGTGGAGTGTCACAACGACTCCACCTCTGAGGGCGGCTTCCGGGCCGATCTTCTCGGAAAGGAACTAGCGGACTCGGCGAATCACAAGGCTTGGAACCGTGTTCTGGCACGGGTGCAAAGCGGCGAGATGCCCCCCAAGGATGCGTCACGTCCGCCGGAAACGGAGGTCGGCGCGGCGCTCACGGCGCTGAAGACTGCGTTTCATGAGGACGCGCAGATTCGTCACCGCGAGGCCGGTCGCGTGCGGGTGCGTCGTCTTAATCGGCTTGAGTACGAGAACACGGTTCGCGATCTGCTCGACATCGACACGCCGCTGCGCGATCTGTTGCCCGAGGATGATCTTCGCGATGGGTTCAGCAATCAGACGGAAGCGTTGAGCATCTCGCCGGTTCACATTCAGCAATACATGGCGGCAGCAGATCGAGCGATCGAAGCGGCGAGCGTTCGACAGGCTCGGCCCGAGACGAAGTCGCATCGCTTCCCCTTCAACCACGAAGCCGAGAAGCCGTGGTCGGCCTATCTGCACAACCAACTGCAATGCAACTTACATGGCGAGAATCTGCACTTCTTCCTCGACACACACATCGAAGTGCCGGTCACTCTGCGACAGTTTGAAGCGGTGACTCGCGACGCGCCGGGCCGATATCGCATCCGCATCACGACGGAATCGCTCGACACGACAGGCGGCGAAGATCTGATCTACAGCGTGTGGGTCGCGGCGGGCGGAAAGCGGAAAGAGTTGCTCGGCCACTTCGACGCACTGCATCGCAAAGAGAGCGTTGTTGAGCTGACTCGTTCCTTCGAGCGGGGCGAGACGATCATCGTCGCTCCGTATCGCATGGCGAAGGTGCGAATCGACTCGGGCTACAGCGTTTATGCGCCAGACAAGCCGGAGAAGATTCCGAAAGGTTGGCACTTCATCAGCAACCCCAATCCGCCCATCGCGACAGTGGGCCCGGCGATCGTCGTGAAGCCCATCGAGATCACCGGGCCGCTGCTGGAGAACTGGCCGCCGTCAGGACAGCGGTTGCTCTACGGCGACGATGCCGAGCTGGCTTCTGTCGCCGAAATCGCCAAAGCGGCGCGAGTGCCGGAAGCGATTCTGCGTCCGGTGCGCGTCTATCAGTATCTCAAGGATCCGCTCTCGGTGCGGTTGCCTGCGGACAAGACGGAAGCCGCCGTGCGTGACACGCTCACTCGCTTCATCAGCCACGCCTTCCGTCGCCCCGCGACCGCTGACGAGGTCGAGCTGTATCACGCGATGGCTCGCGCGCGACTTGCGAAAGGCGAGTGCCTCGAAGTCGCGATGAACGCCGCGCATCGAGCAGTGCTGTGCTCGCCGGAATTCTTATTCCTCGTCGAACACGGGCCGAAGTTGAACAGTCACGAGTTGGCCGCGCGGCTTTCGTACTTCCTGTGGCGTTCGGCTCCTGATGAGTCACTCCGCACGAAAGCTGACTCGGGCGAACTCACAAAGCCCGACGTGCTGCGAAACGAAGTCGCTCGATTGATTGCCTCGCCGCGCTTTGAAATTTTCGTCCGCGACTTTCTGGCTCAATGGCTCAACCTGCGCGAGATCGACGCGACGACGCCGGACCGCGATCTCTTTCCCGAGTACTTCGAAGCCATTCATGACGGGCGGCAAGACGTGCTGCTGCATGATTCGATCGTCGGTGAGACTCGCGCGTTCTTCCGCGATCTCGTCGAGCGGGATCTCGGAGCCGCGCAGCTCGTCTCGGCGCGGCATGCGTTTCTGAATCAACGACTCGCCGAGCATTACGACTTGCCGTTAGTGAAAGGTGCCGGGTTGCGTCGAGTGGACTTGCCCGCCGACAGCGTTCGCGGCGGACTGCTGACTCAGGCGAGCATTCTGAAAGTGACCGCGAACGGCGCGAACACTTCGCCGGTGCTGCGCGGTGTGTGGTTGCTCGAAAGAATCGTCGGCACACCCGCTCCGCCACCGCCGCCAAACGCCGGGGGCATCGAATCCGACACTCGCGGCGCGACGACCATCCGCGAGCAACTCGCCAAGCATCAGTCCGTGAAGACATGCGCCGGCTGTCATCAGAAAATCGACCCGCCCGGCTTCGTGCTCGAAGCGTTCGACCCGATCGGTCGTTATCGCGACTACTACCGCACGACCGAAACTGGTCAGAAGCTGCCCGAACTCCGAGTCTTCTTCGGCTCTGACTATGGCGGCGCGAAGTATCTCAAAGGCCCGTCGGTCGACACTCGCAGCCAACTTCCCAGCGGCACCGACATCCCCGACGTGCGAGCCTACAAAGCCGCTCTCGCCGTTCGCGCCGAACAACTCGCCCGCAGCCTGGTACGCAAGCTCGCAACCTTCGCCACGGGAGCAAGCGTTGAGGCCGGAGACGAACTGATCGTCGATGCCATTTTGAAGAAGTCTGAAGCGTCTGGCTTCGGTCTCCGCACCCTGATCCAAGAAGTCGTGCAAAGCGACCTTCTTACGAGGAAATAGACCGTGGGATAGGCTTCCAGCCTGTCTCGTTTGGCGGCAAGCCGAAGGCGACGACGTTCTTGAATTGATATCACAGCAGCGCGGTCGCCTTCGGCTTACCGTTAAACAAAATGCTCTAACTCAATCTACATTAATCACGACCTATCCCACTTCTCAGATAAACCTCTTTGTGGAACGTTTATGACACCACTTCCGCGTCGTCTGTTTTTGAAAAGCGCCGGCATTGCCATTGGTTTGCCGCTGCTGGATTCCATGCTGCCTTCACGAGGACTCGCTGCTGAGCAAGCCGCTGCACCTCGGCGCATGGTCTGCATCGGAGTTCCCTTCGGCTTTGATCCGACAGCTTTCGTGCCGACAAAGACTGGGCGCGATTATGCGTTGCCGGCGCACCTCACTCATCTGGCCGACTTTCGTAATGACTTCACGGTCATCAGCGGGTTGAGTCATCCCAACACTGGTGGCGGCGGGCATAAGGCCGAGGCGGTGATGCTCACCGGCGCGCCGTATCCCGACTACTCGCACAACCTCAAGAACACGATCTCGGTCGATCAAGCTTTTGCCACCCGGTTTCGCGGCGAGACGCGCTACGAGAGTTTCGTGCTGAGCACTCAAGGCCAATCGCTGTCGGTCACGGCCAATGGCGTCGGAATTCCTGCCATCGATCAGCCGTCGGCGGTCTTCAAGAAGCTGTTCCTCGCCGCGAGTCCCGCCGAGATGGAAGCGGAATTACATCGCATCGACGAAGGCCGCAGCATGCTCGACTTCATGAGCGATCGCGCGAAGAACCTTAATCGGAAGATCAGCACCGCGGATCGGCAGCGCATCGACGAGTATTTCGAATCGGTCCGCGATGTCGAACGGCAACTGAAGATGTCGCGCGAGTGGGTTAACCGGCCCAAGCCCGCAGCAATCGGCGGCGAACCGCAGGACGTCGCCGACAACCAGCAGCAGAAGGCGAAGTTCCAACTGATGATCGACATGATCCATCTCGCGCTGGTCACGGACTCGACGCGAGCCATCAGTCTGATGACCTTCGGCATGCATCACGATCTGTCGCATCACGGCAAGGAACCCAAGAAGCTCGCCGCTTGCCGTCAAGTCGAAGTCGAGTTGATGCAAGCTTTCGGCGGTCTGCTCGCCAAGCTCAAAAGCGCGAAAGAAGGCGGCTCGACGCTGCTCGACTCGACGATGGTGTTGATGACCAGCAACCTGCGCGACGGCAACACGCACTGGACCTACAATCTGCCCTCGATCCTTGCCGGCGGCGGCTTCAAACACGGCCAGCATCTGGCGTTCAATCGGCCATATCTCGAAGAGGTGAATCAGGAACTCAACGCGGCTCCGGACTCCAAATTTAACCCCGAGAAAAAGATCCCACTGATGGGCCAAGACCAGCAGCCGCTCTGCAACCTCTACACCTCGATGTTGCAAAAAGGCGGAGTGCAAATCGACCGCTTCAGCACCGCCACCGGGCTGCTCGAAGGACTCGCGTAAGAGATGGCTCATCAGTTGAAACGAATGAGTCAACTTCCCGCTAGCGAGACAGGAACAGGCGGCCCCATGTCGCATGCACTCAACCTCTCACGTCGCCGACATCGACCTGCCCGACACCCGCCTGCCGCAATTGCAAAAGTTCGTGTATCTCAAAACCCTCACGCTCGTCCGCTACGGCAAAGGCTACCCCGACGAAACGCAGGCCACAGTGAAAGTCCAGCTGCCAAGGTGGACGTGAAGTTTGTGTAGTAACAAGAAGTTTGTGCAGTAACGAAAGCAGAAAAATGATCCACGTCATCGCCACCATTGAACTCGCGCCAGGCACGCGCGAGACATACCTGACCGCGTTCCGGAAAATCATTTCCGATGTCCGCGCAGAGAAGGGCTGCATCGAATACGGCCCCGCTGTGGATGCCCAAACTGACCTATCCAATCAAGCCAAGGTCGGTCCCGACAAGGTCGTCGTCGTAGAGAAGTGGGAAGACCTCGCCGCACTCAAGGCGCACTCGGTTTCGCCGCACATGCAAGCGTATCGCGTCAACGTCAAAGACTACGTGCGCGGCGTGCATTTGCTGGTGCTCGACCCGGCCGATTAAGTCGATCAGAAGAGATTGAAGAGGCAAATCCCCCGCGCGCACAGCGAGACGTTCCACACAAAACTGGAGCACAACACGACCATGAAACACATTCTCACATGCCTCACCGCCCTCCTGCTCGCGCCCCTGGCCGCGTTACATGCTGCGGACTTGCCACTTGAAAAACCGGCCATCATCTCCGCACCCGGCACGGAGTTTCAGGACGAAGCGCGGCCGGGGGCGATGATCATTGGCATGGATCGCACGCCGAAGGGCCGCATTTGGGGTTGCTGGACAGGCACGGGGGACAAGAAGGACGGCTATTTTCTGCTGGCGACAAGCGATGATGATGGATCGACATGGTCGAAACCGCGTCTAGTGGTTGGAGCACGCAGGGAGCCGGGTCAGAAACTCAGCGGAGCATTAGTAGGAAATCTGTGGAGCGATCCGAAAGGACGCTTGTGGTTGTTTTTCGACCAGCAGCTCGGCGATCCGCAGGGCCGTATCACGAACTGGTTCATCCGCTGCGATGATCCCGATGCCGCTGAACCCAAGTGGTCGGAGCCGGTCCGTTTTGCGGAAGGATGTACGTTGAACAAGCCAACCGTGCTGAAGAACGGCGACTGGTTGCTGCCTGTTTCCGATTGGCAGAAGAAAACAGCGCGTCTGTTTGCCTCAATCGATGAAGGTGCTTCGTGGAAAGAGCGTGGCAGCTTGCAGTTCCCTGATTGGGAGTTCGACGAGCATCTGACGGTCGAGCTGCGCGATGGCCGCCTGTGGATGCTGGCCCGCACGAAGGGCCTGCCTTACGAGAGTTTTTCCAGCGATGGCGGCAAGACCTGGAGCGAGCCGCGTCAGGCCGCGACGGTGCAAAATGTGAACGCGCGTTTCTTTCTCCGCCGACTGCAGTCCGGTCGCATCCTACTGGTGAAGAACGGCTCGCCCTCTGAGCGTCTGCAACAGCGAACGCACATGAGTGCGTGGCTTTCCGAAGATGATGGCCAGACGTGGAAAGGCGGTCTGCTGCTCGATGAACGCAACGCGGTCTCGTATCCCGATGGCTTCGAATCGCCCGACGGCCTCATCCACATCCTTTATGATTGGAACCGCCATACCGACGCAGAGATCCTGATGGCGAAGTTCCGCGAAGAGGATGTGTTCGCGGGCAAGGTTGTCTCGCACGACACGAAACTCCGCATGCTCGCGAACAAGGCGCGTCTGCCCGTATCCATCCGCCCGAGTGACCAGTGGGCCAAGCAAGCAATTGAAGACGCGAAGCAGGATCG
>CAMAYU010000228.1 GCA_945862235.1 Schlesneria paludicola DSM 18645
ACTGTTGACTGCCGCCGTGCAAGCAACCTTCTCGCGCCGACAGACTCTAATCGAGATTGAGCCGGTCTGTTTCGCGGAGAGGTTCATCACTGACGAGAACAAGTCCGTTCAATGGAAGGCATTCGTTCGCCGAAGCCTTCTCACCGACGCACCAGCCTTCACAGAGATCGTCGCGGCGGTTCGAGGTTCTCTGCTACCGATTGCTCATGCAATCTCCGAACAGCGAACGCTGACAGCAAACTGGCCCCTCGGTGGACCGTGGCAAGAACCGCGCCTGAACAAATGAAGGCCGTAGTCATCCGGTCGGACAACCTCACGCCCACATCCGACCAATCCGCCGCCTGACATCCGCCGTCGTCACGTCACTCGCCGCATCGCCCTGCGGAAACTCCAACGTGGATCGCCGCATCGTCACCGGGACGAACCACGGGAGCAGTTCGTCGGGGGGATGGCAGTTGCTGTCGCAGTGAGGGCAACGTCTCGCCTCTCGACGGCCGCTTCGGTCGCTAAGAAAGCGGACGTAGTACTGTCTGCCGCTTGCAGAACGCAGGCCGATTCTCAACTGTCACAGCACGTGGAACATGCCTCACGTCGCACCGCCGTCGCGGTCACTGAGGATGCCACGAAACACAATGTCCAACATGTTGACCTGCTGCTCATCGACGGAGCGTTTTCCCAGGAAGTGGTTGGTGAACATCGTGCCGTAAACCAGATTGCCGATCGTGTCCAGCAGTGCATCGACCTGGATGTCGGGACGCAGACGCCCTTGTTCGATCAGGCTGCTGTAGAAGGCGTGCCAATGAACGCGCGCCGAGTCTCGGTACTCGAAATACGTCGGCCGTTTGCGGTTCTTGAAGATCGCCCGCTCCTGAATGAGCAGCTCAACGTGCTGCGGATGTTCGGCGAAGAAGGTCAGGTACGCACGAATCGCCCGGGCGATTCTCTCGAACGGATCCTCGGTGCTTTCCTCCGCCGCACGTACGGACAGTTGCAGTTGGCTCATCCCCCAGTCGACGCACGCCAGGAACAGTTTCTCCTTGCTGGGGAAATAGAGATAGATCGTCCCCTTGGCGATCCGCAGCCGCGCTGCCACGCGGTCCATGTCACACTCGGAGTAACCCAGTTGGGCAAACAACCGGGAGGCGGCGCCCACGATTTTCTGGCGGCGTTCCAACCGCAATGTCGCGGCCTTGTCACGTGAGACCTTCGATTGGACTTTCACAAGTCTGGATCCTCAAGTGAAGTGGTGACCATGCCGACCCCGATTGGCCGCGATGGCGTCGCCTTCCCCGCCAAGGGCCGATTCCCGACAGTCGCTAGACACACCCATGCTAGACGGTAACACTATGACTGACCAGTCAGTCATAGTCAGAATGCGGAGCGGCTCGGGCCGCGACGCTCCGTCCAAGTGGGGCACGTCCCTGCCGGCTCGCGATCTGAATTGGTGAGGGCAAACATTGTGAAGTGCAACACCGCTGAAGTCGCCGACCTCGTCATCCACCCTGAGCCCGCGATCGGCTCCGCCGGACGAAGTCTGGGGTGTGTCGCCGTGCTGATTGTGCTGGCCGCAGGCTGCCAACAAAAGGGGTCTCCGGGAGTAGCAAAAACAACTCCGCCTCCGGAGGTTGTGGTCACGGTTCCCGTCGAGCGCGAGTTCGCCCCGTTTGAGGAATTCACCGGACGCTTGGAGGCATCGGAGGTCATCGAGATTCGAGCGCGTGTCGGCGGGTATCTCGATCAGGTGCTTTTTCGCGACGGTGCCGAGGTCAAGAAGGACGAGTTGCTGGCCGTCATCGATCCGCGCACCTACGAGGCGGAACTGGCGCGCGCCACGGCTGCGGTCCAGCAGGCCAAGTCGCGGCAACAGCGCATGGCGAAGGAACTCGAACGTGGACGGCAACTCCTCACCAATAAAGTCGTCACTCAGGAAGATTTCGATCGGATGCAGTTCGATCACGCCGAGGCCGAGACGGCACAACAGATCGCCGAGGCGAACGAGGCGCTGGCTCAATTGAACCTGGGCTTCACCGAGATTCGTTCTCCGGTCAACGGCAAGATTAGCCGTCGCCTGATCGACCAGGGAAACCTGGTGAAGGTCGATGACAGTTTGCTGGCAACGATCGGCGCGACGGATCCGATTCACGCCTACTTCGAGATCGACGAACGAACCGTGCTGCGACTGCGCCAGTTGATTCTGGGAGGCCAGATGCGACTCCCGACGGAACAGAAGCTGGAGGTCCAACTGTCGCTGGCCAACGAAAACTATTTCTCCCTGCGCGGCGTGATCGACTTCACAGACAATGCCCTCGATCCGCACACGGGCACGTTGCGAGCGCGAGCCGCCATCGACAATGGCAGTCTGCTCTTGTTGCCTGGCCTGATCGTTCGCTGTCGCATGCCGATCGGTAGTGCTCGCACCGGGCTCTTCATCCCGGAAGAAGCCTTGGGCTCCGACCAGGGGCAGCGATATCTCTATGTGTTGAACGACAAGGACGAAGTCGTATACCGGCGCGTTTCGGTGGGGGTGCAGATGTCGGGTTGGCGGTTCGTCGAAGGAGAGCTCACCAAAGAGGATCGAGTGATCGTCACCGGGCTTCAGCGAGTTCGGCAGGGTCAGAAAGTGGCCCCCAAGGTTGGCACACAGTACGCGGACTCGCTGCCTATTCAAGACAAGCCTAAGCAGGCCGTTGAGGCTCCTGCCAAGAGTCTGCCCACTCCCGCGAGTTAATCAGAGTGACGCTCGACGCCCCGACTCAAGGCGTGACCGATTGGCAACGACTGCACACGAGACGCACCGATGTTTTCGCGGTTCTTTATTGATCGACCGATCTTCGCCGCCGTGATCTCCATCCTGATCACGTTGGCGGGTGCCATCGCGCTCCAACGATTGCCGATCGCGCAGTACCCGCCTGTCGCTCCACCGACGGTCCAGGTGGACTGCAATTATCCCGGAGCCAGTTCCGCCGTTGTAAGCCAAACCGTGGCCGCGCCGATCGAGCAGCAGGTCAACGGTGTCGAGAACATGCTCTACATGGCATCGCAGAGCACCAACGACGGTTCGTACACGTTGACGGTCACGTTCAAGCCTGGCGTCGATCTCAATCTGGCACAGGTGCTCGTTCAAAACCGAGTCAGCCTCGCGCTGCCGATGCTTCCGGATGTCGTGAGGCAGACGGGTGTCGTCACGAAAAAACGAGCGCCCGATATTCTGCTCACGGTCAGCCTGAACTCGCCGACCGAACGCTACGATCAACTCTATCTGAGCAACTATGCACTGATGCACATCCGCGACGAACTGGCTCGTCTGCCGGGTATCAGTGAGGTGTTGGTGTTCGGCCAGCGCGACTACAGCCTGCGCGTGTGGCTCAAGCCCGACATGCTCGCCGAGCGCAACCTGACCGTGCTCGATGTTCAGGCGGCGCTGCGAGAACAGAATTTCCAACTGGCCACCGGGCAACTCGGCCAGCCCCCGTCGAGTACCGGTCAGGCGTGGCAGATTCCGCTGGCCACCGTGGGGCGATTGCAAACTCCCGAGGAATTCGGCGAGATCATTCTGCGCGTGACGCCCGATCAACGGATCATCCGACTGAAGGATGTGGCGCGGCTCGAACTCGGCGCGCGAAGCCAGGACGTTGCCAACCGCTTCGACGGCAAACCGACCGTGGGACTGGCGATCTTTCAGTTGCCGACGGCGAACGCTCTGGAAACGGCCGATCAGGTCAAAGCGAAGATGAAGGAGCTGTCCGCCGATTTTCCGGACGGCGTCCAGTACAAGATCGGATACGACACGACTCCCTTCATCCGCGAGTCGATCCACGAAGTCTTCGTCGCGCTGCGCGATGCCATCCTGCTGGTGGCGCTTGTGGTGCTGGTGTTCTTGAAGGGTTGGCGGGCCGCCATTATTCCGCTGATTGCCGTACCGGTGGCCATCATCGGAACGTTTGCCGCGATGGCGATCGCCGGTTTCAGTTTGAACAACCTGACATTGTTTGGGTTGGTCCTGGCCATCGGAATTGTCGTCGATGACGCGATCGTCGTGGTCGAGGCGGTCGAGCATCACATCCGGAAGGGCCTGCCGCCGCGCGAGGCGGCCATCGTCGCAATGGGTGAGGTCTCCGGGCCGGTGATCGCCGTCGGATTCGTCCTGTCGGCCGTGTTCGTCCCGTGCATGTTCATTTCGGGAATCGTCGGACAATTCTTCCGGCAGTTCGCCCTGACGATCGCCGTCTCGACGATTCTTTCGACCATCAATTCGCTGACGCTCAGTCCCGCTCTGGCGGCACTGCTGTTGAGGGCACCGAATTCACGGCGCGACCCGCTGACGTGGTTGGTCGACATGCTGCTCGGCTGGTTCTTCCGGTTGTTCGACTGGGGTTTTCATGTCTCGGAACGAGTCTACATCAACCTCATCGGACGCCTGCTGCGGATCCCAGCGCTGGTGCTGCTCGTCTACGGCGGGCTGTTGGTGCTGACCTGGTGGGGCTTCTTGCAACTCCCCACGGGATTCATTCCCGCGCAGGACAAGGGCTATCTGATCGCCAGCATCCAACTGCCTGATGCCTCGGCGGCGCAGCGCACTCGGGACACGATGGCCAAGATCGAGCGGATTGCGTTGGACACGCCGGGCGTTCGGAACGTCAATTCGGTGGCCGGCAACTCCTTCGTTCTCAGCGCCTACGGTTCGAGTTTCGGATCCATGTTCATCATCCTCGAAGAATTCGAGCACCGTCGCGATCCGAAAATGCGCAGCGACGCCATCGTCGCCAACCTGAGGAAGCGGCTGCTAGCGGAGGTTCCCGAAGCCCTCGTGATGATCTTCCCGCCTCCCGCCGTCAGCGGTTTGGGCCGAGCAGGCGGCTTCAAAGTGATGATCGAAAGTCGAGGCGAAGTCAGCCTGACAGAGCTTCAGAAGTTCACGGACCTGATGGTCCAAAAGGGAAACGAACAGGCCGGCTTGAGCAGTCTCTCGACCGTCTACAAGGCGAACTCGCCCCAACTTTATGTTGATGTAGACCGCGATGCGTCTCAGAAGCACGGCCTGAATCTGTCGGATGTGTTCGGTACGCTGCAAGGGTATCTCGGCTCGCGCTACGTCAACGATTTTAACCGGTTCGGCCGGACGTGGCAGGTGATCGTGCAGGCGGACTCGGAGTCCCGCAATCAGATCGAAGACGTACAGAATCTCAAGGCTCGAAATCTTCAAGGTCAGATGGTTCCGCTGGGGACCGTGGCAAAGGTGTCGGAAATCAGCGGCCCGCAGGTGCTGACGCGCTACAACATGTATCCGGCGGCTGCGATCACGGGCAATGTCGCGGCGGGCTACAGCACCGGGCAGGGGATCGCGATTGTTGAGGAACTCGCGCGGCGCGAGCTGCCCGATTCGATGGCCTTTGAATGGTCCGAGATCACGTTCCTCGAACGACAGGCGGCCAACACCGGAATGTTTGTCTTTGGCCTGTCGGTAGTGTTCGTCTTCCTTGTCCTGGCCGCTCTGTACGAGAGTTGGTCGCTGCCGCTAGCCGTCATCCTGGTGGTCCCGCTGTGCGTCCTGAGCTCGATCACCGGCGTGGCCTATGCCGGGCAGGACATCAACATCTTCACGCAGATCGGCTTCGTGGTGCTGATCGGCCTGGCCTGCAAGAACGCGATTCTGATCGTTGAGTTCGCCAAGTACCGGCGCGAGGCGGGAGTGGATAGGAGGCGGGCCACGCTGGAAGCCTGCGAGTTGCGACTGCGGCCGATCCTGATGACCTCGTTCGCGTTTATTCTGGGAGTCGCACCGTTGGTCTTCGCGCGCGGAGCGGGTGCGGAAATGCGGCAGGCGTTGGGGATCGCCGTCTTCAGCGGCATGTTGGGCGTGACGTTCTTCGGCATCTTCCTGACTCCCGTCTTCTTCTATGTGATCGATCACGCAGAGGGATGGTCACCGTTCCGACTCGCCAATTGGCAGCAGGTCGGTGTCGTACTAGCCGACGTTGTCACGTTGGGATCCGCGCGGCGCGGGTTGCGGATCGCATGGACCAGGACGGCGATACTGGCCCGTTCGGGGGTGTCACTCGTGCAACGTCTGTTCGCTCGTCGGCCCCCCACAAGTGGGTCTCTGTGAAGTTTTGAGAAAGTTGACGTCATGTTCGCCCGGTTCTTCATTGATCGCCCGATCTTCGCCGCCGTGCTGTCGATCATCATCACGCTCGCGGGCGGGATCGCCTTGTTCGCGCTGCCGGTGACGCAGTACCCCGAAATCACTCCCCCCACGGTCGAAGTTTCGGCGAGCTATCCCGGCGCGAACGCGCAGGTGCTGGCCGACACCGTCGCCTCACCGGTCGAACAGCAGGTCAACGGCGTCGAAGACATGCTCTACATGAACTCGCAATGCACGAACGACGGGCGCTACACGCTGACCGTGACGTTCCGGCCGGGAACCGACCTGAACCTGGCGCAGGTGCTGGTGCAGAACCGCGTCAATCTGGCTCAACCCGTCCTGCCCGAACTGGTGCGACGGCGCGGCGTGACCGTCAAGAAGAAGTCGCCGACCGTGCTGATGATCATCAATCTGGTCTCGCCCGACGGCAGCCGCGACAGCCTCTACCTGAGCAACTATGCGACGATCCAACTGCGCGACGAACTGTCGCGACTGCCGGGTGTGGGAGACATCTCGTTCCTCGGTCAGCGCGACTACAGCATGCGCGTCTGGCTCGATCCCCAGCAACTGGCCGCGCGAAACCTGTCAACCACCGATGTGGTCCGGGCGATCGAGCAACAAAACATCCAGGTCGCGGCCGGTCAGATTGGGCAGCCCCCCGCGCCGACGGATCAGGTCTTTCAGTACACGATGACCACGCTGGGCCGTCTGTCCGACAACAGCCAGTTCGCCGACATGGTGCTCCGGACGGATGACACCGGTCGTGTGATCCGGCTGCGCGACGTGGCCCGAGTCGAACTCGGGGCGCTCGACTACGATCAGATCTGCACGCTCGACCAGCGTCCGTCCGTCGCCTTGTCGGTCTATCAACTCCCCGGTTCCAATGCTTTGGAAACCGCCAAGCAGGTGCGGGCCAAGATGGACGAGTTGCAAACCCGGTTTCCTCAGGGAGTGGAATACACCATCGCATACGACACGACGCCGTTCGTGAAGGAGTCGATCGACGAGGTGTTCGTGACACTGCGCGATGCGGTCATTCTCGTGGCGGCCGTGGTCCTGATCTTCCTGCAAGGGTGGCGAGCGGCCGTGATTCCGCTGGTCGCCGTGCCCGTCGCCATCGTCGGGACGTTTGCCGCGATGGCGGTGTGCGGCTTCAGCCTGAATACGCTCACGCTGTTCGGCCTCGTGCTGGCGATCGGTATCGTCGTCGATGACGCCATCGTGGTCGTCGAGGCGATCGAGCATCACATCGAAAAGGGAGAACCGCCGCGCGAGGCGGCGATTCACGCGATGGATGAAGTGTCGGGACCGGTCATCGCCGTCGGCCTAGTGCTCACCGCGGTGTTCGTCCCGTGCATTTTCATCACGGGGATTGTCGGTCAGTTCTTTCGGCAATTCGCCGTGACCATTGCTGTCTCGACGCTGATCTCGACGTTCAACTCGCTGACTCTCAGTCCCGCGCTGGCCGTGCTGTTGCTGCGGCCAAGGCATCAGGGAGCCGTCGAACCGTTGCCGCGCGCAGGCATTCTGTTGGCGGGAGGTTGGGCGGCGTACTCGTTCCTGCCGTCGCTGCTGATACCGTGGGAAAGCAGTCTGGCTCCCGATGCTTATCGTTCCTACTTGCCGCACCTGCTGCCGCTCGCCTGTGGATTGATGGGAGTCGTGACGATGTGGCCGCTCAGCCGGTGGTTGAATCGCTTCTTGGGACTCGGTTTTGCCGCGTTCAATCGCGTGTTCCAGTTCGTGACCAACGGCTATGTGATGTCAGTCCGTTGGCTGTTGCGAGGTTCGCTGATTGTGCTCTTGCTGTACGGAGGGCTGTTGTACGCGACATGGCAGCAGTTCGAGTCGGCTCCGACGGGCTTCATTCCGTCGCAGGACAAGGGCTATTTGCTCGTCAACGTGCAACTGCCAGATTCGGCGGCACTCGACCGGACGACGCGAGTCATGCAGCAGATCGAAGAGATCGCGGGAAAGGCTCCCGGCGTGATGCACACGCTGGCGATTGCCGGCCAGTCACTGATCATGAACGCCAAGGCTCCGAACTTCGGGACGCTGTACGTGATGCTCGATGACTTTCACAACCGCTCCCCGCTCGGTTTGTCGGCGGATGCCATCGGCCGACAGCTTCAGGTGCAACTCGACCAAGCCGTGACCAATGCCGTGGTGAACATCTTCGGCGCACCGGCCATCGACGGGCTGGGAACATCCGGCGGGTTCCGACTGGTCATCGAAGACCGCAGCGATCTGGGATTGGCCGAACTGCAAGCCGTCAGCAACCGCGTCCTGAGTGAAGGGAACAAGACACCCGGATTGACCGACCTGTTCACCAGCTTCCGTGGCAACACCCCCTGGCTGTACATCGACATCGATCGCGATGCGGCCAAGTTGCGGCACGTGTCACTGGCCGAAGTCTTCGGCACGCTTCAGGTCAATTTCGGCTCGCTGTACGTCAACGACTTCAACCGCTTCGGCCGGACGTGGCAGGTCAACGTGCAGGCGGATGCGAAGTACCGCATGACCGACGACGATCTGAAGCATCTCTACGTGCGCAGCGACATCGGCGGGATGGTTCCGCTCGCCGCCGTGGCCGATGTGCGCGAAGCAAGCGGGCCGATGATGCTCACGCGGTACAACCTGTATTCGTCGGCGATCGTCTCGGCGAATCCGGCGGTCGGGACAAGTTCCGGTCAAGCGCTGGAACTGCTCGAACGAGTCGCCCGGGAAAGCATCAGCCCGTCGATGCGCACCGAATGGACGGAGCTGGCCCTCCTCCAGCAGAACGTCAGCCAGACGGCACTGTTCGCCTTCCTGCTGGCCGTCGTACTCGTCTTCCTGGTGCTGGCCGCGCAGTACGAAAGCTGGACCCTGCCGCTGGCCGTGATTCTCGTCGTGCCGATGTGCCTGCTCTGTTCGATCGTCGGCGTGCAGTGGGCCGGTCTCGACATCAACATCTTCACGCAGATCGGCTTCGTCGTGCTGGTCGGTCTCGCCTGCAAGAACGCGATTCTCATCGTCGAGTTCGCTCGGGCCCGCCACGACCGGGGCGTCCCGCGCCGCGAGGCCACGTTGGAGGCATGCCAACTGCGACTCCGCCCGATCGTCATGACCTCGCTGGCCTTCATCATCGGCGTCGTGCCGCTGATGCTCGGTCAGGGGGCCGGAGCCGAGATGCGCAACACGCTCGGCACCGCCGTCTTCTACGGCATGCTGGGCGTGACCCTCTTCGGCATCTTCCTCACGCCGGTGTTCTTCTACGTCATCCAGGTACTCGTGGACTGGAGGCCAGTTTCTGAAAGTGGAGAATAAAATTCTCCGGAGCAGGTTGGGAACAGAGGTTCACACTCGGCCGGAGGAGCGTCAGCGGCTGCTGGAGTTCGGCAAGGTGCTCGGCCGGGCGATCGAAGAGCTGATCACAATCGTGTCGGTCTCGACGTTTTTTCGGTGGTGCCGGGACGAGAAGGCCGGCAAAAAGACCCCGAACCCCAAGGGCTTGAACTTACCCACATCTTTGGTTCATTGCGACGAATCCTCTGATGGCGAGTAGGAGTTTGTCGAGGCCGCGCCAGAGTGTGATCCAGCCGGGGTTTCCATCGCGCTTTCTCATGAGGAAGCCGCCGAGGCCGGCGAGGTGGC
>CAMAYU010000229.1 GCA_945862235.1 Schlesneria paludicola DSM 18645
CCTTATCACCCCGGTCTCGTCGCCGAATGGGCCAACGACTGGCAGACCGCGTGGGACTTGGCGGAACCGCTCGTCCCCGATCTCCGCCGCCGCCTCGTCTATCTCGAACAGACGACTCGCGATCTTTATCACCTACTGAACGCCGAACCCAACTGGTCCGCCCTCGCGTCCCTCGCCGACAACCTCCTCGCTCATGAAACGCTCGAAGAGGAAGAGGTCACCGACATCGTGAACGAGTGGCTCGGGTGACGAGCGATACCTCGCGCGGCGGAGAGTGAGAGGTTTCTGAGCGGGGCGGCGTCAGCCCCCTGATTCTTGCGCGTCAGCCCGTTATCAAAGAACCAAGGGGACTTACGGCAGCGGCACCTGAGTCGGGTGCATCAGGTAGCCGACGAGGTCGCGGACCTCGGCGTCGGTCAGCGGTTGCAACTGGCCTTCGGGCATCAGGGACCGTGACGAGGCTTGCAGTTCTTCGATGTCGGCGAGGGCGAGAGTCACGCGGTCCTTCGCGGTTTGCAGGGTCAGCGCGCGGTCGGTCTTGCCGCTGACAAGGCCATTCAGCACGCGACCGTCGTTCAGGACGACGACACTCAGGCGGTAGTCGGCTCCGACGACGGCGCTCGGATCGACCATGTTGTCCACGACGTAATCGAGATTGTGTCGGCCCGCGCCCGTCAGGTCGGGACCGATCGCGCCGCCGTGGCCGTAGAGACGATGGCAGTTCGCGCAGAGTTTGTTGAACACCGCACGGCCCGCGCTCTTGTCGGCGGCTTGCAACGCCTCGGGCGTCTGTTGGGCTTTGATCTTCGCGGCGAGTTGCTTCTTGTCATCGGGTGAGTCTCGCAACTCGCCCCAGACCTCGGTCAGTTGCTGCGTCAGTTCGGCGTTGCCGAAGCTGCGAAGCTGCCTCACTTGGAAGGCCGACAGGTCCGCGCGGGCGATCTTCCCCGCGGCCATCTCGCTGAGCAGTCCCTTCGCGAACGCGGGGCGTGAGACGAGGGTCTCGATCACGGCGGGACGTTCCTGCGGGTAGAAGCTGCGATAGTTTTTGGCCAGCTTGTCGCCGAGCGCCGGATCGTCGAATGCGGCGAGTCCCCGCACCGCGACCGTGTTGAGCGAACGGACCGCGAGCAGCTTCTCGCACACCTCGCGCAGGTCGTCCGGCTTGTTGTCGATCAGCGTTTGCAGCGCCGCCTTGCGCGAGGCCATCTCGGCCTTGCCATCGAGCGCGATTCGTTTGACCTCATCGAGCGCCCGGCCATCGCCGAACAGAACGCTCAAGTCGCGCACCCGCGCGCGCAGCTTCTCGCTCTCGATCGAGGCGACTCGTTGCTGAACGCCTTCCCAACTAGAAGGCACTTTGACTTTGTGTCGCCCTGCGAACCCAGCGGCCAGTCCGTCGAGGATGTCTTGCAGAGACTCGTCCCCCTTCGCGCGGGCCAGCAGTTCTTCAACCGCCTTGGGGTGCTCGTCGATCAACTCAGCCAGTCGCCTCGCAATCAGCCGCCGTGTTGTCGGGAAGCGGCCATCGGTCGCAAACTGGGCCAACGCGATTGGACCGCTGACGGCGTCTTCTTGCTTGTCTCCTCGCCCCGGCTTTGCGGGGGGAGGGTTAGGGTGAGGGGGCTTCTCTTCCCTTTGAGACGATCCGATGAACGAGCGATCCCCCGCCTCGACACCCCTCACCCCCAGCCCTTCTCCCCGCAAAGCCGGGGCGAGGGGAGCCAGAGTCGGCATCAATCCGTACCAGACCATCAACGGCAGGTTGTGATCGTCGGCGTCCTCAGGACGCGCGGCGAGCGGCGCGGCGAGTTCCAGCCGTCGCTCAACCGGTAGCCGTTGCAACGTCGAGGCGAGCGCGAGCCGCACGAGTCCCGAGTCGTCTTCGCGCGCCATGCGGACCAGTTCGCGAATGACCTCGTCACTCGGAGCCTTCGCGAACGGATGCGGCTGACCCTGAATCGTGTCGAGCGGGCAGTTGTCCGTCAGCAACCGGACGGCCCACGCGCGAATGTGTTCGCTGGGATGCCGCGTCAGTTTGAGCAGCTCGTCCTGATCGATCGCCTCCAATTGGAACAGCGTCCACAACACACGCAGCTTCACGACGACATCGGCCTCCTTCTCGAACATCTCTCGAAACTCGGCAAAGATCGCCGCGCGCTCGGCTTCGTCACGCGACGTGCCGAACGGACCGATCCGCTCGACCAGCGCGCGTCTGGCCTGGCGAACGAACCACTCGTTGGGATGGCGATGCAGAGCGGCGAGATCATTCGTGGCGAGTTGGCTCAACCGCAATGAACTCGACGCCGAGTCAAAACTGGTGTGCCGGGCGGCGTCAGTCCCAGGACTCTTCGTCGATGGAATCCGGGGGCTGACGCCGCCCGACTCACCGGAATCACGATCACTGCGGGACGAGAACTTCACGCGATAGATCCGCCCCGATGTGCGATGAACTCCCGTGTGTTCGTGGCATTCGCCGGTGTCGCTCCAATCGAGGATGTAGACCGCGCCGTCGGGTCCGTAGCTGAGGTCGATCCCACGGAACCACGGATCGACGGCGTGCAGCATGTCCGGCTCATGCTTGCCGACGTAGCCGCTCCCTTCGCGTTCGAGTTGCTCGACGTTAACCCGCCGACCGTGCAGGTTGAGCGTCAACAGGCGGCCGCGATACTCCTGCGGCCAGTTGTCGCCGAGATAGATCGTCGCGCCGCTATGAGCGTGCCCGCCGCCGAGCCGGTCATGTTCGCCGGTCACCTTGCGCGAGTCGGTCCAGTCCTTGCCGGTGTCCCAGTGATAGTGATCGGCGTGCTGATCGATCAGCTCGTAAACGTGAGGGTTCGGGTCCTCACTATGAGGCCGCATGAAGTGCGCCCCCGGAATGACATGCCACAAATGCCCGTTGACCGTGTTGATGAAGAACGCTTCGCCGTGTTCGTTCCAGTCCATCCCCCACGGGTTCGTCGTGCCGTGACAGAGGACTTCGACGATGGTGGCTTTGTCCCCTCGCCCCGGCTTTGCGGGGAGAGGGTTAGGGTGAGGGGTTCTTTCTTCGGCTTCCGTCTTCTGCCTGGTTCCCTCCCCTCGGCGGGGAGGGTTAGGGAGGGGGGCAGACTGAGGATCGACGCCTGTCCCTTCATCGCCCCCCCTCCCCGGCCCTCGCCGCCGAGGGGAGGGAGAAAGAGAAGCAGCCCGATAGCGCCAGATGCCGCCGTTCAATGGCACGCGCTGCGCATCGGGAGTGCCGGGCGCGCCGAGGCGGCCGGGGCTGGAGGCTCCGCAGCGGCCGTAAAGCCAGCCGTCCGGTCCCCACTTCAATCCATTGGCGAACGTGTGATAGTTGTCGGTCGCGGGAGTGAACCCATCGAGCATCACGACCGGCGCACCGTCCGGCTTGTCGTCCTGATTGGCATCGGGGACGAACACGAGGTTCGGCGGAGTCATCAACCAGACGCCGCCGTAGCCGATCTCGATCCCCGTCAACATTTGCACGTCATCGGTAAAGACGGTTCGTTTGTCATGTCGGCCATCGCCATCGGTGTCCTCAAAAATGAGGACGCGGTCGCGCAGACTGAGATCGAATTTCTTCGTGCGGTCGGCGTAGGTGTAGTTCTCGGCAACCCACAATCGGCCGCGCCCATCCCACGCCATCGCGATCGGATTCTGCACGTCCGGCTCGGCGGCGAAGACGGAAACGTTGAAGCCATCTGGAACGCGAAACCCCCGCGCAGCCTCATCGGGTGGCAGAGCCTTCACCGGACCATCGGGTTCGGAATTGGTGGGCAACGGAAATTTGGGTGGCGAGGTCGTCTCGTCCGCTCGCAGCAGCAGGCTGAGTGCAACACCAAGACCAACGACAGCGAACACTCGAACCAGACGATTTTGCATGACGAAGACATTGCACTCGAAAGAGAGAACTGACAACCCACAACGGATGCGCCCGCCAACAGGACCAACTCCGAATCCCTTCGGGGCTGTGAGTTTTTGTAGGGGAGGCGGCTCGCCTGTTTGTTTTCTCGGAACAAAAGGCAGGCGAGCCGCCCGTCCTACGAAAGGACCACAATCTCTATCTCACTTCTTCTCCACCAAGCGCACGTAATCGACTCCCACCATGAAGGCTTTCGCGGCCTTGGCATTGGCTCCCACGATTTGGAAGCCGAGTTTGTGAGTGCCTTTGGTGAGAGTCTTCGCGGGGAGAGAGATCACGCCGGTGGTGATGACATCGGGTTCGTTGAAGCAGTCGATGGGGCCGCCATCCGGTTCACCATCGATCAGGACTTGGACGATGCCGTAGTCGCGGGCCATGCCGAGGACCAGCTCGATGTCGTAGGTGCCGTCCTGCGCGACAGGGAGTTCCAGTTCGAGCTTGTCGTTCAGCTTGGCTCCGGTCCACCAGAGATGGTCGTTGCCCGACCAGCGGTCTTTGGTGAAGCCGCCCATCCCTTGACTGACCGCATTGCCCGCCGTCTTGCCGACGATCTTCATGGCCTCCCCTTCAAGAGCGTTCGGGACTTTGCCGGTCTTCACGTCGATGGGCGACTTCGGGCCGCGTATCGAGACTTGGGCCGGTGTGCCGAGGTACGCGATCAGGTCGCGCTGTTCATCGGGCGTCAGTTGGTTGAGCTGCCCCTCAGGCATCAGCGACAGCTCGGAGAGTTTTCGTTCTTCGATGTCGCTCTTCGCGACGACGACCGTGTCGTTGATGGTGCGGAGTGTCACCGCGCTGTCGGTCTCCTTTTGAACGAGACCTTGGACGACTCGGCCGTCGTTCAGCGCGAGGATCGTCATGCGATAGTCCTTGCCGACAATGGCCGACGGATCGAGGACGTTTTCCAGAATGTAATCGAGGTTCGCGCGATTGGAGCCGGTGATGTCGGGGCCGATCTTGCCTCCTTCGCCGAACAAGACGTGACAGGCCGCGCACGTCTTCGTGAATAGGCGGCGGCCGTTGCTGAGGTCGGCCGTCTTCAGGCGCGAGGCCGTTAAGACGGTCTTCTGCTTGGCAATCAGTTCGAGCTTGTCCTTCGCGGTCGCTCGAATCTCGCCCCAGACCGATGTGATGCGTTTGGCGAGAGCCTCATCCTTGAACCCGAGCAACTGCTGGACGTGGTAGGCATGAACATCGGTGCGAGGAAGGTCTCCCTTCTCGATCGCATCGAACAGTTTTCCCGCCGAACCGGGTCGCGCGACGAGCGTATTGATCGCGTCTCGCTTCTCGGCATCGTTGAGCGTCGCATACAGCGTGAGGATCGCGGGCGACGTGGCGGCGTCATCAAAGGTCGCCAGCGCGCGAATGGCCGGACCGCGCAGGGTCGCTTCGCTCAGAGCCGCTCGCAGCGCGGGAGCCGACTCCGTATCGCGGCCCTTCACCAACAGATCGAGGGCCTTCATCCGTTGCTCAATCGATTGCTTGGCATCGGCCAGCACGGTCCTCATGCGGGGCAGAATCCGCTTGTCACCGAACGCCACGGCGAGTTGATCGGCCTTCTCGCGCACCGCTCCATCGTCACTCTTGAGCAACTTGTCGTAAGCGGGCGTCCACGCATCCGGTTGAGGCACGTTGACTCGCCCTTCCAGCGCCAGCCGCATCTCGTCGAGCAACATCTGTTGAGTCGCCACGTCTGTCGCCGATGCCAGCCACTCGACAGGAGCGTTGATCGTTTCGTTGGTCGCCGTCGCGCGACGGACAATGAAACGAGACACCTTCTCGATCTTCGAAGCCTTCGCCAACGAAATAGCCTTCGCCGGATCGGCCACGACGAGCGGTTCAATTCCGTACCACATGACGAGCGGCAGATTGTGATCCTTCGCGTCCTCACCGTGAGTCAGCAAGGCTTCAGCCAACTCCCAGCGTTGTTCGAGCGGCAACCGCTGCAAGGCCGACGCGAGAGAGAGCCGCACCACCGGAGTCGCGTCGTCGTTCGCCAATTCCAGCATCTGTTGCAGGAACGCGGGCGAGACCACTCCGTCCTCCAGTTCAAGTTGAATGGCCCAGCCGGTCACGAACGGGTCGATCACCTTGAGCGACTTTTGTGTTTCGGGAGCCGCGGCTTTGGGAGCCGCTTTCTTTTTGTTGCCGCGCGGTGGCCGAGCCGCTCGTTCGACGATGGTCCCCAAGTGAGACAACCGATCCTCTTCCGTGATCGCCCCAATGACATGCAGCGTCCACAGGAGCCGTAGCGTGCCGGGCGCTCCCTTTTCATTGGCCATGCGCGCCTTCCGCAGCAGACCGGGCGTCGCGGCATCGAGCTTCCCGAACGCCGCTCGCTCCTGCAAAAGTCGTCGCGCCATCCGAACCTGCCATTCGTTGGAATGCGAATGGAGTTGAATGAGTTCCGCATCACTCAAGGTAGCCGTGTCGCTCCGCGACACGAGGCGCGATGGCTCGTTGGCATTCTGTGACGAGTTGGCATCTTTGCCAGCAGACAACTGGTCTTCGCTTCGCGCCTCCTGTCGCGGAGCGACAGGGCTACCGTACTTCACGTTATAAATCCGTCCATTCGTCCGGTCCCAAATCTCCGGGTTCGTGCGGTGGCAGGCGTTCTTGTCGTACCAGTCGATTAGGTAGACCGAGCCGTCGGGGCCGGTCTTGAGATTGATGCCTCGGAACCAGTGGTCGTTGGCGATCAGGAAGTCGGGGGCTCGACGGCCGATGAAGCCGGAGCCGTTGCGGTCGAACCGACAGACGTTGACTCGGTTGCCGTGGACGTTGTGCATGAAAATCTGGTTGCGGTACTCGGGCGGGAAATTGTCGCCGAGATAGACCATCGCGCCGGCGTGAGCATGTCCGCCTCCCGCCGCCAGCGTGTCGGTCGGAGCGTGCGGCTCGTGGCCCCACCACGCATGGTCCTGCAACCGGCCGACGTAGTGCAGGTGATCGGCGATCGTCTTGATGTCTTCAAACGTGTACGGGTTGAAGTGCTGGCCGCCTTGTCGCTGATAGCGGCCGCCCTGAACCATGTGCCACAGATGCGGGATGACACACGCCGTGATGAACGCCTGGCCGTGGTCATCGAAATCGACACCCCACGGGTTGCTCGTGCCGTGCGCGAAGACCTCGAACTGATGCTTCGTCGGGTGATAACGCCAGACTCCCGCGTTCAGCCCCTGTCGGTCCTCGTCCTTCGTCCCCGGCTTGCCGACCTTGGAATGAGTGAACACACCGTGACAACCGTACAGCCAGCCGTCCGGCCCCCAGATGAAGGCGTTCAAGGTTTCATGTGTGTCCTGCCAGCCGAAGCCGTCGAGGAGAACGGTCGCGCCGGGAGGGACGTCCTTGGGGAAAGCGAGAGGGGGTGACGGGGAGAGGGGGTGAGAGGGCTTATTCTCATTGTCTCCCCTTCTCTCCCTCTCCTTGTCTCCGTGTCTCGCTTTCTCCCCCTCTCTCGCCACACCATCCGGCACATCGTCCCCATCGCCATCCGGAATGAACATCAAATACGGAGCCGCTCCGACCCAGACGCCGCCGAAGCCGAGTTCCAGGCCGCTGACGAGGTTCAGCCCCTCGATGAAGACCGTGCGTTTCTCAAACGTCCCGTCGCCGTCGGTGTCTTCGAGGATGATGATCTTGTCTTTTCCCTCGCCCTCCTTCGCGCGGTTGGGATAGGTGTGAGCCTCCGCCACCCACAAGCGGCCGCGCGAATCGATCGTGAACGCAATCGGTTGATGGACGAGCGGCTCACCAGCAGACAACTGCACCTTGAAGCCATCGGGCACCGTCATCGCGGCGGCGGCCTCGGTCGGTGTGAGACCCTCGCTCATCGCCACGGCCTTCTTCGGTTGAGCCGCTTTGAACTCCTGCTCAGTCACCTTGGCCAGCTTGTGCCGCAGAACGTGCGCACCCTTCATCCCACCGACCACGATGTCGGGCAGCTTGTCGCCGTCGATGTCACCGACGCTCAGTTGCCGACCGATGCCGGATTCGCTGTCGGCGAGGTACGGCACCCAGTTGATCTTCGTTGCGTCTGCTTTTCCTGTCCCCTCGCCCCGGCGTCCCACATCGGCGACTGACGGTGATGCGACCAGTATGTCTTTCCGGTCACGATGTCCTTCAGTCCGTCGCCGTCCATATCGATTAGCGCGACCGCGTGCGGCTCGGTGAAGAGGATGCCGTACGGACTCTCTTCAGCTTTGTCGCCGACGATGACGTGCTTCTTGAACGAGATCGCATCGCCCTCTTTCGTCTGCTCGAACCACGCGAGGCCATACGTGTGAGCCGCCAGACTCGTGATGACGTCGTTGTCGCCGTCACCATCCACGTCGTAAGCGAACATGTCGGCTCCACCCGGCCCGGCGAACTGGAACTTGTGACTCGTCCAGAGCGGATCGCCTTCGACCGACTGAGGCTGCTCGTACCAGCCCCCCTTCCAGATCACGTCTTGCCGACCGTCACCATTGATGTCGCCGACACCGAGGCCGTGTCCGAACGGGTACTCGCCGACTTGTTCCGAGATCGCGTGCCAGACCCACGGCTGATCGGGCTTCATCACGTCGAACGTCGCGTAGCCGAACTTCCCGGTGTGATTGCAGACCAACTCCGGCTGAGCGTCACCGACCAAGTTCACAAACTGAGGCGACTCATTCCCGACGCCATTGAACACGTCGCGCGTCTGCCAGTGAGGGGCCTCAGCCACGTTCTTGCCGGGGTTCACGTACAGCTTCGCCGGAGAACCGGGCAGCCCGACAGAGACCAAATCGTTCCAACCGTCCCCCGTAAAGTCGTAGACCCAAGTAAAAAAATTGCCCGAGTACCCGTCGCGGTTCTGCGGCTTGGGGTCATAGATTTCGTGCTGCTTGGTGAACTCCGGCCCCTCAAACCAGAGCGGCCCGTGAACGACATCCGGCTTGCCATCTTTGTTGATGTCGCCGAAGTTGGCCCCTTCGGAAAAGTAGACCTCGGTGAGCTGCTGCCGCTCGAACCGATGAACCAAAAAGTCCTCGGCCACAACGTCTCGCAGCGACATCACACAGCCAACGACCAGACAACAGAGCGAGGCAACAGAACGGAAACGCATGACGGGGTCTCAAGAAGTTCAAACGTTGGCAAGTCGCTCCAAAACAGCGGCGGGAGTATGCCCAACCACCGGAGAGACAACAAACGATGAGGCAGAGCCAGCGCCTTGTTGGGTCTGTGAAACTTGTAAGGAACGGGGTCGCAATAACTTCCCGAAGTGAAACAGGCTGCTCAACGTGGAGTCACCTCAATCACGGCCGCGTGATCGTCACGGTGTTGCTGCCCGCTTCGTTGCCGGTGGTGAGGACCACGAAGACCTTGAACGAGGCGACATCGCCGGGGTTTTCGAGGCCCACGGTCGTGGCGAGGCTTGTCGTCCCCGCCGCGAAGTTACCGGCGACGGTGGCAGTCGCGGCGTCATAGCTCGAGCCGACCGACATCCGCACTACGTAGTGGTCCAGGTTCGGGTTCGTCGAAGCGGGCCAACTGAATTCGGCCAGCTCGTCGGCGGGAATCCACGCACCGGTCAACGTTACTCCGTCGGGAGTGCTGCCGGGGAGTGGGTACACATTGGGCAGGGACGTGGTGAACGGATGGTTCGGCCCGTATTCCACTCCGATCGCTTCCCGGTACAGGACGAACCGGTTGCGCAGCGGCGGCAGCAGGAGATCCCGCTCGATGCGGCCGAGGCGCGCACCGTTTTCGGCCTCGATCAGCGTCTTGTAGCTGGTGCGCAGCGTCGCCAGTTCCGTCTGAAAGAGGGCGAGCGCAAAACTGCCCCGCAACAGCAGGGGCGGAGTAAAGTTCGGCAG
>CAMAYU010000230.1 GCA_945862235.1 Schlesneria paludicola DSM 18645
TTACCGGAACGACGGCTCATCGAAGAATTGAACGAATATCTCCGTTTCAAATTGACGATGCTTGCGAGGATGAACGGCGGCAGTCACTGAAGGAACACAATTTCCGAGAGTGCGTCGGTCAATCCAACGGCCGCCAGACCGACGCGTCCAAGCCTACTTTTCGCTGCGTCGGTCGATCCAACCGACGCACATTGCGAGTGATCGCAATCACCTGTCACGGCCGTTCGGAGCAGCCTCCCGCGGCGTTCTGAAACTTCGCCGTTATCTTCGACGGAATACTTCACATCCCAAGAATTGGCCGACGACGCCTCCTCACTGGGGACGTCACGACATTCGAGTTCGTAATGAACTCCGAGGGGCTCTGGTGACAACACTTCTGAAAAGATCTACGGGCTTTGAAGTCGGTTCAGAGTGCCTCATCAGGAGGTATTTGGCTTGGCCGCCGTTCCCCGAGGGCCATTGCGCATCGTCCTCCATCCCTCGCACGCCAGTGTCCTACTTCCCTAACAACTCGGCCTTGTCGGGGGCGTTCTTCCAGCCGAACTTCTCCGCGAATTCCTTCGGAGTGTAGGTGCGTTGTGATCCGTCTTCGTGCATAGCGACGTAGACGAATTGGTCTTCGACGCCGGGGCTGCCGCGCTAGTGGCCGGTGGGGCCGAGGCAGAGCCAGTGGTCGCCGGTCAGCCACGGGAAGAGCATCCCCAGCCGGCGGTTCGTCTCCACGTCGAACCCGACCGTGCCGTAGTCGATCTCCCAACCCAGGAAGCGGCGGCTGTCGGGATGCCACTGCGCGGTGTGGCCCAGGTGCTGGCCGAGCAGGCGGCGGTCCTGAGCGTCTCGGCCGCAGACGAACGTCCAACCGGACGTGCTCCGCGCGAGCAGCCGCTGACCATCGGGGGACGTGTGGAGGAAATGCACGACGTCGTTGCTAAAGTTTTCCAGCGGGCCGAATGTGCCAGCCGCCACATCGAGCGGCACGATGTGATGTGACAGAGCGATCCACAGCCGGTGGCTGTCTGTGGTCCAGGCAATCGATTGAAAGAGTTGAGCACCAATGCTTATCGCTTCCGGAAACCTGTCGTAGGTCGCGAGAAGTTTTCCCGCGCGGGGATCCCAGAGGCGGATGGTTTTGTCCTCGGCGGCCGAGGCGAGGCGGGTGCCGTCGGGGGACTAGGCGAGGCTCCAGCATCGCCCCCGTTGCCGGCTCTCCCGGCAACGCCGAGATCCTCCGCAGCAAAAGTGACGGGCGATGCGACGAGAATGACGGTGCAAACAGCGAGGCTGAATTTCATTGGTACCACCAATGGAAATCTACAGGGCAGGTCACTCCGACCATTCAAATAGCGTGAGTGTTCCCGCGTCGGGGTAGGAGCCTTTGCCGTTCATCTGCGCGACCACGCAACGGGTTCCATCAGGATGGATGTCGATGGCAGTGCATGGGCCAGGAGTGGCGACGGTCGCAAGCGATTCGTCTTTGGACGTGTCCCAGGCGCGGAACTCGCCTTTGCCGACGTCGCCGCCAGACGTGAGTAGGAAGCCTTGCGGATGGAACTGGGCCGAGTAGTAAGAGCCCTTCAAGGTCGAGGCGAGTTTGCGTTTCAACTCGCCAGTCGCGACGTCGAACAGCAGAGCACACGCGGGGCCGGAGTATTCGTTGCTGCCACAGGCCACGAGCGTGTTGCCGTCGGCGGAAAGCGTGATCGCGCGGATGCCGCCCCATTCGATGTCCTCGACGCGGCGATAGGCCGATAGCTGAGGCACGTCGATACTGCGCTGCGCGTTGCCCGTCGCGAACTCCCACAGCTTGAGCCGCGGCTTCTTCGGCTGACGATCGGCCGAGACCAACTGCTTGCCGTCGGGATGAAAGGCGAGTCCATAGACGGGATGCTCAAGCCCCGTGATCTCGTGCGTGCGTTGCCCGTCGTTCGTCTGCCAGATACGGATTGTGCCGTCGCGGTCGCCGGTAGCGAACAGCTTGCCGTCGGCGCTCGCGGCCATCGCGTAGATCGTGTTGGCGTGAGCGGCGATGTTCCACCGAGGCTTAGGGCTCTCGCCGGTGCAATCCCAGGCAATGACTCGACCGGCGTAGTCGGCGGTCAGCACCAGTTCCGCTCCGGCTCGAACCACCGACCCGGTCCATGATTCGTGGCCATCAAGCGTCGTCGTTTTTCCGGCCGCGACATCGAGGCAAACGACTTTGCGATCACGCCCGCCCGCGATGACGAAACGCCCCGAAGCATCGAACACGCAGCACATCAGCGGCGCGTCGTGTTTGTGCTCGGCAAGTTGTCGGGACTTGGTCGGGTCGATGGGCATGGTGCTCTGTCCGTCTTCTCTGCGACCTCTGTGACGCTGTGGTTCGATAAAACTTTTCTGGTTTGAAGAAGGCGATTGATGAACCACAGAAGCAAAGAGGCCGCTGAGGAGAGCATTTCAGGCCAGCAATGCGTCGATCGGTTTTGCCGCTGGGTCGGCGACGGGGTTTGTTTGGCCGTTGATCTCGTACTTCATCCGTGAGTCGATTCCCAACGCTCGCAGATACGTGTGGAACAGATCGCCGAGCTTGACGGGGTTGTCTTTCACTTCGGTGCCGGTGTCGTTCGTCGAGCCGTAGACGACTCCAGGTTTCGCGCCGCAGCCGGCCAGCGCCATGCTCCAGCAACGTCCCCAGTGATCGCGACCACCGAGGTTGTTGATCTGCGGCGTGCGGCCCATTTCGCCGACGATGACGACCAGAGTGTGCTCCAACATGCCGTGTTCCGACAGGTCATCGAGCAACGTGACCAGCGTTCGATCGAACTCGGCACAGCGGATTTGATGCCAGTAGAAATTGTCTTGGTGAGCGTCCCAATCGAAGTGCGTGACCTTCACGCAGCTCACGCCCGACTGCAACAAACGTCGCGCGAGCAGACAATGCTGACCAAACTCGTGCTTGCCATAGCGCTCATGATCCTTGGGCGCTTCCTTCGACAAGTCGAAGATCTCACGACGCTGCATCAACGCTCTGGCCTGATGGAACGTCGTGCCGTAACCGTGAATCGGGCCGTCTTCGCGACCGAGCCGAAAACGCTCGTCGGATGATTGACGGATTCGGTCAACGGCCTCGGCCAGCGCCGGCGAAACGGCAGATGGTTGAATCAAATTCGCGGGCGGCTGGTTGTTGACGATCCGCACTCCCTCGTACTTCGCGCCGAGGAATCCAGCATCGCCCACATCGGTGTAAGCCTTGGGCCCGTCGCGTCGGATTGAGACGTAGCCAGGCAGCACATCGTCGGGACGTTCGAGCAACTTCGCGACCGCCGAGCCCAGTACCGGATAGCCCGTCGCGATGCGTCCCGATTGCAGTGCGTAGTGCCCTTGAAAGTGATCGGCGATGCCCGAGTTCACACTGCGAACCACGGTCAGCCGGTGCATGATCTTGGCGCAGTGAGGCAACAACTCGCCGATCTGCACGCCGGGAATCGATGTCGAGATCGCTCGGAACGGCCCGCCGGTCTTGGCGCCAGGTTTTGGATCCCACGTCTCGAATTGGCTTTTGCCTCCGGACATGAACAGGAGCATCAGCTGCTTACGCGACGGCATCGCTGTGTCTGCTCGCAGTGACGCCCCGAGCGAGGTTGCAGCAATCGCTCCAGCAGCACCGGCAAGGAGTTCGCGACGTGAGAACTGTTGAGGCATCCAGAAGACTCCCGATCGTGTCAGTGATTCAATCGAAACTCGGACGACAACAGCAAACCCCAAATCAAAGCGGTCAGCGGCTCGCGGCGCTCTTCTGGAGACTTCTTTGATTCCATCAATTCGCGGACTTGGGCAGTCTCGTCGGCGTTGGGACGGCGGCTCAGGACGCTCAAGTAGAGTTCTTCCGCCAACGGTTCGATCTCCGAGATTGCCGTCAGTCGCTTCAGCAAGTTGCTCAGTTCATCGCGCAACAGAGGCAGCATCGCCGGGCTGTTGAGCAGATGCAGAGCCTGATCGACGACCGGCTGAAAATCTCCGTCGGGTTGTCCGGGCAATCCGGCAAAGACCGTGATGAGCGGCCGTGTTTGGCGTTCGAGCGGCTCAAGCTGCGTCGCGCGAGCCGTCCATGCGGGCGGTGCATCATCGGGCTTGGCCGCATCCGACTTTTGTTTCGCTGCGAACTGACTGAAGTGCTGTTCGATGCGGCCGGTGGCCTGCAGCAGCGACCAACTGAGTTGCTCTGGCGATAAGCCTCGCAGCGGCGCGGCGGCGAATGCTTCGTCTGGCAGTTCTTTCACGCCTTCGGGCAAGACGCTCGATCGCTGATACGTTTGGCTGAGCAGCATCTCGCGCAGCAACGCTCTGAGATCGTACTGGTGCTCGACGAGCCAGCGTTCGAGACGATCGAGCAATTCGGGATGCGACGGCGGATTGCCCGCATGATGCAGATCGAGCGGATGCACGAGGCCGCGTCCCATCAGCATCGCCCAGAGCCGGTTGACGATGTTCCGAGAGAAACCCTGCGTCGTGGCTCGCGGCAAGAGTTCGGCCAGCTTCAATCGCCGGCTGTAGGTCGGTACGCCGCGTTCCTTCGGACCGGGCTTCACGACGTATTCCTTGTCTTTTTCCACTTCCGGATCGGCGACCATCTCACCGCCGGGAAGTCGCGGGTTCGTCTCGCCACCCTTGGCCGTGAAGACCGACACGAACGACGTTTTTCCGACGGCCGTCTCACCGACCAGCGACACGTTTTTGTCGTTATCGCGATACGCGGTCATTCGCTGGAGAAACGCGTAGATGCCGAAGTAGTCGGCCTGTCGGTACGACTCGATGCGCGGGTCGTCGTGACACTGGGCGCACTGCAAATCGACGCCAAGAAACAATCGGCCAACGTCGCGCGTGAGCTGATGCGGCGCGACATCGCGAACGAGATAAAACTTGACCCCGGCCGCATTGCGTTCGTCCGTGCCGTCACTGCTGAGAACGTCGCGCACCATCCGATCCCACGGCTGATTCTCCGCAAACGCGCCGGTCAGATACTCCCGCCACTTCTGAGCCGGCACGTCATACGACGTGATCGTTGGAATCCGGCGCTCGATCAGCATCACATCGAACACACGAGCCATGTGGATCGCGTGATCGGGACTCGCGAGCAACTCGTCGATCAACCGCTGCCGCTTATCCGGGGCCGAGTCATCCAGAAACGCGCGGGCCTGCTTGGCCGTCGGGATGACGCCGGTCAAATCGAGATAGACGCGTCGCACGAACTCCGCATCACTGCTGACCGTTGCCGGGACAACCTTCAACTCGACGAGCCGTTTGCCGATCAGTTCGTCAATTTGCTGATGCAACGGCATCGCTTCGTCGGCGGCTTCCGCAAACCGAGCCGAAACCATTGCCGCCATCAGCAGCAGGCCAACGACCGCGTTCGTCTGGCGGCGTGATTTCATGATCCAGAAATCAATTCGGGTTGACGAAGTTCAAGGCAGGAAGAGCACCGGGCGGGAGCGTCAAGGCGGGAGAGCGGCTTACCAATCAACATTGACCGACGTGTGACGATAACAAGATCGAAACACTGTGGAAACTTTCGGAGCATCCAGTAACCGAGTCGTTGCTGGTGACTCATTCCGCCAATCGCGACTTCAGCCAGCAATAAATCGACGCTCCGATCTGCTGGTATCCGGCGGCATTCGGATGGACGCCGTTGTTCTCGGGGTAGCCGTCCGTGACATCCAGATTGAGTTCGGTGGGGACGATGCAAACTCGTTCCGCCTCGCGATTGCCGAAGTGGGTCAGTTGGCGTTCGACAAGCCGATGTTGAATCCGCCGCCAACCCCAGCGCGTGTAGCGATCTTTGTAGTTCGCCACGAAGGCCGCATCGCGACTGTTGCCCGGAGTCGTCAGGCAGACGCCGATCGTGGCGTGAGGTGCCGTGCCGCGGAACTCGGCGACGAGCTTGTCCGCTTCCTTGAAGACGCCGTCGATTCGCAGATCGAGCTGCTTGGCATCGTCCGGATTGAAGCTGAAGCAATCGTTGATCCCCAGCATGACGGTGATGAAGTCCGGGACTTTTCCTCCCGCGCGTTCGGCGAAATACCGCGCGATATCTAGCTTCCCTTGAGGCGGCTCACCGGCCGCGAACACGAACGGGCTGCTCCCCTTGTAGCCCGGCTCGGGGTTCTTCGGATCAAAGCGGGACGTGAACGCCGCCCAGGTCCATCCGCCGTAACCTTCATGCACAACGCCCGCCGCTGCTCCCGCCGGTTTGTGAGTGCCGATCATTGTCCATCGTGGATTGCCCGGCAGTGCGAGCAACCTCGCGATTTCATTCGGGTAGGCCGAAGCATGAGTCAGGCTGTCTCCGACGATCAGCAACGTGATGTCCTTTCCTTTCCCCACCTCCGCTGAAACGACTCGCACTTGAGTCACCGCTTCGTCAACGACCTTGCCGGACTCGTCTTTGACCTTCAGTTTGAGCGGTACGCTTCCGACCTGTTGCTCGGTGGCATTCAACGTCCAGCGCCGCGCATCGACCTTTCCCAGTGGGCACTCGACATCGAACGCAACCTTCTGCCCTTCGGCAACGAGCACGGTGTTCTCAAAGTACAGACTCATTTCCACGCCGGGCACCGCGTAAACCGTCGGCGGCAAAGTCAGCCGAAACCGCCGCTCCTTGGCCCCCGCCGATGCGTCGTCGCCCATTGCCGTTTGCAGAGTCAGCAGCGTGAGTAACAAGAACCAATAGGTTCGCAGAATCATGAGTTGTTCCTTCGAGGCGAGGATGACCAGCGTCTTCATGGTGAGACGTGCCTAGATTTCTTGCCGAAGCAGAAGATTGTCGCGAACCTCGGACGGATCGCCACTCGCGTCGAGTAGTTTCTCGGTCGCGCCGCCGAGGATGTTGCCGGTGATGAGGTTGTCGCGGCTTTGGCCGAGGACTCGGATCGCGTGCTTCATCGACGGTGACGCGCGGCGATCGACAATCGTGTTGTTGGCGACTCGGCAGCGGACGCAGTCTTCCAGTTCGAGTCCGCGATGCAACGGGTCGAGGATCTGGCAGTCGGAAACTCCGCAGTCGCTGCAACGGACGAACGTCACGGCGGCTCCGCGTTCGGCGGAACCAGCGCAGAAACGCTGCGTCGCGAGACCGCTGAGCAACACGTTGTCGCAATCTTCAAAACGAAGTCCGTCCTTCGGCGGTTCGGAATCATTGCCGCGCCAGACGAAAGCGTTGCCGCTGACGACGATGCCCGCACTCTTCGCGGCGAAGACGGACAGATCGGCCGAGTCGTAAATCGTGTTGCCGGTGATCGTGACTCGCGAGACGTTGCGGAGTTCGACCGCTCGCCACTGGCTGCCGAGCACGTTGCCGGTGATGTTGATGAGATGCGCGGTGTCGGCCTTCTGGGTCTTCGGCGCATCGGCAGTCTGCGGTCGTTGGACTTCGGCTCCGACGACTCGAATGTTCGCCCCGCCGGTTTGCACGGTTGCTTGAATCGTGTTGCCGCTGATCGTGACCTCGCTGATGACACCGTCGGTCGCGTCGAACCAGATCTCTGAACCGTCAGGGTGTCCGTCCGGTGGTGGTGTTTTCGATCCTCCGGCCGTTGAGTTGTTGTACTCAATGTCGTTGCCGACGATTTGCAAGTTGTGAACGTCCCCGCCGAGCGACTTGATCCCCGCCACTTTGTTCCAACTGATGTGGCAGCCCTGCACGATGATCTGATGCAGGTTGCAGCGATCGAAGAACAGGCCGATCTCGTGATTGTCGTACAAGTGCGCGTCAGTCAGCACGAAGTCACGATTCCGTTCGACCAGATGCACGGCGATGCGGCAGCGGCGCACCAGCACCTGCGAGATCACGCACTTCATCGTCTTGCGAAGTTCGATGCCGACGGCGTCTGGATGCTCGCCGACGATCTCGATGCCGTTGATCGTGGGGAACCGCTCCTTGTCCCACGTGTGAGCCTGCACGCTGCTCGGCGAGGCGGTCCCCTGATGATCGCCGATCACCCGAATCGCCGGCCCCGCTCCGGCCATCACGATCCGCGACGTCCCCCCCTCGCCGCGCACGCCTCCGAACCCCGTCTTCGTCAGATCAAGCACCAACGACTTCGTGATCCGATACGTCCCCTTGTTGAGCCGCAGCACTCCGTCGCCCGAATCAATCGTGTGCTGCAACGCCGCCGTGTCATCTGCGACGCCGTCCCCGTTCGCACCAAACCCCAAGACGTTCGACATCCGGAAATTCTCCTCGGCCAGAGGCACCAGTGAGGCTGCATCTCAGTTCGTCGCCACGCTCTGGCGAGTCGTGACTACGTTTCATCCTCGGTCTCGTCTTTTGATACTGTGGTGCGCTGACTTGAACAACTCAACGATCCTCTCTTGGGAGTCATCAACTCATGGCAGCAAGCAAACTCGGCAAGGCGCTCAAGGAAAAGATGTAACGCGGACAAACCGTCTACGGCACGTTCTTTCAATACACCGTCAATCCTGCCATCGTCGATGTGCTGCCGGACGACGCGCTCGACTTCGTGATTGTCACTGCCGAACACAACGCGCTCGATCTGGCAGAGTTCCTCCCTGTTCGGTACGCACTGGCCGCCAAGGGCATCGCCTGCTTGGCACGAACTCACAGCCGCGAACCGGACGATGTGTCGAAGGTCTGCGATTCGTTCGACGGTGTGGTCGTGCCGTACGTCGAGGATGTGGAACACGCTCGACGCCTCGCAGCGGCTGCGATCTATCGGCCGTTGAAAGGGCAGGCTCTGGAGCGCGTCCTGGCCGAAGGAAAATGGCCCAGCGAGAAGACACGGAAGTACGCCATCGAGGAACGCTGTGCGAACACCGTCTTCGTCCCGATGATCGAATCAGTCTTGGCGGTCGAAAACCTCGAAAAGATCTGCGCGATCCCCGGCGTCAACGCGGTCTTCGTCGGACCCAACGATCTGACCACCAACATGGGCATCCCCAACGAGTACGACCACCCGGACCTCGTCGCGATGATCCAGCGGATCATCGACGTCGCAAACCGCTCCCACGTCGCCGCCGGAAGCTGGTTCGGCAAACGCGAGCAAATGGAACGCACCATCAAACAAGGCTCCCGGTTCGTGGTCTATTCCAACGACGGCGCCTTGCTCCGCGAGTCGCTGGAACAATCCTTCACGCAACTCCGCAAACGCTGATGAATGTCGAGCGCGGTCAGCTACTTTCGAGCCGTTCTTTTGACAACTCCCCTGCGTGCTGCGGCTGATGTCCCGCGGCTGTTGCGGAGTTGCCAGGGGCTCAGACATGAGATACTTCCGCCAGCCGAATTAATGAGGAGCCACATCGAGGCTGGCGGAGCTTACCGGATCGGTGACTCAAATCCTTACACCCGGATGGGAAAACAGCACGATCCCCGTCAGAAGTTGCGGTTGTTCCAAGTCGTACTCACAGCCACTGACCAGTACGTAGCCGTTGAATCTGGAGCGCGTCGGTCCGACAAACCGGAGCAGCGAAGTGTTCGCTGGTGGCAATTCAACGAATTTGGTTTTTGCCATCCCGCAGGCGTTCATGAACACGAGTTGCCGGGTGTGTGCGAGCCAGCGCCGTGAGAGTCTTGTTCGGGTAAGAGGTGTGACGATCCACCCTGA
>CAMAYU010000231.1 GCA_945862235.1 Schlesneria paludicola DSM 18645
GGCAGTGGCAGTCGTAGGACCGGTGGCATCACAAACCGCGCTCCGCAACTCTCAACCCTCCTTCCCCGACCTCCGCCCGGAACTCGAAGCCCGCGTCAATCGGCTGCGCAAGCAGCTCAAGCTGATGGGCAACGTCAACACCGACAGCCTGCGTGATCTTGAGATGTTGGAGAACCGGTTCGAGCAACTGTCGGCGCAGTTGCAGGACCTCGTCGAAGCGAAGAGCACGCTCGAAGACATCATTCGCAAGATCAACCTCGAATCGCGTCGCCTGTTCGCGGAGACCTTCGAGACGATCCGCACGAACTTTCAGCAGCTCTTCCGCCAGGTCTTCGGCGGCGGTGAGGGAGACATCGTGTTGGAAGACCCGAACGATGTCCTCGACTGCGGCATCGACATCGCCGCCCGTCCGCCGGGCAAGGAACTGCGGAGCATTTCACTCTTGAGCGGCGGCGAAAAAACGATGACGGCCATCGCCCTCATCATGGCCATCTTCCAAAGCAAGCCGAGTCCGTTCTGCATCCTCGACGAGGTCGATGCGGCTCTCGACGAAGCCAACGTCGAGCGGTTCACCGCCGTCGTGAAAGCCTTCCAGCAATCGACGCAGTTCATCGTCATCACGCACCACAAACGGACGATGACGGTCGCCGATGTTCTGTACGGTGTGACGATGGAAGAATCGGGCGTCTCGAAACGGATGAGCGTCCGGTTTGAAGATGTCTCCGACGATGGCCACATCCGGACGTCGAGCCAGCCTGTCGCAGCGTAAACCAATCGAACGGATGTCGGCGGAACAATCGTCACGATTCGAATACGCCGTTAGCGAGCAGAGTTCGCTTGGCGTTCGCGGGCTGCGGGCGTCGCGCCAATGCCGCACCACGCACGTTTCCGAGCTATCGTTTCCGCAGAGCGTAAAGGGACAATCGGAGATCATCCCCCCGTTTCAGTTTTGAAGGGCTTGTCGTTTGTCTTGCTCGAGACAAGGAGACTGCTGGTATGGCCACGGCCATGATGACACGCTCTGACACCAACGAAACAGAAGTTCTCGACCCATCAAAAGAGACGCGCGTCCACTTGCTGTGGAAGATCGGTCAGTTGCAGATGCTGCCGTCGCTGGCACTCAAAGCGCTGGACATGGTCAAGCGACCCGACTGCTCGATCCGGCAGTTCTCGGCCCTCATCAAACGCGACATGACGCTGGCGACCGACATGCTGAAAATGGCCAACAGCATGGTCTACTCGCGTGGTCTGCCGATCCCAAGTTTGACACGTGCAGTGTCGAGACTGGGGTTGGACCAGTGTAAGAATCTCATCATTGCTTCCAGCGCCAATAGTCTGATGTTGCAACTGACGATGACGGAGACTTGGATTCGGGAGGCACTCTGGCGACACGGGTTCCTGACAGCAAAGATCGCCAGCGGATTAAACCAGGAATTGAACTTGGGCTTCCAAGGGGAAGAGTTCACCGCAGGTTTGATTCACGACATCGGTCGCATCCTGATGGCGGTGCTGGACCCCGCCGATTTCACCAAGTCCGACAAGCTGGACTGCAATGAAGGGGGCGAGGCCAAACAGCAGGAGTTGCTCCAGCGTGAACAGGATCTGTTCGGAACGACGCACTGTAGTCTGGGTGGCTGGTTCGTCGAGTACAGCGGCTTGCCGCAGTCGCTCGCCGATGCCGTACGGTTCCATCACACGTACTCAGATGAGATGACTGATCGCCCGCTCGTGGCACTCACCGCAGTCGCCGATCACATGGCAAACCACATGCAGATGACGAAGAGCACTGGCGGATACGACCCAGAGCTCAACCCGGCTCTCGACTACCTCGCTACCTCACACAGCAAACGTGACATGTTGATCAAGTTGATGCCCAAGGTCATGGCGGAAGCGGTTAGCTTTTCGATCTGAAGCTCGTGTGCGCCCGTTCACGAAGCGGGCTTGTTGTTCCCTTCGCACCACAGTCGGACTCGGTCGAGGTACAGGTAGACAACCGGCGTGGTGTAGAGCGTCAGCATCTGGCTGAAGATCAGGCCGCCGACGATGGCGATGCCGAGCGGTTGTCTCAGTTCGGCTCCCTCGCCCATGCCGAGTGCCAGCGGGAGGCCACCGAGCAGCGCGGCAAGCGTCGTCATCGTGATCGGCCGGAATCGCAAGAGGCAGGCTTGGAAGATCGCCTCTTCGGGGGAGAGGCCGTCGCGGCGTTCGGCTTCCAACGCGAAGTCGATCATCATGATCGCGTTCTTCTTGACGATGCCGATCAACAGCAGGATGCCGATCAACGCCATCACGTTTAGCTCGATGCGACAGACAAGCAGCGCGAGCAACGCACCGACTCCCGCCGACGGCAGCGTCGAGAGGATCGTCAGCGGGTGGATGTAGCTTTCGTACAAGATGCCGAGCACGATGTAGACCGCGACGAGGGCCGCCAGAATCAGCAGTGGCTGTGTGCGGAGCGAGTCTTGAAATGCTTGCGCCGTCCCTTGGAACTTGCCCTGAATGCTTTGCGGCAGACCCAACTCGCGCGCGGCCTGTTCGACCTTCGGCACGACCTCGCCGAGCGACGTGCCCAGCGCGAGATTGAACGAGATCGTCACCGACGGGAACTGTCCCGAGTGATTGGCCGTCAGCGCGGTGTTGGTCGCGGTCTGACGGAACAGCGTCGTGAGCGGCACTTGCGCGTCGTTGCGGCCCTTCACGAAGATGTGCCGGATCGCCTCGGGCGTTTGCGAGAACTCCGGCTCGACCTGCATCACCACGCGGTACTGATTGAGCGACTTGTACATCGTCGTGACCGGTCGCTGGCCGAAGGCGTCGTAGAGCGTGTTGTCGATGGTGGCGATGCTGATCCCCAGCCGAGCGGCCGTGTCGCGGTCGAGGTTCAGCCGCGTCTGCAAGCCGCGCGTCTGCTGATCGGAGTTCACATCGACCAGCCCCGGCAACGTGCGCATGGCTGTCAGCAGTTTGACACTCCATTGAGTCAGCTCGCTCAAGCTGTCGCCGCGCAGCGTGTACTGGTACTGAGCGCTGGAGGAACGCCCGCCGATCCGCAGGTCTTGCGTAGACTGCATCACGAGGCTGGCACCCGGCAGCTTCGAGGTCTTGCTGCGGATGCGGGCGATCACTTCATCGGCCCTCAGCTTCCGTTCCCTCAGCGGCTTCAGCGAGACAAACATGCGGGCTGAGTTCGACGCACCGCCAGCACTCGTCTGCCCACCGATGAACGAGATCATGCTCTCCACCGCCGGGTCTTCTTTGACGACGACCGTGAACTGCTCCAGCAACCGCGACATCGACTGGAACGACGTGTCCTGATCGGCTTGCAGGCTGCCGCTCAAGCGCCCGGTGTCCTGCTGGGGGAAGAAACCTTTCGGCACGATCACGTACAGATAACCCGTGAGGCCAATCGTCGAGAGGGTGACGAATAGTGTGAGCCGTTGGTGAAGCAGTACGCGGCGCAGCGTCACTTCGTACAGAGACAGGATGCGCCCGAAGAGCCATTCGCTGGCGAGGAACAGGCGACCTTTCTCGCCTCTCGACAGTCCAGCCGGCGGAGCGTCTGGACTACTGTAGTCCCGTCGCTCCGCCGACGGGACGCGGTGCTTCGCGTGCGGTTTCAGCAGCACCGCACACATCATCGGCGTCGCGGTGAGCGACACGAGCAGCGACAGCCCGATCGCCACCGACAGTGTGACGGCGAACTCTTGAAACAGTCGCCCGACGATCCCGCCCATCAGCAGGATCGGGATGAAGACCGCGACGAGCGAGACGCTGATCGACAGCACCGTGAAGCCGATCTCGCGCGCTCCGAGCAGCGACGCTTCCAGCGGCGACAGGCCCGCTTCGAGATGTCGCATGATGTTCTCGATCACGACGATGGCGTCGTCCACGACGAAGCCGGTCGCGATGGTCAGTGCCATCAGCGACAAGTTGTCGAGGCTGTATCCCGCCAGATACATCGCGCCGAATGTCCCGATCAACGAGACCGGGACCGCCACGCTGGGGATGAACGTCGCGCGGAGGTCTCGCAGAAACACGAAGACGACGAGGATCACGAGAGCCACCGAGATCAGCAGCGTGAACTGAATCTCATACAGCGACGCGCGAATGGTTCCCGTCCGGTCCATCGCCACTTTCAGCTCCATTGCGGCGGGGATTTGCGCGTCGAGTTGAGGCAACAGCGAACGGATATGATCGACGGTCGCGATGATGTTCGCACCGGGTTGTCGTGAGACGACGACCGTGATGGCAGGCTGGCCGTTAAAGAGTCCGAACGTCCGAATGTCTTCCACCGAGTCCGTCACCGTCGCGATGTCCTTCAACCGAATGGCGGCTCCCTTGCGGTAGCTGACGATGAGCGACTCGTACTCGGGTGCCGTCAGCAGTTGGTCAGTCGCGGTGATCGACCACGACTGAGACTCATCGCTGATCTGGCCTTTCGGGCGATTGGCGTTCGCCGCGCCGAGCGTCGCGCGGATGTCTTCGAGTCCGATCCCGAAATGATTCAGCACCGTCGGATTCAGATCGACTCGCACCGCCGGGGGCGAGCCACCGCCGACGGAGACTTGCCCCACGCCCGGCACTTGAGCCAGCCGCTGTTGCAGGATCGTCGCGGCCGCGTCGTACATCTGCCGCTTGGTGTGAATGGGCGAGGTCAGCGCGAGGATCATGATCGGCGAGTCGGCCGGGTTGACCTTGCGATACGACGGGTTGTTCGGCAAGTTCGCGGGAAGCTGGCCTCGCGCCGAATTGATCGCTGCCTGCACATCCCGCGCGGCCGCGTTGATGTCGCGATCGAGGTCAAACTGCATCGTGATCGAGGTCGAACCGAGCGAGCTGGATGAGGTCATCTCGGCGATCCCCGCGATCCGACCGAACTGCCGTTCGAGCGGCGTCGCCACGGCCGAAGCCATCGTTTCGGGACTTGCCCCCGGCAGATTGGCACTCACTTGGATCGTCGGGAAATCGACCTGCGGCAGCGGCGACACGGGCAACAACCCGTAACCAAGCGCCCCCGCCAACGTGATCGCCACGACGAGCAACGTCGTCCCAACCGGTCGATGAATGAAGGGGGTGGAGAGGCTCATTTCTCCACCCCTGCGGACTCACCTGGTTCTGCCGCTGCATGCGAGCGGCCAACCACCGACATCCCCAGCCGCGCCCCAATTCGATCAAACCACAGATAGATCACCGGCGTCGTGTAGAGCGTCAGCAACTGGCTGAAGATCAAGCCGCCGATGATCGTGATGCCGAGCGGGCGGCGGAGTTCCGAGCCGACTCCCGTACCGATTGCGAGCGGTACGGCACCGAGCAGCGCGGCCATCGTGGTCATCATGATTGGTCGGAAACGGAGCAGGCAGGCCGCGAAGATCGCTTCGCGCGGGGACTGGCCCTGACGGCGCTGAGCCTCCAGCGCGAAGTCGATCATCATGATCGCGTTCTTCTTGACGATGCCAATCAACAGGATGATGCCAATCAGCGCGATGACGCTCAGGTCGTGACGGCACAACAGCAACGCGACCAACGCGCCGACACCAGCCGACGGCAATGTTGAGAGAATCGTGATCGGGTGGATGTAGCTCTCGTACAGCACGCCCAACACGATGTAGACCGTGACGAGTGCGGCGAGAATGAGCCACGGCGTGTTCTTCAACGAGGCTTGAAACGCAGCGGCTGTCCCTTGGAAGCTGCCGACGAGACTGGGAGGCAGGTCCAGCTCGGCCTTCGCACGCGAGATCGCTTCGACCGCCTCACCCAACGACACGCCCGACGCCAAGTTGAACGAGACCGTCACGACAGGAAATTGCCCCTGATGATTGATCGTGAGCGGGGCCGTCGTTTCCTCGACCCGCGCGAAGCTGCTGAGCGGGACCATGCCGCCGCCGGGGGGACGAATGTGAACGGCATTCAGATCGCGCAGCTCGTTCTTGAAGTCGGGCTTCACTTCGAGAATCAGTCGGTACTGGTTCAACTGCGTAAACATGATCGAGACCTGCCGCTGCCCGAAGGCGTCATACAATGCGTCGTCAATCATCTGCGGCGTGATCCCGAGTCGTGATGCCGTGTCGCGGTCGATGACGACGCGCGCCTGAAGGCCATCGTTCTGCTGGTCACTCGCCACGTCGCGCAGTTCGGGGAGCGACTGAAGTTTGCTCACGAACTTCGGTCCCCATTCGTTGAGTTCCTGCCCGTTCGGGTCTTCCAAGCTGTACTGGTACTGCGTCCGACTGACGCGCGTTTCGACCGTCAGATCTTGAACCGGTTGCAGGAACAGTGTGATTCCGGAGACAGACTCCAGCCGCCGTTGCAACCGTCGGATGATGTCGGTCGCGGGGACGTGGTGTCGCTCTTCGAGGGACTTCAGATTGATGAGAATTCGTCCGCTGTTGAGCGTCGTGTTGGTGCCGTCGATCCCGATGAAGCTCGACAAACTGGCCACGTCCGGATCAGTCAGGATCGCGCGGTTCAGTTCCAACTGGCGAGCGGCCATCGCTTCGAACGAGATGCTTTGCGGCGCTTCCGAAATGCCCAAGATCACGCCCGTATCCTGCACCGGAAAGAAGCCTTTGGGGACGAGCAAGTAGAGTTCGACGGTCGCTGCCAGCGTCACTGCCGAGATGACCATCGTCAACGTTTGATGCCGCAGCACGACCGTCAGCGTTTGTCCGTAGAGCCAGATCACGGCATCGAACGCCGCCTCCGACGAGCGGTACATCCAGCCATGTTCTTCCGGCCGCGTGTGCTTGAGCAGCTTCGCACACATCATCGGCGTGAGTGTCAGTGAGACGACCGCCGAGACGAGAATCGCCACGCTGAGAGTGACTGCGAACTCACGAAACAACCGGCCGACGATGTCTCCCATGAACAGCAGCGGGATCAGCACGGCAATGAGCGACACGCTCAGCGAGACAATGGTGAAGCCGATCTGCTCGGCCCCTTTCAGTGATGCGGCGAGCGGCGATTCCCCCGCTTCGATGTACCGCATGATGTTCTCGATCATCACGATCGCGTCGTCCACGACGAAGCCCGTTGAGATCGTCAGCGCCATCAATGTGAGATTGTTCAGGCTGTAGCCGAGAAGGTGCATGACCGCGAACGTCCCGACGAGTGACAGCGGGACCGCGACGCTCGGGATCACTGTCGCCGGGATGTTTCTCAGAAACAGAAAGATCACAAGAACGACGAGGCCGATGGTCATGAGCAACTCACGCTGCACGTCTTCGACCGACGCACGGATCGTCACGGTGCGATCGGTCAGCACAGTGATCGAGACCGACGCCGGGAGCGAGTCCTTCAACTGCGGCAGCAGCGCCTGTACGCGGTCCACGACCTCAATGATGTTCGCGCCGGGTTGCCGCTGAATGTTGAGGATCACGGCGGGAGTCTCGTTCCTCCACGCGGCCTGTCGCTGGTTCTCGGCCCCGTCGATCACATCGGCTACGTCGGACAGTTGGACGGGAGCACCGTTGCGGTAGGCGACGATCAACCGGCGGTATTGTTCGCTGGTGAGGACCTGATCGTTGGCGCTGATCGTGTACGCCTGCCGCGTCCCGTCGAAGCTCCCCTTGGCCTGATTGACGTTGGCTTGCACGAGGGCCGTCCGCAGGTCTTCCATGTTCAGACCGAGCGTCGAGAGCGAAGTCGGATTGGCTTGAATGCGGATCGCGGGCTTCTGGCCTCCGCTAATGCTCACCATCCCGACGCCGGACAACTGCGAGATTTTCTGAGCCAGCCGCGTGTCGGCCAAGTCTTCGACCTTCGTCAGCGGCAGCGTGTCGGACGACAGGGCCAGCGTGAGGATCGGGGCATCGGCGGGATTGGTCTTCGTGTAGATCGGCGGGTTCGGAAGATCGCGCGGCAGGAAGCTCGACGCCACGTTGATCGCCGCCTGCACCTGCTGCGCGGCGACATCAATGCTCAACTCCAATTCGAACCGCAGCGTGACGACCGAACAACCTTCCGAACTGGTCGATGTCATCTGCGTCAGACCGGGGACCTGACCGAACTGCCTTTCGAGCGGAGCCGTGACCGACGACGCCATCACATCGGGACCGGCCCCCGGATAGAACGTCACCACTTGAATCGTCGGGTAATCGACCTGCGGCAATGCGGAGACCGGCAACTGCTGATAACCGACCATCCCGACCAACAAGATCGCCACCATGAACAACACGGTCGCCACAGGTCGCAGGATAAATGGTCGAGACAGGTTCATCGGGTTGGGTTCTTCGTCATCGAGCGTCAGCTCGTCCATTGTTTCCGAGCGGGGGACGTGAGTCCCCTGGCTCTTCGCCTTGGGTGTCAGTCCGACCCTAATTCGACAGCCACAATCGAGTACATCGAGTCATCAAAACACCTCTGCCGGTCTTCCCCGTGCCCTCCCGTGTTCCCTGTGATTACTTCCGTTCCCGTCAGAGACAACCACGGGGAACACGGGAGGGCACGGGGAAGAGTGTTCGGTGTCGCGCATCTGCTTCACTATCCAAACAAGCTGAAGGGGCCAGTTTTAACACCGGCAATGACCACCACGGCGAAGAGCTAGGGGACTTACGTCGCCCGCTCAGAAGAATAGATGCGGGCTAATGCCCAAGAGTCTCGCTGGCTTTGGGAGGCGAGTTTCCCTTGCCTCTTTCCGGTTTCTTGTCTTTCAACGACGTGTCACGCAGCGACACTTTTGCTCCCGGTTGCAGCTTGTCGATTCCTTCCGTGACGACCGCTTCACCCGGTTCCAAGCCACTGGTGATCGAGGTCTCGATCCCTTCCGAGGGACCGATGACGACGCTGCGTAGCTCGACCGTTTCATCCGCTTGAACGACGTAGACGAATGGCGACGCCGGGCCGCGTTGGACGGCGGCTGACGGAACGACGAGGACGCTCGGTCGCGTCTCGACGAGCAGCCGCGCGTTGACGAATTGGTTAGGAAACAGCAGCCCGTCTTCATTCGCGAAGACCGCTTTGAGGCGGACCGTTCCGGTCTGAGGATCGACTTGGTTGTCGATGGCGGCCAACGTGCCGCTCGCCAACTTCAGCTTGAAGTCGCGGTCGTAGGCATCGACCTCCAGCACGCGACCGTCGCGCGATTGGAGTTGGACCCGCGCGATGTCGTCTTGCGGGATCGTGAACACGACGGAGATCGGTTGGAGTTGCGTGATGACCGCCAAACCGGTCGCTTCATTGGCACGCACGATGTTCCCTTCATCGACCAGCCTCAGTCCAATCCGCCCGCTGATGGGGGCCTCGATCCGACAATACGAGAGTTGCAACTTGGCGTTCGCGACGAGTGCTTGGTCGGCTCGCAACGCGCCCTCGGCCTGTTGGACCAGCGCGGTCTGATCGTCCACCTGCTGTTGAGCGATCGTCTTGGAAGAGAGCAAATCTTTGTAACGAGTCAGCGTGAGGTTCACCGATTTCAAGGCAGCTTCGTCGCGAGCCAGTTGCGCTTCGGCCTGGTCTCGCTGGACCTCAAACGCGCGCGGATCAATCTCAGCCAGCAAGTCTCCCTCGTTCACCATCTGTCCTTCAACGAACGCGATCTTGATCAACTCGCCCTCGACGCGACTTCTCAC